>DATFPD010000404.1:0-37955 GCA_035265005.1 Gemmatimonadaceae bacterium | reverse complement strand
CGCCGCCGCCCGCGCCAGCCGGGGCGCCTGTGGACGCCGCCGGACGATTCGCCGAGCCGCTGCTTGAAGTCGTGCCGCCACTACTACCGCCGGCGCCGCCCGCGGTTCCGCCGCTGCCCGCGCCGCTGCCTGACGCATCCCCGGTCGCCCCGCCGCCGGTCGTCGCGCGACCGGCCTCGAGCGCCTGGAAGAACGCCGCGCTCGCCGAGCCGAAGTCGGCCGCCTCGGTGTCGCGGCGCAGACCGGCGAGCATCTCGCCCGAGCGCGCGGTCAGCTCGCGCTCCACCACCGCGATCACGCGCGCCTCGGCGGCGTTGCGCGCCGCCTCCGCCGCCGCGAGGGCGCCCCGCAGCCCGCCCGTCTGCTGCGACTCCAGCCCCTGGAGCCGCGCGAACTCGGCGGCAAGCAGCGCCTGCGTGCTCGCGACTACCTGCTGCACCTCGCCCAGCAGGCCGCGCATGCGGTCCCCGCGGGTGCGGATCGAGTCGCGCAGCACGAACGCCGGGTGCCGCTGGATCGCGCCATTGAGCCCGCGCTCGATCAGGTCGGCGATCTCGCCGTACGTCCGCGCCGTCGAGGCCTCCGTCTGCATCATCTCCTGCTCGGAGCCGGAGAGCGTGCCGCCGAGCGTGCGCTGCACGCTGTCGAGCAGCCCGGCGTTCTCCTGGGCCAGCAGCCGCGTCGCGCGGATGCGCCCGGTGAACAGCTCGCGCACGCTCTGCGCGTTGGCCTCCAGCACCGTCTCGAGCTTGGCCAGCGAGTCGCGCGTCATCTGGAGCTGCTGCGCGATCTGGCCGAACCGCTGCGCGTCGTCGGCGATCTGCTGCTGGAGCGCGCCCAGCACGCGGAGCTGCCGCGCGAGGGCGTCGAGCTGCTCCTGGAGCCGGTAGCGCGCCAGCGCCACCGCCACGTCCGCGTCGTACAGCGACTGCGCGACGCCGTAGTAGTCGCCGCGCGTCCGCGTCGCGGAGGTCTGGCTGTAGAGCACGCGCTGCGGGAACGCCGCCGAGTTGAGCGGGGCGCCCACGCCCCCGAAGCGCTGCGCGACGTCGGACAGCGAGATCACCTCGGGCGAGGTCACCTGGAGCCCCGCCGGCACGCTGTCGCTCACGATCACGGCCAGCATAGGCACGTCGCTCCCCGGCGCGTCCTCCAGCGCGACCGTCTTGCCGTTCGCCGGGTCGTTGATGAAGAGGAGCCCGGCCGCGCGCGCCAGCACGAGCGCCCGCGCCGCCTCCCCCATCGTCCCGCTCGCCCGCGCCTGCAGCGCCGACGCCTCGGTCTTCATCGAGTCGGCGACCTGGCGGAAGACGCGCCCCGCCTGGTCGGTCTGGTTCCGTTGGAGCAGCGTCTGCGCGTACATCAGCTGGCTTTCGTCGCGCTCCGGCAGCTGCGGGTAGCGGCGCGCGAACTCGGCGAACGAGCCCCCCGCGGCGTCCACCTGGCCGGCCTTGTACTGCGCCCACGCGCGGACCAGCAGCGCCTGCGCGCCCAGCCCGCCGGTGGGGTTCACGCCGCCAGCGAGCTGCGCCGCCTGGTCGAACTGGTTCGCCTCGTAGGCCAGCTGCGCGGCGGTGAGGCGGATCTGGTCGCCGAACTCGCCCCCCTGCGCCGACGCGAGCTGCGCCAGCGCCGCGAGCGCCGGCGCGGTCTGCGCCGTGTCCCCGCGGAGCTGCGCCAGCGCGTCCATGTACTGCGCGTACGGCGCGTAGGCGCCCCCCGCCTGCTGCGCCGTCGCGAACTGCGTCCGCGCGTCGGCGTAGCTGCCCGACTGGTACGACGCGAGCCCGGCGACGAGCGACGCCAGCCCGCGCAGCTCCGACTGGTTCAGCGACCGCGCCAGCTCGCTGACGCGCGCGTACTGCCCGTGCCGGTAGGCCTCGAGCAGCAGCTGCGCCTGGAGGATCCCGGCGTAGCGGGGCGCAGCGCCCGCCGAGACCAGCGCGGTCGCGGTGTTCCGGAACGCCGAATCCATCCCGAGGCGGTAATACGCCTGCGCGAGCAGGAACCGCAGCTCGGTGCGGCCGCGGAGCACGCCCGACGCGCTGGCGTCTGTGAGCGCGACCGGCGACTGGTCGAGCCAGCGCAGCCGGCCGAGCGCGGGGACGTAGCTCCCGTTCATCAGCTCGTAGAGCGCGACGCGGATCTCCGCGTCGACTCCGCGCGCCTGGTCGGCCGTCGGGGTGACGAGGGGCATCGCGCCCGCGAGTCCGGCGCCGCGCGCGCTGTCGGCGGCGGTGCGGCGCGTGGTGTCGCGCCGCGTCGTGTCGGGGCGCGCGGCGCCTCCGGCCGGCGGCACCTGGGCCGCGGCCGGCGCGAGCGGCGCCGAGGCGGCGAGCAGCGACAGCGCGACGATGGTGTGGCGCATGGGGCGCATGGCCGGAAGGAGCCTCACAGCGGCAAGTCAGTCAGAGAGTCAGAGGAGGTCGGAGGGCTCGCAGGCCGTCAGAAGGGTGTCGTGCCCTTGCTCGTCCACGTCGTGTACGTGAGCTGCCCGTTGCGCACCGCGAACTGGACGTAGGTGACCGACTCGCTGGCGACCGTGACGTTGGCGGACGACGACTGCGTCCCGCCGTTCACGTTCACCTGGAGCATCACCGTGTGCGACGTCGGCAGCACGCTGGCGCGGTAGAGCTGGTCCACGGCCCCGAGCGCGAGCGCCCGGTTGGACTCGCCGGTATAAGTGCGGGTCTGGAGCTGCGCGTTGTCGATCGAGAGGTTCGCCCCGCTCAGCGACTGCGCGCCCGACGACGAGTCGGCGCGCATGAGCACGACCAGCACGGCGCCGGTGCGGCGCCGCACCGCGTCGCTGATCGCGAGGAAGCGGTCGCGCTGCGCCAGCAGGTTGTTCTCGGACTGCGTCAGCACCGAGTCGAGGCCCATCAGCGCCGCGGTCTCGTTCGCCATCAGCAGCGCCTCGCTGCGGTTCTTGAGGAGCTGCGCGATGTACGCCTCGATGCGCGCCTGCAGGTTCACGCGGTCGCCGCGGATCTCGGCCAGCCGCTTCTGCGCGGCCTGCACCTCGTCCAGCAGCTCCTTGCGGCGCTTCTCGTAGGCCTGATCCTGAACCCGGCTCCGGTCGGGTGTCTGCGCCGACAGCGGCGCGGCCGGAACGGCGAACGCCGCGACTGCCACGGCGGCCGCGAGCGCGATGCGCTTCATCGAAAGCATGTTCTCGTCCTGAAGTCGAGTGGACCGCGTGTGTGTGCCGCGTCTCCGCCGCGCTCCGCCGGCGGCGCGTGCGTGTCGAACCGCCGCCGGCGTGCGTCGTCGCGATGCTGCTGCTAGCGCCGCTGCTGCGGCGGGCGGGTGGGATTCTGCCGCTCCAGCTGCTGGAGCCGCTCCTCGAGCCGGCGCAGCTGCTCGCGCTCGGCGCGGAGCTCGGCCTCCGCCTGCTGACGCCGCTGCTCCAGTTCAAGCAGATTCTGTGCCTCGTACCGGTTGATCTCGAGCTCCAGCGCGGCAATGCGCTGCTGCCGCGCCGTGATCTCGGCGAGCAGCCCCTCGCGCTGCCGCTCCAGCGCCGCGGCCTTGTTCTGCAGGAACTCGCCGCGCAGGAGCGCGAACACGTTGCTCTGCCAGCCGAGCGTGAAGACCGTCTTCTGGTAGTTGTAGAGCGACGCCGAGATCGCGCGCGCCGAGTCGTCCGCCGTCGCCGTGCCGGGGAGCGCGGCCACCTCCGCGCGCGACCCCGCGCCCAGCTCGGTGAACGCCAGGCCGGCGCGCAGCCCGCGGTAGGCGAGCGAGAGGCCGGCGTTGTAGTCCCACGAGTTGTCCTCGAACATCACCGTCAGGATGAGGTTCGGGCCCGCGGAGAAGTCCGACTTCACGCCGTAGAACAGGCCGCCCCGGTCGTGCTGCGAGTAGACGATGCCGCGATCCTTCAGCCCGCCGTCGTCGTTGAACAGGCCGTTCCCGTAGCCGGCCGTGACGCTGAAGCTCAGGTCCGGGAAGTTTGGGCGGATCTCGGCGAGGTTGAAGCTCTTCGTCGCCACGCCGTAGAGCGAGTTCGTGGTCTTGAAGTCCCGGTGCGCCGCGTCCGGCCGGTGCCGCGCGTTAGGCGTGTCGTTGCCCTGCGCGAACGGCGGGATCAGCTCGTAGCCGATCCCGAACCGGTCGATCTCGTCGTACCGCCCGATGTTGCGCACGCCGATGCCGATCGACGGGATGATCCACCGCGCGAAGCCGCCGCGCTCCCGGAAGTCGTCCTCGCGGATCAGCAGCCCCTTCGCGAACAGCCCCTCCTCGGGGTTGCTCGAGAACGCCGCCACGCCCAGCTCCACGCGCCCGGCGAACGCCAGCGAGAACGTCAGCTGCGAGTTGAGGTTCTTGCTGTAGTCCAGCTTCTGGTCGTTCGGGTCGGTCGTGAAGCGCTTCCCCGAGTAGTTCAGGGTGAAGTCGCCCGAGATCGGCGCCACCCAGGCCGCCGGGATGTCGATCAGTCCCGTGTCCCAGTACAGCGTCATCGGGAACTCGTCCTGCGCCCCCGCGGCGCGAGCGGCGACCAGGGCAGCGACTGTCGCCGTGAGCGTCGCCGCGATCGTCGTCTTGCGAATCATGCGCATAGTCCAGTTGAGGTCGTGGTACCGCGTAGGCCTGCCCGATCAGCGCTGCGGCGTGGTCGTCGAGGGCGGAGTGGTCGCCGCCGGCGGATTCGCCGGCGGATTCGCCGCCGGCGGCCGCGGGGCCCCCTGGAGCTGCCGCAGGCGCTCGTTCGCCTCGTCGATCGCGCGGCGCTCGGCCTGCAGCTCCTCCTCGAGCTGCCGGCGGCGCTGATCGATCGTCGCCAGCTCACCGGCCTGCGCACGCCGGAGGGCGACCTCGAGCCCGTGGATCCGCCGCTCGCGGTTCGCGATCTCCAGGCGGAGGCGCGTCTGCTCGCGGGTCAGCTCCGTGATGCGCGTCCGCAGAATCACGCCGCGCGAGATGTCGATGATGTTGCCGCTGTAGCCGAGCGAGACGTTGAACTTCGTGTAGTTGAACACCCCGCCCTGGTCGCCGCGGCCGCCCTCTTCGAGCTCGGTGCCGTACAGGCCGAGCGACACGCCGCGCCAGTCGCCGATGACGCCGATGTTGTAGTCGAAGCCGTTGTTCTCGGCCAGCACGTGCATCGTCGTGTTCAGCGTCGGGTGGAACGAGTAGCGCCCGCCGAGGAACAGCCCGTCGACGATCGTCCCGCGCTCGCTGTACCCCTTCTCGCCCAGGCTGCCCGGGAACTCGCGGAACATCCCCGTCCCCCAGCCGATCGAGAAGCTGCCCTGCCCCGCGTCCGCGGCGCCGAACTCCTTCGTCGCCACGCCGTAGACCGTCGGCCGCGTGTTGAAGTCCTGGTACATCTCCACGCGCTTGTACTCGCCGGTCGACTGGAGCTGCACGTCGCATCCGGCGCCGAACCGGTCCTGCGTCTTGCAGTTCCCGAGGTTCCGGACGCCGACCGCGACCGCCGGCAGGTACCCGACGTCGCCGTCGCGCAGCAGCACCGCCTGCCCGAAGAAGCCGTAGTCGGGGTTCTGGCTGTACGCGGTCGCGCCGACCGAGAACCGGCCGGCCCAGTGCGTGTCGATCGAGATGTTCGTGTTGATGTAGCTCGGAAGGCTGTGCCCCTCGTTGGCCCACGGAATCGTCTTCGCCGCCGTCTGCACCCACGAATCCGCCGAGCGCGGGGAGACCCACGCGACCGGGATGTCAATCAGCCCCGTGCCGTGATACAGCGTCGCCGGATAAGGCTCGCGCTGCTGCGCGTTCAGCCCAGGCGCGGCCACGAGGGCCGCCGCCACTGCACCGCCTACCCAAGCGACACTCGGCCGCCGCATCGTGCGCATGACTCCTCCCGAATCCGTAAGGTCGTACAATGCCTTCGACGGCCGACCGTGCCCACCGACCTCGCCACTCTGCCTGACGCGCCCGACGCGCCTGACGCGTCGACTCGGCGCGACCGACGGCCGCGAGGCCGGACCGTTACGGACAGCCCATCGCCCTTGCTCAATAGCGACGCGAGTTGTGCAAGAGACATGCCCCATATCGCGCCGCACTCTGATGTGTAACGTGCGGTGCGGCACGACGATGGCGCGCAGTCGCTCCACGCGCGCGACTGACTCGCAAGAAGTCGGCTCGCACTCTCGTCACGCCCGGGGCTGTCACGTCGCGGGGCACCGCCGGCGCTCGAGCCGCCACCGCCGCGGCACGGCTCGCCACGGATCGCTACCGCGCATGGCGACCACGACCGTGCGTTCGCGCAAGCGAGCAGGGCAGGAACGTGTCGCTCCGCGCCCAACGCTCGCCGCTCCCGGCAGAGGTCGGCTGCCCGAGGCGCTCGGGACCGGAGCGAGGCACTCCACGGCACCGCGGGCACAGACCGCGCTCGGACTGCTGCTCGTCCCTGTCGGCAATCGTCCCGTACCAGAGCTATGGCCATGCGATGCGCGGGGATACATACTTCTTGCAGCCACCGCGGGACTGGCCCCCTCGCCCGCGTCACGCCGCGCCAGACGGTCCATGAACGCATTGTCGCTCTTCCACCGCCCGCCCGCCTTCGGTGCCGAGCGGCTCGTCCTGCCGCCCCTGGCGGCGCTCGCGCTCCTGCTCCTCGCTGGCGCCGCGACCGGCCACGCCCAGAGCAGGCGGGAGGCGCGAGGCGCGGCGGCCGCCGACTCCATTGTCCAGGCCGCACTGGAGCGGGCGCGGGCAGGCGACACCTCGGCGGCGCTCGACCTGCTGGAACGCGCCACCAAGGTCGCCCCCAACTACGCCCCCGCCCACTTCGAGCGCGGAGTGCTGCTCTCCCGCACGACGCGGCTCGGCTTCAGCGACCTGCTCACCCGGCGGGAGGCGACGGGGCACATCAAGCGGGCGCTGGAGTTGGACGCCAACAACCCGTTCTACCTGATGGAGCTGGGGCGCATCCGGCTCAAGACGCCCTTCCTGCGGCTCGACGCCGAGCGGCTGTTCAACAAGGCGCTCCGCGCCGCGAACGAGCGAAAGGACCCGAAGGTGCTGGCCGAGATCCACTGGGAGCTCGGCCAGATCCACGAGCGGCGCTTCACGACGATGGCCAACCGGCGCATGATCACCGGCGACGCGCTCGTCTTCGACCCGAACCGCGCCATCGCCGACTGGCACTACACCGCGGACTTCCTGGCGCAGTCCAGCCATCCGCTCGACGACGCCGGCGAGCTGGACGCGCGGAAGGCCGAAGATCATTTCCGGGCCGCGATCCTCGCCAACCCGACCCACGAGGCCGCGACCGCGGCGCTCCTTGCCCTGCTCTACGACGCGGGGCGCTACGAGGAGATGGTCCGGACCGCCACCGAGCTGCGCTCCGCGCAGCCCATGTCGTACCGCCTCCTGTTCGCCCTGGGCCTCGCGCTCCACCGCACCGACCGGACGTCTGAGGCGCAGCCGGTGTTCGACAGCGCCCTGGCGCGGCTGGACCAGGACGAGCGGCGCGACATGCTCGGCCTCGAAGGGGTGCTGCGCGAGGAGGACGCGAAGGCGTACCGCCAGCTCCCCGAGGGGGCACGCTTCCAGCTCGACTCCCTCTTCTGGGACCGCATCGACCCGCTGCGCCTGACGCCGGTCAACGAGGCGCGGGTCGAGTTCCTCTCGCGCGTCGCCTACGCCGACCTGCGCTTCTCGTCTCCGGAGTTCCGCACCAAGGGCTGGCGCACCGACCGCGGCGACGCGTACATCCGCTACGGCCCGCCGCCGGTGGTGGCGACGTTCGCCCCGGAGGTCACGAACGTCGCCGCCAGCCCGGAGGCGGTCGCGAAGGTGACGACGGTGTGGTGGTACCCGGAGTCGAAGATTCGTTTCGTCTTCATGGGGCCGCCGGCGATGAACTACGCCTCGTACGCCGGCGACTTCCGGGCGTACGCGGAGAACCTCCGCTACATGGCGCCGATGCGCCTGGACAACCTCAAGTCGGCCGTGCGCGTCGACAGCGTCGCGGTGCAGATCGCGCGCTTCCGCGGCGACTCGGCCAACGCGGTGGACGTCTCGGTGTTCGCCGACATCCCCACCGGGCGGATGCTGCGCGACGTGGACGTGCAGCAGAGTACCCTGGAGACGGCGCTCTTCATCACCGACGGCCTGCGGCGGGACCTGGTGGCCGCGCGCGACTCGTCGGTGGTGCGCGCCGCCTCGCGCGAGCGCGTGACCGGCCGCAGCTGGCGCCGCGTGCTGCCGCCGGGCCAGTACTTCTACCGCGTGGAGGCCCGCGAGCCGGGGAGCGGCCACAACGCCCGCGCCTCGGCGGCGGTCGAGCTGGACGCCTTCCCGGCCGGCGCGCTGGCGACCTCCGACATCCTGGTCGCGCGCCGCATCGTCCCGCGCGAGGGCGCGGCCGCGGACCCGCGCGGGCGCGGCGACTTCCTGATCGTGCCTAACGGGTCGCTGACCTACGCGCCCGACGACACGCTGTTCCTGTACTGGGAGAACTACGGCGTGACCGCGGACTCGCAGGGCAACGGGCGGATCCGCATCGAGCTGGCGCTGCGCCTCACGGAGATGCTCCGCCCCGCCGACTTCGCCGCGCGCCTCCTCGGCGGCCTGGCCGACGCGGTCGGCGCCTCGGCCGAGGGGGACGACCGGGTCGTGCTGCGCTACGAGCGCGCGGTGCCGGCGGGCGGCCGCGACCGCGTCCCCAACTACCTCGCGCTGGCGCTGGACCGCGCGCCATACGGAGACTACATGATCGAGCTCACCGTGACCGACCTCACGACCGGCCGGAAGACGACGCGCTCGCGCGCCATCCGCGTGCCCCGCCCGTGAGGCGTCGCGCCGCCCCCACCCTGGCCGCCGCACTGCTGGTCGGCACGCAGCTCGTCTCGCTCGCACCCGTGCTCCCCGCACAGTCGGCGGGGGGCGGCGACTTCGCCTCGCGTCCCGCCGCCTCGTCCGCGCGGCGGGCGCGCGCGGATGACCTGCCGCGCTCGCGGCGCATCCCGCGCCGGTACCTGTTCCTCGGGATCGGCGCCCTCGTGGGCTTCGCCGCGTCGAGCGCGTACACGCTGAACGGGAGCCAAAACACCTCGGTCGGCACCTGCTCGAGCTCCTCCTGCGTCGGCACCGTGTCCATCCTGGGCGGGTCGCTGATCGGGTACATGGTGGGGCGCGAGTTCGACCAGCTCTACGCGCTGCGCTACCGCGGGGGCGCCCCGATCTCCCTCCAGAACGTGAGCGCGTCGCTGGACGCCGAGGCCAACGACCTCGTGGCGCGCGACACCGCGGTGGCCGTCGCCGTCACGTCGGGCGTGCAGCTCTTTTCGAGCGGGCAGTCCGGGCTGCGCGCGCTGAGCCGGCGCGCGAGCGGCGTGCGCGGCATCGGCGCGCTCGACATCGTGCCGCCGTCGGGGGCGCTGGCGGTGGGCTCGCCGGCGGGGCTCTACCTGTACCCGCCGGTCTCGGGGCCCGGGCTGCTGGCGCGCGACGGGCGCGTCACCGCGGTCGCCTCGTCCGCCGGGCGCGTCTACTTCGCGGTCGGCAACCGCATCGAGGTGGCGCCGACGGGGGCCGACACGCTGCGCGTGTGGCCGGGCGTCGGCGTGGGCGGCCCGGTCGAGACGCTGCTCTTCGACGAGGCGCGCGGCGTCCTCTGGGCCGCGATCGACACGATGCTGGTGGCGCTCCGGCCGGCGGGAGACTCGGTGGAGCGGGTCGCGTCGTTCTCCGTCGGCGCGCCGGTGCGGCGCGTCACGGTCGACAGCGCCGGCCGGCTGGCGGTCGCCCTCGGCGAGTCGGGGGTCCGCCTGTACGAGGCCGCGGACCCGGCGAGCCCGAAGGAGCTCGGCCGGTGGACGACGGCCCGATTCGTGTACGATGTCGCGTTCGCCGGGGGGCGGATCTTCGCCGCCTCGGGGGTCGAAGGGCTCTACGTCATCGACGCGAGCTCGTCGGAGCTCACGACGGTGGGGCTCGACCGCGAGCTGGGCTTCGTCGTCGCCCTCGCCGCGGTCGGCTCGAGCGTCTACCTGCTCGACCGGAACACGGACACCGTCCGACGGGTCTCCGCGAACTTCAGCAAATAGCATGGCCCCTCCCCCTCCCCTCCCCCCCGAGTCGCCGACGCGCCGCCGCCAGCGGCGCGTTCGTCTCATCGCCACCTCGCTCGCGGCCAGTGCCGCGCTCGGCCTGGCCTCCGCGTGCGGCCGCAGCGAGGACCCCCCGCCGCGTCCGGCGCCGGAGCGGCAGAAGGGGGAGAGCGCGACGGCCGCCGGATCGCCCGCCGGATCGCCCGCCGCGCCCGCGGCCGCCGACCCCGGAGCGCTCTCGGCGCGCGCCGACCGCGCCCGCATCCAGGGGAGCGCGTCGGCGTCGGTGTGGGTGGTGGAGGTCAGCGACTTTCAGTGCCCGTTCTGCAAGATGTGGCACGACTCGACCTACGACGCGCTCAGGCGCGAGTACGTGGAGACGGGGAAGGTGCGGATGGCGTACCTGAACCTCCCGCTCCCCAGCCACCGCAACGCCTGGCCGGCCGCCGAGGCGGCCATGTGCGCCGCGGCGCAGGACCGCTTCTGGCAGATGCACGACGCGCTGTTCGACACGCAGGAGCGCTGGGGCGCCCGCGCGGACGCGGAGGCCTACTTCGCCGACTCGCTCGCGGTCCGCGCCGGCGTGGACCCGGCGGCGCTCCGCTCGTGCATGACCTCCGACCGGCTGCGGCCGCTGATCCAGGCGGACTTCGACCGCGCCGTCGCCTCCGGCGTCGAGTCGACGCCGACGTTCATCATCGGCGACGGGGCGATGGTGCGCGGCGCGGCGCCGCTCGAGAACTTCCGGCAGGTCATCGACTCGGTGCTCGCGCAGAAGGCCGGCCGCCCGCAGCAGCGTTAGGCGGGGCCGCCGCGGCCGCCGGACCCCGGTGCACCCCGCGCTGCGGCTGGGCTACGGCGCGGCGGGCCAGCTGGCCCGCGCGCTCGCCGCGCTGGCGCCGGCCGGCGGGAGCAAGCTGCTGCGCGCGCTGCGCGCCCGGCGCGGCATCCGCGAGCGATACCGGCGCTGGGGCGGGAGTGGGCGCGACCCCGCGCGGCCCCTGCTCTGGCTGCACGCACCCTCGGTCGGCGAGGGGCTCCAGGCCCGCCCGGTGGTCGAGCTGGTGCGCCGCGAGCGCCCGGACGCGCAGGTGGCGTACACGTTCTTTTCGCCCAGCGCCGCGCGGTTCGCGCAGTCGCTGGGCGCCGACTTCGCCGACTACCTGCCGTTCGACACCGCGGGCGACGCCGCCGCCGCGCTCGACGCCCTGCGTCCGACGGCGCTCGTCTTCAGCAAGCTGGACGTCTGGCCGTCGCTCGCCGCCGCCGCGGCCGATCGCGGCGTCAGGCTCGGACTGATCAGCGCCACGCTCGCCGCGGGCTCGTCCCGGCGTGGCCGGCTCGCCGGCGTAATGCTCCGCGACGCCTACGCGCTGCTCGACGCCGTGGGCGCGATCGACGCCGACGACGCCGCGCGGCTGGTGGAGCTGGGCGTGCGGCCGGAGGCGGTCGTCGTGACCGGCGACACGCGCTACGACCAGGTGTGGGCGCGCGCCGCCGCGGCGGACCGCTCGTCGCCGGTGCTGGCGCCGCTCTCGGCCGGCGCGGCGTGGCGGTTCACCCTCGTCGCCGGATCCACCTGGCCCGCCGACGAGGAGGCACTCCTCCCGGCCTGGGAGCGACTCCGCGCCGCGCATCCGTCGGCGCGGCTCATCATCGCGCCCCACGAGCCGACCGCCGCGCACCTGCGCCCGATCGAGGGCTGGGCGGCGCGGGCCGGCGTGCCGCTGGCGCGACTGGGCGCTGAGGGGGCGCCGGCGGCCGAGGTGGTGCTGGTGGACCGCGTCGGCGTGCTGGGGGAGCTCTACGCCCTCGCCGACGCGGCGTTCGTGGGAGGCGGCTTCCACGCCGCCGGGCTGCACTCGGTGCTGGAGCCGGCGGCGTTCGGCGCGCCGGTGCTGTTCGGCCCCCGCCACGCCCTCAGCCGCGACGCCGGCCTCCTGCTCGCCGCCGGCGGCGGCGCCTCGGTGCCTAACGCCGACGCCCTCCACCGCGCGCTGGCCGCCTGGGCCGCCGACCCGCCCCGCCGCGCCGACGCCGGCTCGCGCGCCCGCTCCCTCGTCCGCGCCGGCCTCGGCGCCGCCCGCCGCTCGTTCGACCTGGTGAATGGACTACTGTGACGGCAGGTACGGGATGCGGGATGCGGGAGGTGAGCTGGCGCGATCGCGCTGGCCCTGTCATCCCGCATCCCGCGTCCCGCGTCCCGCATCCCCCGTACGTGCCTCTCAGTCTCCCGTCCCCGCCGCCTCCGTGTAGCGCGGCACGGTGGCCGGCGTGGCGTGGGGGTCCATCCGCGCGGGCTTGTGCAGGTAGAAGCCCTGCACCAGGTGCACGCCCAGCTTCTTGACCGTCTCGAACTCCTCCGCCCGCTCGACGCCCTCGGCGATGACCATCGCGTTCTGGTCGTTGGCGAAGCGCACGATCGTCTCGACGAGGCTCTGCTTGATGAAGTTCGTGTCGATGCAGTTGATCAGCGAGATGTCGAGCTTGATGAAGTCGGGCTCGAGGTTGGCGATCGAGCCCAGCCCGGCGTAGCCGCTGCCGGCGTCGTCCACCGCGAAGCGGTAGCCGCGGTCGCGGAAGGCCTTGAGCCGCTCGCGGAATTTCGGGTAGTCCTTGATCGCCGTGCGCTCGGTGATCTCGATGACCACGCGCTGCGCGTCCTTCACCTCGGACTCCAGCTGGTCGGTGAACGTGGGGTCGGCGAAGTCCTGCGGGTCCACGTTCAGGAACAGCATCTCGTGGGGCTGGAGCCGGGTGTGCACTCCCTCCAGCGCCTTGCTGCGGCAGAGGCGGCTCAGGTCCCAGATCAGGTCCGCCTCGGCCGCGACCTCGAACATGACCTCGGGGCTGCGCAGGCTGCGCATCTCGCCCCGCGCCAGCGCCTCGTAGCCGAACACCTTCCGCGTGTCGGCGACGACGATCGGGTGGTAGTCGATGTACACCCGCCGGTCGCGCAGCGTGGCGCGCAGGTCCGCCACCTTGCGCGCGCGCTCCCGCTCCTCGACGCTCTTCGCCGCGGCCGCCGCCTCGCGGATGCCGCGGTAGATCAGCCGCTCGAGGCGCGTCTTCGGGCTGTAGTAGACGTGGGAGCGCCCGACGTAGATGTCGAACAGCGCCGCAACCTCCTCGCCGTGGGTCGCCTCGATGCGCCCGGCGACGAAGCGCTCCAGCCGCGCCGCCAGCTCCGTCACCTCGGCGTCGCTGGCCGCCGCCACGCCGGACTCCGGCACGTGGAAGAAGACGAAGTCGTCGTCGTTGCGCGCGCTGACCATCACCCGCGACGTCTTGAGCGCGCTGTCGCTGAGGAACTCGCGCACCGCGTGCGCGGTCGTCTCCAGCACCGCATCCAGCTTCTCCCAGCCGTACAGCTCCTCGATCTTGGAGTAGCGGACGAAGTTGAAGTAGAGGACGATGAGCTCGCCCCGGTCCTTGAACAGGTTGCGGATGCGCTCGACCATCACCGGCAGCGTGGGGAGCCCGGTGAGGTAGTCGTAGAGCATCTCCTCGTACTCCACGCGCGCCACGCGGTCGGTCACCTCGCCGCCGGTCGGCATCCGCCGCGCGATCGCGCCGCGCACCCGCGCCGCGATCTCGTCGGCCTCGGCGGGGATCCGGTACCACTCCTCGACGCGCAGCTCGACGGCGCGCCGGCGCGCCGTCTCGTCGCGGCACCCCACGATCACGGGCAGGCCGAGTCGTCGCGCCTGCTCGACCACGTCGCGCAGCGCGTTCGGGTTGATCGTCGTGGTGAGCACCGCGCGCACGTCAGCCACCTCGTCCACGGCGACGGCGAGCGTGCGCTCGCCCGGCCGCACCTCCAGCCGCCACGACTCCAGCAGCGCCGCCGCCTGGGCGACCGCCGTGTCGTCGCTGTCGGTGAGCAGGACGGGCTGCGTCACGCCGGGTGCGCCGGGGTGGACGGCGCCTGACGGGTCACCGGACGGTCACCGCGTGGCCGTGGGCAGGAGCGCCGCGTTGCGCTCGACCACCTGAACCAGGCGCGCCAGGTCGAAGGGCTTGGCGACGTAGTCGTCGGCGCCCGTCTGCAGCGCCGTGCGCTTGTCGTCCATCTCGTCGAGCGCCGTCACCATGATCACGCGCACATTCTTCCCGTGCTCGGCGTGGGACTTCATGATGCGGCACACCTCCCACCCGTCGCGCCCCGGCATCATCACGTCGAGCAGGACGATCGACGGGCGCACCGTCTCGAACTGCGAGAGCGCCTCGTCGCCGTTGTGGGCGACCGTGATCGGGTACCCGCGACTCTCGAGGTAGTGGCGGATGATGTCCGTATTGTCTTCGTTGTCGTCGACGATGAGGACCGACGGCAGCTGTGTCTGAGTCATTGAGCCAAACCTGGCGGCGGGAACGCGGTAACCTCTTAGCCCAGAGCAAGATGGGGGCCAAGCCCCGCGCTCCCCCGCCCCGCGGCCTCAGCCGCGCCGCGGCGGCCGCCCCACTGGCGCGCGGCTCCCGACCGGCCGCCATGCCAGCGACACGCCGAATGAGTCGTCCAGGACATCGCCGCCGAAGGACGCGGCGAGTCGCAGGGCAAAGTTCGGGCTGAACTCGAAGCTCCCGCCCAGGTCCATGACGAAGTTGGCGTCGGTCTCGGAGTCATCCCTCCCACGGAAGTCGAATCCGGTGTCCCAGTTGAAGTGGTCGATCGAGATCCGCGGGTGGATCCACGGCGTGATCGACATCCTCCCCTCGAGCGGGAACCGATGCCCGATCGAGACGCCCACCGGAACCCGAATCGCCGTCATCGGGTCGGACGTCGCGAAGTTCACCCCGACGGTCAGCAGGAAGTCGAACGGCATGTTCGCGTTCGCCGTGGCGAGCTGCTGCCCGAACTGCCCGCCGACGAAGAGTACATCGTCGTCGTTGCTGAAGCCGCCGAACGCGTCGTCCACGAACCCGGCGTCCAGCGACAGCTGCGTGCGTGACGAGCGGCCCTCCCGCCACTGGAACAGCAGGACCGTGCCCGGGTCGGCGTCGGAGAACGAGAAGTTCAGCTCGCGCGGCTCGACACGCGGCGCCTGAAACGCCGGGTAGCTCCACGCCTGCGCGCGCCCGTCGGCGGGAAGGAGCAGCGCCGACGCGCCGAGAAGCGCGGCCGACAGAACGCGACGACGGTGGTGCATGGGATTCGCTCCTGAGGTTGGATCGTGAAACACGAACGCGCCCCGCATCAGCGGAACGCGTAGGAGAGCCCGAGGCCGAAGACCGAAGCGCTCGGCCCGGGTTTACCTTCGTTCGGCTTCTGCCCGAGCTCGACCCCCGCCGTGACGCCGATCTTCGGGGTGAAAGAGAAGTCGGCGCCGAGCGACGTGCGGAAGCGTGGTCCGCCCTTCACCGCGTCCTCGCCCGTGCGCGAGCTGCGCGCCCAGAGGAGGAACGGCGTCGCGAACAGTGAGACGCCCATGCGGCTGCCGAGCCCGCGCCGGTAGCCGACGCCGGCGCCCAGCGGCAGGTAGCTGATCGACGTGCTGTCACCGCTCGCGCCACCTAACCCGGCGAACGGCGCCACCCCGAGTCCTCCGCCGAGCAGCGAGAAGAGCGGCAGGCTCACGCGGGCCCCGTAGGCGAACATCGTCCCGCCGCCGTCGGGCGAGAAGCCGCCGAGTCCACCGCTGAGCTGGAAGCGTCCGCCCGCCGGCGCCCAGGCCGCCGCGCCGGCGTACGCCGACCCGTCGCCGTTCCAGGAGAAGTTCACCGCAGCCGTGAGGCCCGGGTTCGTGAATGCGTTCTGCAGCACGGGCGCGCCCGGCAGCTGCGCCTCCAGAGCCGATGGCATCCCCAATCCGACCAGGAGCAGCGCGGCCGGGGCGTATGCGCGGCGAGCGGTATGTGCAATCACGTTAGTGGTTTCTGATGGAGTGTCTGGCGACGTCGACCCCAACAGACGCGGCCGCGGTGCAATGATCGTGCAGGCGCCTCGTCGGTCGGCCTGCACACGCGGTCCGGTTCGCCACCTGAGTGGCAGCCACTTCCGGCCGAACGCGAAACGGAGCCCTCCGCGACTGGTGCGGAGGGCCCCGTTTCGAATTGCTTGTCACCCGACGCTCGTCAGCACCTCGCTCCTGCTTACTGCGTCGAGGCGGACTGCCGAACTACATCCGGTACTGCCCCGAGCAGCACCACGGTCGGCGCCATTCGGTCCGGCGATCCCTTCTTGCTCTCCAGCGTCATCCGGATCTCGTTGAAGACCGCGTATGGCTGGCCGGCGACGAGGTTGGCCGTGTCGGCGCCCAGACGGGACGCCGCCGCCAGGATGACCGGCGGGTCGGCGAGCACGACCGGGTCGACGAGGGTGATGTCGGCGTCGCGGAGCGAGGTAGCGCGCCGCGGGAACGGCGCCGTCAGCGCGCCGACCGAGCGCACCTTGAGCGTGTCCTTGGTGCGCGCGTTCGTCCCGGTGCCGGTCCCCGCGGGGACCCGCTCGCGCGTGATCAGGTAGGTCTCGTAGTAGTAGCCCTTCGGCGGCCGCGCGAGACCCGAGTCGTCGGTCACGAACACGTTGCCGCGGAAGCTCGCCGTGCCGCGCGCGACCGGCGTGTAGATGTACTCCTTCGACGGATCCGGATCGAAGTTCCCGAAGCTCACGTCGTTGACGAGCGTGCTCTCGGCCGCCGTCAGGCCGAGCGACGCGCCGGCCGTGCGGGACCAGAACGGCCGGATGTCGCCCGGCTGCGTGGCGTTGGCGTTGTCCTCGACGGTGATGAGGAGAACGTCCTTCGCCCGCGGGTCCGAGCCGAAGGTCGTCGCGTTGACCTCGATCGAGACGGTCGTGGACGGACCGCCCCGGTTGAACGACGACGCCGTCACGTCCAGCGTCTCGTTGGGGTTGACCTCCGGGTCGCCCTCCGGCGTGAACGTCGTGTCCACCCGCTCCGCCAGAATCGCGGCGTTGGCCTTCACGAAGTCGGTGACCGTGGCGCCGTTCTGCTTGCCGAGCCAGATCTGGTACACCGCGCTGCCGGCGAGCGAGTCGAGCCCCCGCAGGGTCACGAAGAAGCTCGCCGTGCCCGCCGCACTTCGCGGCTTCACCGCCGCGAACTCACCGTCCGGCGTGTTCCGCTGGACGTTGGCGAGGTTCGCGTTGTACGACGGATCGCCCGCCGGCTGGAGGATAGTGGCCCGGTCGCTCTCGCACGCCGCGAACGCGAGCGCGGCGGCCGTGGCGACGGACAGGGGACCGAGTCGTCCCCAACGCTGCTGTCGGGTGATCATCAGTTGCTTCCTCCGGTCGTGCCACCCTGATCACCCTGCGACGTGCCGTCGTCGTTGCGCGACGGCACGTACCTGAACCCAAGGCTGAAGGCGAGGTTGTGAATGGTGCTCTTCGCCGCGGGAGGCGCGGGAAAGTCCTCCACGAATCGGCTGTTCTGGAACTGCGTGGACGTCGGGTTGAGGCGGGTGCGGTCGTAGTCCGTGAAGATGTGGTCACGCACCTCGAGCATCACGCCGGCACGGTCGCTCACCCGAACGTTGAGCCCCGCGCCGCCCGCCATGGAGAGCTTGGAGAAGCTGCGCGGTCCGCGCATCACCTGCGGATCCATGTAGATCACGTACGTGCCGACGGAGCCGATCAGGTACGGCGCCACGCGGCCGAGCATCGTCGGCGCGCGCAGTGAGGCGGCGAGCCCGATGTCGAAGACGCCGAGCGGCTGCTGCACCTGAAAGAGGAACGTCGTGTCGGCGAAGCTCATCGACGCGATGAAGTCCTCGCCCCGCGTGCTCGGGCGCGACGCCGCGAACGTCGGCCCGATGGTGAAGAAGTTCGTGACGGCGTACGTGGCCTCCACGCCGACGAACGCGGCCGGTGCAATGCTGCTCGCCCGGTCGAAGTGGAGGTAGCCGCCTCGCGGGGCGACGGTAAATCGATGCACGTCGGCCTGGGCTTCGGCTCGTGGTGCGACGAGCGCGAGCACCAGGGGCAGGGTGATTCCGCGAACGATACGCATAAGGAGGGGGTTTTTTATGGGTCGCTGCGGACGATCACTTGCCGAACTCGAACGTGAACACCTGCACGTTCTTCAGCTCGCCGAGTGAGGTGTACGCGTAGTCGAAGCGCACGGCCCGACCGCGGAAGGGGAGACGCACACCGGCGCCGCTCGAGAGGCCGTACATGCCCTTCGTGCCGCCGATCGCGCGCTCGTCGTTGTAGAATCGCTTCCCCGCGCGGAGGAACGCGACGTTGTTGAAGCTGTACTCTCCGCCGAAGGCGAGCTGGATGTCGGTGTTGATGGCGTCGTTGACCGCCATCTCGCCGCGGAGGGCGTGCTTGCCGCCGCCGTCGCCGAACAGCGACCCGGTGCGCCCCAGCACGTCCGTCCCGATCGAGAACCGGAACAGCGTCGGCAGCTCGGTCTCACGCGTGGTGAGATCGACCGCCGTCCGCTCCAGGGAGAACTGGTCGGTGTCCACCAGCCGGCGGATCGCGGCGCCCTTCATCTTCGACGACGGCCCGATGTTCTGCACCGAGGCACCCACCTGGAGCCCGTAGATGCCGGTGTTGAACACCGTGCCGAGGTCCAGCCCGACCCACGAGATGCTGGCGTCGGTGATCCCTTCGGTGATGTACTTGCCCGTGGCGCCCAGCTCGAGACGGTCCGTGAGCCGGCGGCCGTAGCTCACCCCGATCGACGTCGACGTCCAGGTGAAGTTGCGGCCGAAGATCGGGTCGGGATCGAGCGGCGCCTGCCCGATCGACGTGCGCGGGATGTCGCCGGAGCTCAGCGAGTTGAAGTGCACCCCGACCACGCCGCCCAGCACCGGGAGCGCGGCGCCGGCGAAGTCGTGGCTGATGTCCAGCCCCTGGTACAGGTTCTCTCTCGACGCCGCGATCGAGAACCCTTCGGTCGTCGCCAGCCCCGCGGGATTCCAGTACATGGCGGTGGGCCCCTCGACGGTGCTCACCACCGCACCCGCCATCGCGGCGCCGCGCGCCCCGACGAACAGGTGCAGGAACTCGGCACCGCGCGTGCCCTGCCTGGTGAGGGGGTTGCGGTCGGTCGGCTCCAGGGCGCCCGGAATGGGCGCGCCCTGGGCGCCCGCGGCCCAGCTCGTGATCACGCTAGCGAGCCCCGCGAGCGCCAATGTCGCGCGAATATTCTGCATGGTTGTGAGTCCTCGTTAGCGAATGATCACGAACTTGCCGCGCGCCGTTATCTGCTTGCCGTCCGAGTCCGTCGCGTTGATGACGTAGATGTACAGGCCGGAAGCCAGGTCGGTGCCCTCGCGCGTGCGCAGGTTGTACGGAAGGTCCCCGACCACGAGGCCCGGCTGCCGCTCGTCGCGGTTCCGGATCAGGTCGGCCTCCGTCCAGCTGAGCTGCTGCAGGAACGCGCCGGCCACCGAGTACACGCGAAGCGTTCCGCGCGACGGCACGCTGGTGAAGAGGACGCGAGGATCGCCGGTGCGCGCGTTCACCTCGTCGAAGAACGACTGCACGACGAACGGGTTCGGGACCACGCGAATGTCGGACAGCTGCGAGTGCGTCGCCACGGTGCTCGGCGTGGTCGCGCCGGTGATCGTGAAGGTCGCCCGGTTCCCGACCCCGACCGGCGTCAGGTAGTCGGCCACCACGACCGTCCCATTCGGGTACGGGTAGTACCCGGTCGCGCCCACCGTCTGAATGCGGAGCGGGTTGCAGTTCGTCGGCGCGTCGCAGCCCAGCATGAGCCCCGAGAAAGTCACCCGCTGCACCGTGTCCACCGCGATGCGGCGCGTCACCACGCCGTTCACGGTGGTCTGCGTGACCACCTGGACGCCGCCCGGGCCCGTGCTGTCGACCTGGACGTCCTCGACCAGGATCAGCTCGTCGCCGGGGACCCACACGTCTTCCTGCACCGGCACGCTGAGCGTGTCGTTGCCGCTACCGATCAGGACCCGGTTCAGCTTGCCGTAGTCGGTGCGGCGGAGCATGGCGACCCGCGCCGGCTTGTTGGTCGTCGAGTTCACGACGACGAACGGGAGCCGGGCCGGCACCAGCTTCGCGCCCTGCGTGAGCAGCTTCTTGACCGAGTCGTCCGCCGTCGCCGCGATGATCGTGCGGAGCGCGTCGGTCGTATCGGCCGTGGTGGCGACCCGGCGCGTCTCCAGCGAGTCGTGGATCGCCTGCCGGATGGCTGCCGGGTTGTTCGGGTCGTACACGAACTGCTGCGCCGCCGGGTCGAGACCGAACGGGTCCTCGACGAACCGGAACTCGTAGCGGCCGCTGATGCCGGTGCCGCGACGGATCGAGCCCTGGATCAGGTTGATGCCGCCGGAGGCAACCACGTTGGCGTTCAGCGTGTCGTTGCCCGGGAGCAGCACGGCCTCGGTCGGCGCCGCGGTGGCCGCCGCCTGGTCGATCAGGAGCGTGAAGCCCGGGAAGTCCGGCCGATCCAGGAACGTCGGCGGCGTGGTCGCGTCGGTGGTCAGGGTGGTCGACGCGAACAGCGCCCTGCCCGCCTGCGATACGACGACGCCGAGCGACGCCGTGGTCAGCTCGTACCGGACCGTGTCGGTGCCGGCGACGACCGTGCGGTTGGCTGGCACGAACAGCGAGGTGTAGCTGAGCCCAGCGAGCGGAATCGGGGTGAGGTCCGTGAAGACGACCGAGTCCACCACCACCACGCCGGCCGTCGTGCTGCCGCCCGCGATGATCGCGTTGGTCGCCGCCCTCTGCGCGACCAGCGTGTACTTCGCCGTGCCCTTCGTCGGCACCGAGTCGACGCGGAGCCGGAAGCGGTTGAACGCCGTCGCCTCGTACGTGCCCGCGCGCGCGGTGTTGCTCAGCCGGATCGTGATCGGCACGGTCGGGTTGCCGCTCACCGGGGTGACCGCCACCGTCGCCGGCTGGCTGCCGGCGGGGAGCGTCACCGGCACGTAGACGATCGCCGAGCTCGGCCCGGACGCGCGCGGGACGCTGCTGAAGGTCGTGTCCGCGAGCTTGAGCACGCGGAAGATCTTCTTGCACGTCGCCGGCGGCGGGCTCGTGGCGCAGAGCGGATCCGCCGGGTCAATGTCCTGGATCGCCTGCTGGAATCCGCGCGAGCGCGTGGCCAGGGAGTACAGGTAGGTGCGCCCGGGGACCACGTTGTTGTCGCGCACGGTGCTCTGGAACGTGCCGTTCGCCTGGCGCGCCAGCACCGCGTACGGGACCCACGCCGGCGGGCTGAACGCCGCGCCGGTGAGCGCCGTCGCCGGGTTGCCGATGCAGTCGCCGTCGTTGGCGGTGAACGTCGTGCCGTTGTCGCACGACTTGAACAGCAGGATCTCCTGCAGGTTGTCGCGCGCCCGGGCCTCGATGTCGGCGGAGAGCGTCGGATTCAGCGTGCGCAGGGCGACGAACGCCGGTGCGGTGGAGTTCTTCACGTCCTGCGCGAACTTGAGCAGGAATGGATCGACGAAGCTCGTCGACGTGGCGTCGAAGTAGAGCCGGACGTACGGGTCGCCCGTCTCGCCCGCGTTCACCTCGGTGCTCGTGATGCGCGGGGCCGGAACCGGCTGCGGCCCGAGGAAGAACGACAGGTACGCGTCGGTCGCGTTCTGCACGTTCGTCAGGATGCCGGCCGAGTCCTGCGAGAACGTCACGGCGAAGAAGAAGCCCGTCGTGTCGCCCGCGCCGAGGTGGATCGGGCCGGCGGTCACCGGCAGCGCGTACTGGCCGCCGCCGTTCACCGCGCCGCCCGGAAGGCTGTCGCCCCAGATCGGCACGCAGCCGAACGTCGAGCAGTTCGTGTAGTAGATCGTGTCCTGGGTGGCCGGGCTCCCCTCCCAGTGCCAGTTCCCCGGCACGTAGCGCGAGAAGGTCGAGTCCTTGCCCGGGTAGTCCACGTTGCGGAACAGGCTCCACGACGTGTAATCGTCGAGGTCCGTCATCTTGCGCCCGTCGAGCACGTTCGCCGCGGTCGACGAGATCATGCCGAAGCCGCGCCGCTCGGTCGCGAAGTACGAGTCGAACGAGCAGTCGCCGTACTCGCAGAGGCGGCCGACGTTGAAGGTGATCGTGTCGTCGCGGAACGGGCTGGTCGGGTCGTTGAAGCGTCCCGGGCGGGTCAGCAGCTTGTTGCGCAGGTCGCCGATCGGCGACTTGAGCACGATGACCGCGTTCTCGCCGTTGGCGTGCGACTCGCGGCCGGTGCCCCAGAGGTTCGGGAACGCCGTCGCGTTGTTGCAGTTCGGGTTGACGCACCGCGGCGTCGAGAAGGCCGTGCTGCGCGCGGGGTCGAAGTACGTGGCCGGCCACTGCGAGGCGAGCGTCGGTCCGAGCGCGAGGCCGACGTACAGCGAGTCGTAGCTGATGCCCTGACCGTAGACGTCGGCGCTCCGATTGATGATCGTCGCCTGCCAGAACATCACGTTGGCGATCTGCGGATTGGTGAAGCTGAACGCCTGCCAGTGCCACTCCAGCCCGAGCGGGTAGCCCGTGACGGTCGGCGCGCCGGTCCCACGCGGGGTCACGGCGCCGTAGCCGCGCAGGATCTCCGCGTAGTGGTCCGAGGTGATGCCGTAGGTCTGGAAGTCGCCCAGGAACTTCTGATCGCGCAGGCGCTCCGGGATGCGCCACCAGTCGAAGTGGAACTGGCTCCCCTGATCCGCCTGGAGGCTGTCGAAGGCGACGTCGGAGAGCTGGCGCGCGCCGAGGAAGGTCGGCACGCCGTTGACCAGCGGCCAGGTCGCCGGGCAGTCGAGCCCCGCCAGCAGCGTGGCGCCGACGGTGACCTGCCCGTTGCGCGTCGAGCCGCGATGGTTGAGGCAGGTGGCGTCCGACGTGGCGGCCACGCCGCGGAAGAGCGTGCCGGTCGTGTTGTCGGCCGGGCCCCACTTGAAGGGGGCGCTGACGAGGGCGCCGTTCATGAGCGAGCTGTAGCCGCCGCCGATCGCGTTCGACCCGATCTCCGGGTAGACGTTGCGGATCTTGCGGAAGTCCGACAGCGGCGTGCCGGCGAGCAGGTCGATCTGGAACCACTTGCGGGCGAGCGCGTTGGTGCCGGCGTTGGCGCCGACGCCGCAGTTCGCGGCCAGGCCGAAGCCGTCCGAGAGGCACGGCCCGTAGTTGGTCACGCCGAAGCCGATCTGGCCGGCCATGCGCATGCCGCTGACGGCGGCGTCGCGCAGCGCGAAGAGGTCGAATCCCCTGCTGCGCTTGGCGGCCTCCAGCCGGGCGGCGTTCGCGGCCTCGCGGCCGGGCTTGATGTTGACCTGGTCGGTCTGGGCGGTCGACACGACCGGCGTCGCGGCGACGGCGGCCGCGGTCGCGGCTACAACCGCCAGCGCGCGGATCGCCGGGAGGGCGTTAGGCGGACTGATCCACCACCACCCGTTCATCGAACGTGAAACATGCATTCCGAGGGTCCTCTGAGGGGTTCGCACGTAAACGGCAGAGCGCGTGCGGAGGGGACGGAAATCGGCCCCTCCGCACGGCGCACGACGCGGGATCAGAAGTTGACGCGGACTCCGGTGAAAATGCTTCGACGCTCGGAGTAGTACTCGGGGCGGTCGAAGAACGTGCTGGTCGTGTTGTTGCCCACGGAGTTGCCGGTCCGGTTGCGGGACTGGTCAACGGTGCCCGCATCGCAGCGGCCGGTGCTCGTGAAGACCTGGATGCAGTTCTTGCGGTCCGTGAGGTTGTTGACGCGCACGAACACCCCGTAGCCGACGTTCGCCAGCTCGAAGTCCTTCCCCGCCAGCATGTTCAGCTGGAAGGTGGCCGGCCCGCGCCCGCTGTTCAGGGCGAGCTGGCCGTTGTCGCCGATGCCGCTGAAGCTCAGCGTCGGCGTGTACGGCAGGCCGCTGGCCGCGCGCATCGTGAGGGTCAGCCGGCTATCGCGGAGCAGTTCACCCATCCAGATCCGCGGCGTGCGGCGCCCGACCTGGAGGAAGAGCTGCGTATTGAAGACGTGCGGCTGGTCGATCTCCGACGTGATCTCGTTGCGCTGCGTCGGATCGCCCTGGTTCTCCGCCTGCTCGCGCAGGTCGGGCGGCGGCGAGTTCGTGGTCGCCTTCGAGAACGAGTAGTTGATGTCGTAGCCCCAGTAGTTCCGGAGCCGGCGGCGGAGCTGGAGCTCCACACCGCGCGACGTGCCGAAGTCCTGGTTCACGATCACCGAGTACGTCGGCTGCGCCGTGCCGTACGTGGCGGCCACGTCGCTGACCTGCTTCGAGCGGCGGATGCCGCTGAGCCCCGCCTGGTCCTTGCTGAACACCGTCACGTTGATCGCGTAGTCGCGGCCGACTTCGGTCGCGTAGCCGATCTCGTACGACGTCGTCTGCTCGAGCAGCAGGTTCGTGTTGCCGAGGAACGCGATGCGGTAGCCGTCCGAGAAGATGGCCGGCTGGCACTCGGCGCTGTTCGGGCGGGTCTGGTCCTCGCGGCAGACGTTGCCGCCCGCCGCGCCCGCCACCGTGCCGACGCCCGTGCTCTGGTACAGGTTGTTGTACACCGGCACCTGCGTGTAGCGGCCGGCGTTGAAGAACAGGCTCGCGCGCTCGGTGAGCGGGAAGTTCAGGCCGAGGCGGGGGCTGAAGGCGCGGCGCGCCGCGGCCTCCTGGAAGTCGTCACGCTGCGCGACGGACGCCGCACTGTCGAACATCGGCGAGGTCGTGCGACCCGCAGCCGACGGCTGCTTGAGGCAGGCGTCGAAGCCGGTGTAGGTCGTGTTCGTGGCGGGATCCGTGTACGTGAATGGCGTGGTCGCGCCGATGCTCGGGGCGAGGCCGTTGCACACCTCGCGCGCCGAGGTGCCGTTGATCGGGTCGCGCGGATCGGTGAAGGACGAGCCGGCGGCGCGGCCGTAGTCGTAGCGGATGCCGAGGCGGGCCGTCAGGAAGTCGTACTCGATGCGGTCCTGGAGGTAGGCCGCCGCGTCCCACGGCTTGGCCGAGTAGGCCTGGGGGACGACGAGCACGCTGTTCGTGCCCTGGTTGCGCCACTCGCGGAACCGGATGTCGTGGCGCTGGTACTGGACGCCGCCCTGCAGGTTGTGGTGATCCGTCACCTGCGACTCGAGGTCGCCGCGGAACACGTTCGTCCGCACCCGCTCGCCGCCGAAGAACTCGTCGGTGCCGGCGGTCGGGTTGCCGCTCGGGACGCCGGGGTTCACGAAGCGATCGTTGGTGAAGTTCAGATCGCCGAAGTACGAGCCCAGACAGACGCCCTGGAACACGTTGCAGGTCTCGCGGTCCTGGTCGAAGCGGCCGCCGCGCAGCGTCAGCGTCGTGCGCCCGAAGTTCTGCTGGAACGTCGCAGCGTACAGGGTGCGGTCCGCGCGGATCGACCCCTGCACGATGTTCTCGTAATTGTTGTTGGGCGTCGCGCGACCCAGCACGCCGAGCGAGTCCTCGAGCGTGCGGATCGAGCCCCCGTTCAGGATGTTGTATCCGGCCAGCAGGTAGTCGAAGTCGAACGTCTGCCGCTGCCGCTCGTAATCGAGCACGGTCAGGTTGATCTTCGACGTCTGCGTCGGCAGGATCGTCAGCTTGCCGAGGACCTGGACCTCCTGGTCGAAGCCGAAGCCGCGGAAGCCCGTGAAGACGTCGCCCAGGTTGGGCTGGTTGCGGCGCTCCGGGAACGACGGGTTGCTGTAGCTGAACACGTCCTCGTCGAACTGCAGCACGCGGTCACGCCCCGAGCGATGCTGGCCCGCCACGAGGAAGCGCAGGCGGTCCTTCGTCGCCGGGACCGGCCCCGAGAGGTAGCCCTGGTACAGGTTGTTGTTCGCGACCTTGCCACTCGGCGCGCCGAGCGCCTCGCCCAGCCCGGTCGTCTGGTACTCGAGGTTGCCCGCCAGCGCCGTGCCGCCCTCGCGGGTGGCGATGTTCACGATGCCGGAGAGGGCGTTGCCGTACTGCGGCTCGAAGCCGCCCTTCTGGAAGTCGATCTGCTGCACGGCCATCGACGACAGGTCGAGCGCCGCCCCGCCGAAGGCCCAGTTGTTCACCGGGATGCCGTCGATCAGGGTGAGCGTCTCGCCGCCGCGGCCGCCGCGGATGCGCAGCGCGGACTGCACGTTGCGCCGCGTCTCGGAGAAGCTGACGATGTCCGTGTTCTGCGGAATCTCCAGGAACCCCTGCTGGAGCGCGAGCACGCCGGCGACGCTCGTCACCGGCAGCGCCTGAATGATCTCGGCGCCGATCGCCTGCTGGCTTCCCACCATGCCCGGCTCGACGAGGGGAGCGATCTCCGCCTCGATGCGGATCGTCGTGAGGACGGCCGACGCCGGCTGCAGCGCGAAGTTGATCTCACGGGTGTAATCGATGCGGACAGTGGTGTTCGCCACCTCGGTCCGCTGGAACCCGATGCGCTGCGCGCTGACCGTGTACGTACCCGGCGGCACGCTGATGATGAAATAGCGACCGTTCGCCTGCGTGAGCGCGCCCAACCCGGTTCCGGCCACGCGGACCTGAACGCCTTCGATGGGTTGGCCATTCGTCGCGTCTGTGACGATACCGGTGATCTTCCCGGTCTGCGCTAGTAGCTGCCTGCCCGCTGCGGGCGCGACCCCGAGCGCGACCAGGATAGCAGCCACCTTCCACGGACCTGACATGCGCATGCGACCTCCAGAGGTGGATGGACTACGCCCGTACGGCAGAGTGCGGCGCGAATGCGCCGGGAGCGCCGGACAAGTGTCAGAACTGAGCGATGCCGACGATGTCGGCGCACCACGCGAGATGCGCCACGTCGGCTGGCGCGCCGCGGGGGGGATGCAACGCGCCTGCGAGCAACTACCCAAGCGTACGATCTCCAACTCGCGGTCGGGTGCTCGACCGCGTCTCGAGCGGTCCGCGCCGAGTGCGCTGGGGGGCCGGATGCTGGACGCCTGCAACGAGTTGCGGCGGGCACCGATGCAGCGCGCCGGAGCGGGGAACAGTGAAATTAAGACGGGGGTCGGGAATACTGTCAATAGGGTGACACCCCGGAATTCCCGGGCGCGCCAGCCTCTCACCGACCCGCATGCGCTGGGAGCGCGAGACGGCCATGGAGACCGTCACGCTCGCGACTTCCACCGTCTTCATGCCATTGCGCCGGGCGTGGAGGGCGTGATAGCCCGGCGAGTCTGTGCGGCCGCAGCCGCAGACACGGATGTGGGGATCTTCCGCGAACCAAACAAATTCATGCTGCCTCCGAGTGTACAACGTACTGCTTCCCTGCAGTGGGCCGGCTTCCGAGCGGATTGGGGGAGAATCCGTCACTGCGCTGGCGAAATGAAGCCAGTCCGGGGTCGAGGAACCGCGGGAGCGTTCCTCTAGTGCTGCTTTCGCGTCGTGGGGGCGACGCGTGTCCTCAAAGAGCTCGATCGTGAAGGGTGGCCGTCGCGGCGATGCCCGGCGGGGGAACCGGTCTTCGGCGAGCAGCCCGAGCCTACGCACCAACGCGAAAACTCCCCTCGCGGGGGTGATTAATTAAGGGCTGCGTGCGCAATCATGTCAATAGTCGCGTGTGCGATACGTCACACGGCCCCGATCTGCGGCACGCGCGCCTCGCTTTTGTTGCCGAGATGACGCCGGCGGGGCGGGCCGATGTGCCTGGCCCGCCCCGCCGGTGGCTCAGGGAGCGCCGAATCTGGCCCCCGCCGCCCCGTTCCATCCTGCCGTCGCTCTCCGTGCTACTCCGTCGCCGGGCTCCGGATCGGCGCGGGCACGACGCCGCGGAGAATCACGCTGGGCGACGCCTTCTGCTCGTCACCGTGCTTGTTCTCCAGGGTGATCAGGTAGTCCGCGAAGTCCTTGTACGGCGTCGGGCCCGCGTTCAGTCCGCTCGTCGCCGTCCGCGCGTCCACGCGGTTGAACCCCGCGACGATCGACTTCGCCTGCACCACCGGGTGCACGCTCGACGAGTCCGCGCTCCGCAGGCTCGTCGTGCCGTCTGGCGCCTGCAGCTCGCCGATCCGCACCGTGTCGATCACGGCCTCGTCCTTGTTCCGGCGGATCACGTAGGTCGCGTAGTAGTAGCCCACCGGCGGCCGGGAGAGCGAGGAGTCGTACGCCAGCAGCACGTCGCCCCGCACGCTGATCTGTCCCCGGCCGATCGGGACGAAGATGTACTGGTTGGCCGGATTGCTGTCCCACCGCCCGAAGGTCAGCGCCTTGGGCTCGATCGTCGGCGTGTACGTGGCCCAGAGGGGGCGCGAGTCCCCCGGCTGCGCGGCCGCCGCGCTCTCCTCCACCGTCACGAGGACGAGCCCCTTGTCGAGTGGATTCGAGCCGAGCGACGCACGATCGACTCGAAGCACGACCAGCGTGCTCGAGCCGCCGGCCGAGAAGCTCGACGCGGTCGCCGCCGCGCCGACCGGCACGGTGTCGGGCTTCAGATCGCCCAGGCTCGTGAACACGGTGTCCACCCGGAACTCCTGCAGCGTGCCCTGCGCCTTCACCAGTCCAGTACCGTCGGCGTTCGCCAGCCACACCTGGTAGACGGCGGTGCCTGCCAGGCGCTCGATCCCCTGCACGAGCAGGGTGACCGACGAGTCGGTCGCGGTGTGCGCGATGGTGACCGTGCCCTTCGGGATGGTGCGGCCGTCCGGCACGACGCGGAAGTTGAAGCTGTACGGGCCGAACGGCTGCGTGACGACGGTCCGCCCGTCGTCGCAGGCCGCGGCGCCGGCCGCGGCCAGGAGGCCGAGCGCCGCGGCGGCGCGAGACGCCGACCGGCGCGTGATGCGCGAGAAGGTCATCAGTCGCTCCCTCCCTCGCCCTCGCCGGTCGGCAGGGAGGGTCTGAAGGTGAAGCCCACGCTGAGCAGGAAGTTGTGGAGCACCGACTTGTTCTCGGGCGGCGCCGGCAGGTCCTGCACGAAGCGGGTGTTCTGGAATCGGATGTCGGCGGGGTTGAGCCGCCGCCGGTCGTACCCGCTGAAGATCTGGTCGCGCACGTCGAGGCGGATCCCCGCCTGTCGCGAGAACTGCAGGTCGAGCCCGCCGCCGACCATCGTCGACAGGTGCGTGTAGCGGCGCGAGTCGTTCGACTGCTGCGGGTCCAGGTAGAGCGAGTACGCCCCGACGCCGCCCGTCACGAAGGGCGAGTAGCGCGTGCCGGGCATCCGCGCCGTGACGATGGCGCCGACGTCGACCAGCGTGACCGGCTGCTGGTTCGCGAGGATAAACGTCGTGTCGCCCTTGCTCGGGTCGCCGAAGGTGAGCGCCGTCAGGTAGTCCTCGCCGTACGTCTGCCCCCGGGAGACCGTGAGGGCGGGCCCGAACGAGATGTTCGGCGTGAGCTGGTACGCCGCCTCGACGGCGAGGAAGGGCGCCGGCTTGATGCTGCTCGCCCGGTCGAACCTGGCGTAGCCGGCGCGCGGCGTGACCGAGCCGTTGCCGCGGGCACCGGCGGGAGTCGGCGACTCCTGCGCGCCGGCTCCCACGGCGATCCCGCCGACGACCGCGACAGAGGCGGCCGCGGCCATCAGGCGGCGTGCGAGCGAGCTGCGCATCGATCCGGCGCTCCTTCCGGGGGTGAAGGGGACGGCGCTCATTTGCCGAACTCGAACGAGAAGACCTGCGTGCCGCCGAGCTCGCCCAGCGACGTGTAGCTGTAGTCGAAGCGCATCGCCCGCCCGCGCGTGGGAAGCCGCAGGCCGAGACCGCCGGCGAGCCCGAACATCCCGCGCGTGCCGCTCACCGCGCGCTCGTCGTTGTAGAAGCGCTTCCCGGCCCGGGCGAAGACGATGTTGCGGAAGCCGTACTCGCCGCCGAACGCGGTCTGGAGGTCGGTGTCGATCGCGTCCGAGAAGTTCACGTCGAGTGACAGCGTGTGCTGCCCGTTCCCGGCGCCGAGCAGCGACGCCGCGCGCCCGTAGAGGTCGGAGCCGATGGAGAAGCGGAACAGCGTCGGCAGCTCGGTCTCGCGCGTGAACAGGTCGACGCGCGTGAGCTGCTCCGAGAAGTCGGGCGCGTTCACGGTGGCTCGCACGCGCGACCCGGTCGCCCGGGCACTCGCGCCGACGTTCTGCAGGCTGGCGCCGACGACCAGCCCGTACAGCCCGGTGCGAAACTGGGTGCCCATATCGAGCGCGAACCAGCTCAGCTTCGCGTCGGTCATCCCGTCGGAGACGTACTTCCCGGTCGCGCCCACGTCGAGTCGGTCGGTGAGCCGCCGCGCGTAGCTGAGCCCGATCGCGGTCGAGTTCCAGTTGAACGTCGTGCCGGCAACGGGGTCACCCTCGGGAAAACCTTCGAGGGTCCGCTCGATGTCCCCCGAGCTGAGCGAGTTGAAGCTCGCGCCGGCCACCCCGCCGAGGACGGGCATCGTCACGGCGATGAAGTTCTGCGCGATGTCGAGCCCCTCGTACAGCATCTGCCTGGAGGCGCCGACAGAGAACTGCTCGCTCGCGGCGATGCCGGCCGGGTTCCAGTAGAGTGCCGTGGGGCCGTCGATGATGCTCGCGACCGCGCCGGCCATGGCGTTGCCGCGCGCGCCGATCCCGATCTGCAGGAAGTTGGCGCCGCGCGAGCCCTGCCGGTTCGGCGGCTGCGACGGGTCCGGCGACAGGCTCACGCCGCCACCGGGCCGGTCCTGCGCCCGGAGCGTGGTGGGCATCGCCGCGGGGATCGCCCCGCCGGCGAGCGCCGCGACGGTCGTCGCGGCGGCGAAACTGCGGAGGTATCTCATCCCTGGTCCCCCTTTAGCGGATCACGCCGAACTTGCCGCGCGAGACGGACTTCCGTCCCTGGGTGTCGGTGGCCGTGATGACGTAGATGTAAAGTCCGGACGCGAGGTCGATCCCTTCACGCGTGCGCAGGTCGTACGGCAGGTCGCCGGTCCCGCTCAGGTCCGCGGGGTTCCAGACGATCTGCTGCACGAGCTGGCCGCTGATCGTGTAGATCCGGATCATGCCGCTGGCCGGCACGCCGCTGAAGTAAATCCGCGGGTCGCCGAGGCGGCTCTCCGGCACGCGGTCGAACTGCGACTGGACCACGTACGGGTTGGGGACCACGCGCACGCGGGCGAGGTCCTGCTTCGTGAACGTCGTCGAGCCCAGCTGCTGCGGCACGACCTCGATGTTGATGACGCTCTGCGTCGTGAACGGCGCGTTGTAGAGGAACGTCACCCGCGTGCCCGACTGGAACGGCAGGTACGCGGTCGCCCCGAGCGTGGTCAGCTGGACCGGGTTGCAGGACTGCCGGGTGGTGTCGCACCCCAGCAGCGCGCCCGCGAACGCCACCACCGTGTCGGTGACCACGGTCGGCTTCCCGCCAGTGATGACCGTCGCGTTGCCACTCATCTGGAAGCGCTCCCGCTCCTCGAGAATCAGGAACTCGTCGCCCGGCACCCAGACGTCCTCCGGCACGTCGACCCGCAGCGTGTCGTTCCCGGAGCCGAGCAGCACCGAGTTCAGTCGCGGGGTCTTGAGCGACGTGCGCTTCGGCAGCACCAGAATGGCCTGCTTGCCCGTCGTGCGGTTGATCGCCACGAAGGGGAACTTCCCGGCGACGAGCGGCCGGTCCTTGTAGTCGGCGATGTTCCCGGGCTCGGCCGCCGCCTTGATGATCTCGGCGATGCGCGGCGAGACCGGCCCCGTGTACTCGACGGCGCGCGCGGCGAGCGACGTCGTCACCGCCGTCTGCGCCTCGGACGGCTTGGTCAAGTCGAACTTGAACGGCGCGCCCGGGCCGTACGGGTCGCCCTTGAAGACCAGCTCGTACAGGCCCGTCGCGATCGTCGCGCGCTGGTTCGTGCGGTCCTGGAAGATGACGTTGCTCGCCCGCACGCCGGTGTAGATCGTGTCGCCGCTGGCCTTGATCGTCTGGGCCGAGTCGGCCACGAACGCACCCGCGCTCGGCGCGTCGATCCCCACGAAGAACCCCGAGAATGCCGGGTTCCCGAGGAACCCCTGCGGCGTGGCGTCGGTCGACGTCAGGTACGTCGAGACGAACAGCGCCTTGCCCGTGGGGTCGAGCGCCACGAACCCGAGTCCGCCCGAGATCGTCGTAGTGGTGACGCTGTATTTCGTGTTCAGGGTGTCGGTGAACGTCGAGCTCTGCGCCGACACCGTGTGCGCCGGGTCGGCCGAGAACGCGACCGCCGTCCGGCTCTCGAAGCTCCGCGCGCCGTAGACGAACCGCGGCACCTTCGTGGTGCCGACGAGGGCGGTGTCGAGCACCTCCTCGGCGATCACGGTCGCGCTGTCGGTGCCCGTGGTGAGGTTGCGGCGGTTGATGACGGTGAAGCGGTTGGCGAAGACGAGCTGGTACTTCCCGCCCGTGGCGTTGCCGGCGACGCGGATCGTGAGCGGTACCGTCGACACGACGCCGGAGTCGGTGTGCACGCTGAACGTCGCGCCCTTCGAGCCGGCCGCGAAGTTGATCGGCACGTAGACGTCGGACGTCGTCGGACCGCTCCGCTGGAGCGAGCTGTAGATCGTGTCCGAGATCGTCAGGACGCGGGTGATCGTGTTGCCGGTCACGTCGATGTCCCGCACCGCCGCCGAGAACCCGCGCGTCTTGGTCACGAGCGAGTAGAGGTAGCTGCGGCCGCCGATGACGTTCGGGTCGGAGAACGTGTTCTGGATCTCGCCGCGCTCGTTCGCCTTGAGGACGGAGTACGGACGCCAGCCGGTGCCGGTGATCTGCCCGCCCTGCCCCAGCGTCTGGTCGCCGACGCAGTTGCCGTCGTTGGCGGTGAAGCTGCGCCCGCCGTCGCACGACTTGAAGATCAGCAGCTCGGCGAAGTTCTGCCGCGCGCGCTTCTCCACCGAGTCGGCGAGCCAGGGGTTCAGCGTCGCCAGGTTGGCGAACGTTGGGTTGGCCTTCGCGCGCAGGTCGTTCGCGAACTTGAGCAGGCACTGGTCGACGTAGCTCTCCGGCGCGTCGGAGTAGAAGATCCGCGCCCGACGCGTGTTCGGGTCGCCGACGCTGCCCACCTCCGTCTGGCTGGCGACGATCCTCGGCGGCGGCGCCGGCTCGCAGCCGACGAAGAACTCGAGGTACGAGTTCGTCACCGCGTTGGTGAGCGCCTCGAACGACGACGAGTCCGGCGCGCCGATGAACGCGTAGATGAAGGAGACCGTGTCGCCGATCTTGAGCTTGAACGGGCCCGCGGTCATGTGCGCGGCGTCGTTCGCCCGGTAGACCGCGCGCTTGTTCGGCATCGTGTCGGCGTACGTCGTCACGCAGCCGCGGTCGGCGCAGGTCTCCAGCCAGAGCGTGTCCTGCTTGCCGTCGTTGTCGTAGTCCCACTCCCCGTACGGCTGACCGGGGTGCGGCTCGCGGCTGTTCTGCACCGAGGTGCCGGGGACGAAGTAGCTGAACTTCGCCTGGCGCTCGGGGAACCACTTGTTCTTGAACGTATACCAGTACTCGCTCGTGCCGAGGTCGTTCAGCTGCCGCCCGTCCAGGACGTTCTCCGCCGTGGACGACACCATGCCGAAGCCGCGGCGGTCGTTCGCGTAGGAGGTCTGGAACGAGCAGGAGCCGCCGTAGTTGCAGCTGGAGCCGTGGTTGAAGGTGATCGTGTCGTCGAGGATCGCCTTCGGCACGGTGTTGCGCAGGCTGTAGAACGGCGTCCCCTCGCGGGTGAACAGCTTGTTGCGCGTGTCGCCGATCGGCGACTTGAGCATGATGATGCCCCGCGCGCCGCGGGTGAAGCCGGTGCCGCCGCAGAAGGTGACGTCGGTCGTGATGGCGCCGTTGCACGTCGGCCCGCTCGAGCCGTTCTCCGGCGAGAGCATCGCGTTGCGCGACGGGACGAAATACACGGCGCTCGTCTGCCGGCTGCCGATCGAGAACTCGAGCCCCATGTAGAGCGAGTCGTAGTTCACGCCGGTGCCGTACAGGCGGTCCGACCGGTTGACGACGGTCATCTGCCAGAACACCGCGTTCTGGATCGCCGGGCGCGCGAAGCTGAACGCCTCGAAGTGCATGTCGAGGCCGAGCGGGAAGCCGCCGATCTGCGCCTTGCCGCTGCGCAGCTTGGTGACGCCGCCGTAGGCGTCGAGCATCTCGCTGTAGTGGTCGCTGATCTCGCCGTAGGTCGAGAAGTCGCCGAGGAACTTGCTCTGGTCCTTGTCCAACTCGGGGATGCGCCAGTACTGCCAGTTGAAGCCGCTCGGGTTGCGCTGGGCCAGCCGGATGAACGCCGAGTCGGAGATGGGACGCGGGCCCTGGAAGCCCTGCGCGCCCCACGTCTCCGGGCAGCTGCTCCCGGCGAGGAGCGTGACCTTCGGCTCCATGAGCGCGTTCAGCACGCTCGTGTTGTCGCGGCAGCCCGCGCCGGCCGCGTTCTCCGCGCCCCGGAACAGCCCGCGCTGCGCCTGGCCGTCGGACGGACCGAACTCCGCGCGCGCGTTCACGGTCGTCTGGTTGAACAGGTGCGTGTACGTCGGGCCGAGAATGTTGTCGCGGATCGCGGGATGCTGTCCGGCGATCTTGCGGAACTCGTAGATCCCGGCGCCGGCGGCGAGCGAGATGTCGTACCACTGGGTGCGGAGGATGCTGCCGACCTGCACCGCGCCGCAGTACGCCTGTCCCGCGCCGGCGGCGAAGATCGTGATGCCGTCGGCGCAGGGGCCGAGGTTGGTGAGCCCCCAGGACATCTGCCCGGTCATCTTCATGCCGGTGCCGGCGAGCTCGCCGATCGAGAACAGTCTGAAGCCGCGCCCCGCCTGACTCGGGGCCGCCGCGGCGGGCTCGCCGGGCAGTCCCTGCTTCGGCGTCCGATCGTCCTGCGCGCGCGCGACAGGCGCCGCGGCGGCGAGCAGGAGTGCGCCGAACGCAGTCAGCCGGGCACGGCGGCGGCCGAACGCGGCCGCGCCGAACCAGAAATGTGTCATCTGCGCTTCGTCCTCGTAGTGGTGGGACAGACGGTGCGTCTGCCGCCCCGCCGGCGCGCGGCTCTCGACGAGAGCCGCGCGCCGGCGGGGCCAGATCACGGTGCGGGAGTGCGTCGGGCCGTCGGCCCGGTCAGAAATTCACCCGGACGCCGCCGAGGAGGCTCCGGCGCGCGCCGACGTACTCGGGGCGGTCGAACTGCGTCGTGGAGCTCGGCGTCGTGGTCGCGCCGCTGGACGGGCTGAAGCGGCGCTGGTCGATCGCGCCCTGGTCGCAGCGGCCGTTGGACACGAACACCTGCACGCAGTTCTTGCGGTCGGTGAGGTTCACCGCGCGCAGGAAGACCCCGTACTTGACTCCCTGGGCCATGAAGTCCTTCCCGGCCAGCATGTCGATCTGGAAGGTGGTCGGCCCGCGCCCGGTGTTCGTCTCGTCGCGGTCGTCGATGTCCAGGCCGCTGTAGTTCTTGGTCGGGGTGTAGGGCAGGCCGCTCGCCGCCCGAGTGGTGAACGTGGCGTACGAGTTCCGCAGCAGCGACCCGAGCGGGATGCTCGGCGCCCGGTCGCGCACGTTGAAGATCAGCGACGCGTTGAAGACGTGCGGCTGGTCCACCTCGGACGTGATCTCGCGCAGCTGGATCGAGTCGCCCTCCGACAGCGCCTGCTGCGCGCGGTCCGGCGCCGGCGAGTTCGTCGTCGACTTCGAGAACGAGTAGTTGATGTCGAAGCCCCAGTACTGCCGCGGCCGGCGGCGCAGCTGGAACTCGATCCCGCGCGTGGTGCCGAAGTCCTGATTCACGATCACGCGGTACGTCGGGTTCGGCTGCTTGTTGTACGTCGCGCCGGGGTCGTTCACCTTCTTCGACGGCTTGATGCCGCTCAGCCCCGTCTGGTCCTTGTTGAAGACCACGACGTTGACCGCGTACAGGTTGTTGATCTCCGACGCGTAGCCGACCTCGTACGAGGTGGTCTGCTCGAGCTGGAGGTTCGGGTTGCCGAGGAAGGGGATGCCCGAGGTGAACGCGACGTTGGCGATGGTGCCGTAGCACTCGTTCGTCCCCGGCTTGACCTCGTCCGGCTTGCAGACGTTCCCGCCCGCGGGGCCGGCGATGGTGCCCACGCCGGTGTTCTGGTACAGGTTGTTGTAGGTCGGGTTCTGCGAGTAGCGCCCGGCGTTGAAGAACAGCGTCGAGTGCTCGGTCAGCGGGAAGCCGACCGCGATGCGCGGGCTGAAGGCGCGGCGCGGCCGCGCGCGGCGGAAGTCATCGAGCTGCGCCGTCTGGATCGCCCCCTTCAGCAGCGGCCCCTGCTCGTTCTCCGCCGCGCCGGGCTGCGTGATGCACGCCTGGTAGCCGGTGAACGTCACCCCGTTCGTCGGGCTGCCGGCGCGGTCGTCGGTCCAGGTGATCGGCGTGCTGGCACCGACCGACGGCGCCCGCCCCTCACACACGTCGCGCACGGTCGTCCCGTTGGTCGGGTCGCGCGGGTCGGAGTACGAGCTGCCCGAGGCGCGGGCGTAGTCGTAACGGAAGCCGAGCTTGACCGTCAGGAAGTCGTACTCGATCCAGTCCTGGAAGTACGCCGCGGCGTCGTAGGGCTTCGCCGCGTAGCGCTGCGGCACCACGCGCACGGCGTCGCCGCCCAGGTTGCGCGCCTCCGAGAAGACGATGTCGTGCTTCTGGTAGAAGAGGCCGCCCTGCAGGTTGTGGTGGTCGGTGAGCTGCGACTGCATGTCGGCGCGGAAGATGTTGCTGTGCGCCTGCTCGCCGCCGTAGAACTCGTCCGTCCCCGTGGCCGGATGCGCCTCGCTCGTGTTGATCCCCGCCGTCACGAAGCGGTCGTTGTAGTTGATGTCGTGGAAGCGGTCGACCAGGCAGACGCCCTGGAAGTAGTTGCACGTCACGCGCTTCTGGTTGAAGCGCGCCGCGCGCAGCGTCAGGTTCGAGCGGCCGAAGCGCTGCTCGAACGCCCCGCTGTAGAGCGCGCGGTCGACGTTGATCGACCCCTGCACCACGTCGGTGTACGAGCTGTTCTGGAACGACAGCGTGTCCACCAGGCTGTTCACCGTCGGCGCGCGCAGCGCGTCGAAGCCGGTGAGCAGGTAGTCGAAGTCGAACGGCTTCCGCTGCCGGTTGTAGTCGATCGCGGTCAGGTTCAGCTTCGACGTGGCGTTCTGCGTCAGCAGGAAGGTCAGCTTCCCGACGATGTCCCGCTCGGCGTCGTAGCCGAACGCGCGCCACCCCGGCACCAGGTCGCGGAACTCGGGCGTCAGAGTGCGGCTGGAGAGGTGGTCCGGGTCGGTGAAGCTCTGGTCGAACTCGTACACGCCGTCGCGGCCGTTGGTCGTCTGGCCGGCCACCGCGAAGCGGACGCGGTTCGCGGTCCCCGGGATCGGGCCCGAGAGGTAGCCGCGCAGCAGGTCGTAGTTCTTGAGCTCATCGTTCTTGAGCCCGAGCGTCCCGCCCGCCCCCGAGGTCTGGTACTCGATGTTCCCCGCCGGACGCGTCCCGCCCTCGCGGGTGGCGACGTTGATGATCCCCGAGAGGGCGTTGCCGTACTGCGGCTCGAAGCCGCCCTTCTGGAAGTTGATCTGGTTCACCGCCGCCGTCGTCACTTCGAACGCCGGCCCGCCGAACACGATGTTGTTGATCGGGATGCCGTCGATCAGCGTCAGCGTCTCGGCGCCGCGCCCGCCGCGGATGCGGACCGGCGAGAGCGGGTTCCGCCGGGTGTCGCTGAAGCTCACGATGTCCGTGTTCTGCGGCACCTCCAGGAAGCCTTGCTGGAGCGCCAGCACGCCGGCGACGCTCGTCACCGGCAGCGCCTCGATCACCTCGGACGTGATCGACTGGGTGCTCCCGGTGATCCCGGGCTCCACCAGCGGCGTCGGCGGCGCGACGATCCGGGTGACCGTCAGCGTGGTCGCCGCGTTGTTGAGCCGGAAGTTCAGCTCGCGCGTCGCGTCGATGCGCACCTCGACGTTCGCCACCTCCGTGCGCTGGTAGCCGATGCGCTGCGCCACCACCGTGTAGGTCCCGGGCGGGACGCTGATGATGAAGTAGCGACCATTCCCCTGCGTCGACGCCCCGAGCCCGGTCCCCTGCACGCGCACCTGGACGCCCTCGATCGGCTGTCCGGTGGCGGCGTCAGTGACCACGCCCGAGATCTTG
>DATFPD010000403.1:0-6123 GCA_035265005.1 Gemmatimonadaceae bacterium | reverse complement strand
CGCAAGTACATCGGGGAGACCGAGAAGAACCTGGGCCAGCTGTTCGACAACGCGACGCAGAGCGACGCGACGCTCTCCTTCGACGAGGGCGACCAGCTCTTCAAGTGAGTCGGCGCGACGTCGAGATGTCGGCGGCGGCCTGACGAGCGCTGATCGCCGAGACCATAGGCCCGTCATCGAACCATGAGCGCAACCATCAGGGCGGCCGTTGCGGCGCTGTGCGTCGTCAGTTTCGCGTGCTCGCGGCCGCCTGGGCCGTCCGCCGACGAGGCCGGCGCCGGCATCGACTCGATGAACGCCCGCCTCGTGCAGGCGTATCGAGCGCACGACCCGCGGGCGTACGCCGCGCTGTTCACCGACACGGCGGTCTTCGAGTGGCCGGCGTTCAACACCGTGCGGGGCCACGGCGAGCTGGAGGCGATGGCGCGGAGCAACTGGGCGGCGCTGCGCGACATGGACCTCCGGCTCACCGTCTCGGCCAGACGCCTCGCGCCCGAGCACGCGACGGAGTTCGGCGCCTTCGAGCAATCGTATGGGGACTCCAGCGGCGCGCGCACGACGGAGTTCGGCCGGTACGTCGCCTACCTGGTCCGGCGGGAGGACGGCGCCTGGCGGATGGACCGCTTCTTCGGCTTCGCGGACTCGACCAGGCCGGCCGCGGCGCGGCCCTGAGGGCCGGCGGGGAGTGGCGCCGGGGCGCGCCGCGCGCCATTTAAGAGGGCGCGCCCGCCTCCCCCTCCCGCGCGCCGCCCGCCCGCCCGACCGTCCCCGAACTCGAGTCCGAGCGTGCCGTGAACACCGTCTCCTCCGCCCACCACTCGACCGTCCTGCTGCCGACCAGCGACCGGCAGCCCACGCCGGAGCAGCCGCCCGCCCCGCTCACGGCGACGCCGGTCTGGCCGCTCTGGCAGCGGGTGGCGTTCCGCTTCTTCTTCGTCTACCTGATCCTGCAGGTCGAGCCGTGGGACTGGTTCCGCGCCGTTCCGGGCGTGTCGTTCCTCCTCCAGCCTTACGGGCGGCTCGTGGACTGGGCGGTCCGCGCCGGCAACGCGCGGCTCTTCCACGTGCGGGAGACGCTGGTCCCGCTGAACGGCAGCGGCGACACGTCGTGGGCCTGGGCGCAGCTCTGGCTCTACCTCGGCGTCGCGGCGGTCGCGTGCGCCGTCTGGAGCGTCGTGGGTCGCAAGCGGACGGAGTACGAGCGCCTCGCGTACTGGCTGCGCATGATCGTGCGCTACTCCGTGGCGTTCGCCGCGCTGAGCTACGGCATCATCAAGCTGTTCGCGCTCCAGATGCCCTTTCCGGCGCTGAGCCAGCTGGCCACGCCGCTCGGCGACCTGTTGCCGATGCGCTTCTCGTGGCTGTTCATCGGCTACTCGGTCCCCTACCAGATGTTCGCCGGGGCGATGGAGGCCGCTGCCGGCCTGCTCCTGCTCTACCGCCGCACGGTGACGGCGGGGCTGCTGGCGGCGGCCGGCGCGTTCACGAACGTCGTCATGATCAACCTGAGCTACGACGTGCCGGTGAAGCTGTTCGCGTCGCACCTGCTGTTCGCGTGCCTGTTCCTGCTCGCGCTCGACGCGAAGCGGCTGCTGCGCTTCCTGGTCCTCAACCAGCCCACGCCGCCCACGACCGCGTACGAGCCGCGCTACACGCGGGACTGGCAGCGGTGGGGCGCGGTCGCGGTGAAGCTCTTCTTCGTCTGGCAGTTTCTCGCGCTCCCGCTGCGGGCCGGCTGGACGCGGTACCAGACGGTGCATCGTCAGGCGGACCCCGGCCCGTTCCGGGCGGGCGTCTACGACGTGCGGCGCTACGTCGTGAACGGGGACACGATCGCCGCGGCGGGCGGCGACACGCTGCGGTGGCGCGACGTGATCATCGACAACGCCGACGCGGGCAGCGTCAACACGAGCGACCAGCTGTTCCAGCAGCGCTACCGGCGCGGCTACTTCCGCTACCGCCCCGACACGGCCGCGCGCACCGTCGCCGTGTGGAAGACGTCGGCCGTCCCGCGCGACAGCACGTTCCTCTTCTCGATGCGGTACGAGGTCCCGGACAGCAGCACGATCCGGCTCCACGCCGTCATCCGCGGCGACTCCGTCCACGCCGAGCTGGTGCGCGCGCCGAGGCACTTCCAGCTGGCGGAGCGACAGTTCCACTGGCTGTCGGAGTACAACAGGTAAGACCGCCGCATTCTCGCTTCCGGAGGCCGCAGATGGGTATGCAGGTCGAGTTCTACAAGGTGGACGAGGGGCGCCTGTGCGCCTGGGTGGCCGCCCCGCCCAAGCGGAGGCCCTTCCAGGGGACCACGATGGCCGCCGGGCGAGACCTGCCGCACGACCTTGCCCAGTTCGTGATCGAGACCGCGCTCGGCCTGCGGCGGGGGTTCTGGGGCCTGCTCGCCAACGGGGCGACGTTCAAGAGCGTCCCCGGGCGCCGCCTGACGAGGCCGGGCCAGGCGGTCGTCCGCGCGCACCGCGAGGCACTGTACGCCACGGAAGGGCTCGTGAACGCGCACTTCGCCGCGTGGCGGAAGGGCGTCGCCACGGCGGTGGGTCCGGCCCTGGACGTCATGTACGCGCGCTGGCTGGCGCTCCCGGTCGGGGAGAGACTCCGCGTGGAATGGCGGGTCCAGCGGCTGCCTCCCGCCACCGGTTCGTGACCCTCACGCCGGCGACCACGGCCGAGGCGCGCGACCGGGGCCGAGAGCTCTTCGGGCTCCGGTCGTGGGGCGACGCCTACGCCGCGCTGTCGGCCGCCGACGCGGCGGCGCCGCTCGACGCGGAGGACCTCGAGCGGCTCGCGACCGCCGCGCACCTGCTCGGCCGGGACGCCGAGCGCGCCGACGCGTGGGCGCGCGCCTACCACGCGTTCCTGAGCCGCGGCGACGCGCCGCGTGCCGCGCGCTGCGCGTACTGGCTGGGCATCGGGCTGATCTTCCAGGGCGACCTGGCCCAGGGCGGTGGGTGGCTCGCGCGGGCGCGCCGGCTGCTCGACGACGGGCAGCACGACTGCCCGGAGCGCGGCTACCTGCTGCTGCCGATGGCGCTCGAGCGCGTCGGCGCGCGCGACTTCGCCGCCGCGCACGAGTACTTCGACCAGGCGGCGACGATCGGCGAGCGCTTCGGCGACGCGGACCTCGTGATGCTGGCCCGGCAGGGCCAGGGGCGCTCGCTGATCCAGCTCGGGCGGACCGCGGAGGGCGTGGCGCTGCTCGACGAGGTCATGGTCGCCGCGACCAGCGACGAGGTGTCGCCGGTGGTCGTCGGGATCGTCTACTGCAGCGTGATCGACGCCTGCCAGGACATCTACGACCTGCGGCGCGCGCACGAGTGGACGACCGCGCTCGACCGGTGGTGCGCCGCGCAGCCCGATCTCGTCCCCTACCGCGGCCACTGCCTGGTGAACCGCGCCGAGATCCTCCGGCTGCACGGCGCGTGGCCGGACGCGCTGGACGAGGCGCGGCGGGCGGGCGAGCGGCTCTCGCAGCCGCACGCGCAGCGCGCGGCGGGCGCGGCGTTCTACCAGCAGGCCGAGCTCCACCGACTGCGCGGCGAGTTCGCCGGCGCCGAGGCGGCGTACCGCCGGGCCAGCGAGTGCGGGCGGACGCCGGAGCCCGGGCTGGCGCTGCTCCGGCTCGCGCAGGGGAAGGTCGCCGCGGCCGAGGCGGCGATCCGCCGCGTCGCCGGCGAGGCGCACGACCGGCGCGACCGGGCCCGGGTGCTCGCCGCCTGCGTCGAGGTGATGCTGGCGGCGGGCGACGTCGCGTCCGCGCGCGCGGCGGCGGACGAGCTGGCGCGGATGGCCACCGACCTCGACGCGCCGTTCCTCCACGCGCTGTCGGCCCACTCGTCAGGCGCGGTGCTGGCCGCCGAGGGCGACGCGCGGGCCGCGCTCGGCGCGCTGCGCCAGGCGTGGTCGCTGTGGCACGAGCTCGAGGCGCCGTACGAGGCCGCGCGCGTCCGCGTCCTCGTCGCCACCGCCTGCCGCCAGCTCGGCGACGACGAGGGGTGGGAGATGGAGATGGACGCGGCGCGTCAGGCCTTCGCGCAGCTGGGCGCCGCGCCCGACCTGGCGCGGGTGGAGCGGCTCGCGCGCCGGCCGCGGCCCAGGCGCGCGGCGGAGCTGACCGCGCGCGAGGCGGAGGTCCTCGCCCTGGTCGCCACCGGCCGGACCAACCGCGCGATCGCCGAGGGACTGCGGATCAGCGAGAAGACGGTGGCCCGCCACGTGAGCAACATCTTCACCAAGCTCGGCCTGTCGACGCGCGCCGCGGCCGCCTCGTACGCCTACCGGCACGGCCTCGTCCAGCCGCCTACATAGAATTACCCACGCCCGCGGCGCGCCGGCGTGCACAGTTCTCCCGACGCGGCCGCCCCGGCCGCCGCCTACCGTTCCCTCCGGCGTAGAGGTCGGGCAGACAGCATTCGCGGAGGGAGCGCATGAGCGGCACGGGCGAGGTGGAGCGCATTCGGGCGGTCGTCATCGGCGGCGGGCAGGCGGGTCTCTCGGTGGGGTACCACCTGGCCCGGCACGGCGTGCCGTTCGTGATCCTCGAGGCCAACGAGCGCATCGGCGACTCGTGGCGGAAGCGGTGGGACTCGCTCCGCCTGTTCAGCCCCGCGCGCTTCGACGGGATCGCGGGGATGCCCTTTCCGGCCGGGGGCAACGACTTCCCGACGAAGGACGAGATGGCCGACTACCTGGAGCGGTACGCCGCCTACTTCGAGCTGCCCGTGCGAACCGGCGTCCGGGTGGACAGCGTGTCGAGACGCGGCGACCGGTACCTCGTGACGGCGGGCGACCTGCGCATCGAGGCCGAGCACGTGGTGGTGGCGATGGCGAACTACCAGCAGCGTCGCGTCCCGTCGTTCGCCGCCGAGCTGGACCCGGGCATCACCCAGCTGCACTCGGCCGACTACCGCGGGCCCTCGCAGCTGCGGCCGGGCGGGGTGCTGATCGTCGGCGCCGGGAACTCGGGCGCCGAGATCGCGATGGAGGTCGCGCGCGCCGGCCACCGCGTCTGGGTGTCGGGGCGGGACGTCGGCCAGATCCCGTTCCGGATCCACGGGCTCGCGGCTCGGCTCTTCCTCGCGTGGCTGGTGCTGCGCGTCGTCTTCCACCGCGTCCTCACGTTAGGCACGCCGCTGGGCCGGAAGGTGCGCCCGAAGGTCGTGGGGCGCGGCGGGCCGCTGATCCGCACGAGGTCGACGGAGCTCGCCGCGGCCGGCGTCGAGCGCCTGCCGCGCACGGCGGGCGCGCGCGACGGCCGCCCGCTGCTCGACGACGGGCGGGTCCTGCCGGGCGTCGAGAACGTCATCTGGTGCACCGGCTACCGCCCGGACTTCTCGTGGATCGCCCTCCCGATCTTCGACGCCGAGGGGGAGCCGACCCACGAGCGGGGCGTCGTGCGGCGCGAGCCGGGGATGTACTTCGTCGGGCTGCACTTCCTCCACGCGTTCTCGTCCACGATGATTCACGGCGTGGGGCGGGACGCGGAGCACGTCGCCTCCGCCATCGCGGCGCGCGGCCGCGCGAGTCGGCCGGCCGGGGAGCGGCGGGCCGAGCCGGCGGCGGCGGTAGCGCGCGGGTGAGTGCGCCGACGCGCGCGCGCGACGGAGGGGCGCCTCGAGAAGCAGGACACGGATGAACACGGATAAGTGCACGGATGGACACGGATCTCTCCCTGCGCAGGCCAAGGCTCCTCTCGCCCGGGCGGGAAGAACTTCGACGCCGCCGGGCAGCATCCGTGTGCATCCGTGCTTCTATCCGTGTTCATCCGTGTCCCGCTCTGAGCGGAGCCGGCCCGACACGGGCGCCTCCGGGTGCGCAGCCCCCGTGCCCTCCGTGGTTCAGCTTCTCTGGATGGAGCTGTATGTGCTCCCCGACATCGATGCGCACGTCAGGCCGCCGTCTCCCTACACGCGCCTCGTTCCCGTTGCACGATAGACCGCAACGAGCTCCCACACCTTCATCGACACACCAGATGCCCGAGCCCACCTCGACCTCGCCGTCCGCGTTCCCGTACGCGACCCACCTGAACGTCCTCTTCCCTCCGCTCGAGAAGATCGCGCTCGACCCACTCGTCGCCGCGGTGCGGGACTCGTGGTACAACCAGACGCT
>DATFPD010000402.1:0-7700 GCA_035265005.1 Gemmatimonadaceae bacterium | reverse complement strand
GGCGCAGCCTCCCTACTCTCTCGCCGTAAACACCCCCACCGCTCCCCCGAAGTCGTCCTCTTGCGACACGAGGCCCGGCGGGACGGTCCAGTCGCCGCCGTCGAAGCGGACGTTCACGCGGTGGGTGCCGGGGGAGAGCGGGAGCGTCACCTCCCAGAGGCCGTCGGCGGCGCGGGCGAGGGTGACGGGCTCCCAGGCCGTGAAGTCGCCCATCAGCTCGACGCGCGAGGTCTCGGACGACGGGGCGCGGACGCGGATCGTGCGCGAGCCGGGTTCGGCGTCCAGCAGCACGAAGCCCGGGTCGGCGTCCGGGAGCGCGTCGGGCGGCGGGAGGGTCGCGCGCGGCGCGGGGGAGAGGCGCGGGCGCGAGGTGATGCGCAGCGAGAGCGCGGCGTAGCGCGCGCCGGGGATCCCCTGCGCCAGGTCCGGCGGGTAGCTCCCGCCGCCGCCCACCAGCACGACGTGACTCGTCAGGCGGACGGCGCCGCTCGCGTCCACCCACCGGCGGACGCTTCCCACCGTGCGGGCGCCGGAGCGCGCGCCGGCGGACGCCGCGACCTCCCAACGCTGCGTCGTCCAGCGCGCGGTGCCCTCCAGGTCGGCGTAGCGGAAGGTGCCGGCGCGGGTCGGGATGGCGGACAGCTCCAGCCGCGGCGCGGCGCGCACGGCGGGTCGGAGCCAGGCGGCGAGCAGCCCGCGCACGAAGCCGGGCTCGTCGGCGACCGTCTCGGTGAAGCTGGACGGCGCGTACCCCACGAGCGCGCCCGTCTGCGCGCCGAACCGCGCGGCCGCGTAATGCGCGTACGCGCCGGCCGCCCCCACCGCCATGAAGCTCGAGCTCTTGTAGCCGTTCGCCGCCAGGCTCCCGGAGAGCTCGCCCGAGAAGCCGCGGACCGTCTCCGTGAAGCCGGACCCCGCCAGCTCGGCCTGCGCGCTCACGCTCCCGCTCTGGAAGAGCGACGCCGACCCGCGCGCCACGAGCAGCGACCGCTCGCGCCGGACGCGGAGCGACGGGCTCACGGTGAACGCGCCCGAGCGGAGGAACTCGTCGTAGCGGACGGTCGCGGCGCCGACCTCGAGCGACGTCGTCGTCACCGCGCGGGCGCCTGACGACTGGCGCTGCTGCGCCCCCGCCGGGCCGGCCGCGAGCGCCGACGTCGCGAGCGAGACCATCAGAAACGCCGCGAGGCCGCCCAGCGCTCGGGCGGCCTCGCGGAGCAGTCGGCCCGCGGTGCGGCGGCGGGGGCGGGCCGACGGTGCGCTACGGCCGCTTGCGCGGCTGCTTCGTTCTGGCGGTCTCTTGGGTGGTGAGGTTCCTGCTGTCGTCGACGAAGCTGCCGCCCGAGTTGGCCGGGGCCCCGAGGGCCTCGGCCGTGGCGAGCGAGCGTCCCACCGCGGCGGCCGAGGGCGGGGCCCCGGTGCCGATGTCGCGCTCGACCTCGCGGCGGAAGGCCACGAGCTGCTCGTCGGTGGCGCGCACCTCGGTGAGCGCGAGCACGGTGCTCGCGGCGGTGTCGGGCGAGACGCCACGCGCGATCAGCTCGGAGAGGACCGCGAGCGGCACCGTGAGCGACTGCCCGGGCCGCTCGCCGCGCAGCCGGCTGATCGCGTCGGGACGCACGCCGCCGTGCAGCGCGCTCGCCCCGGCGACCAGCTCCCCCTCGCTCGCGCGCTGGCCGAGCGCCAGGCGCGCGGCGCCCATCTCGCCGGCGAGCCGGCGCACCGCGGCGACGATGCGTTCGCCCGCCGCCCGCTTGCTCGCGCCCTCGAGCGCCTTGTCCACCAGCGGCTCGGCGGGGAGCCCGACGGCGGCCGCCGAATCAATGACATGGACGACCGCCGCGCGGGTACGCGCGTCCAGACGTCCGCTGAGCCGCGCGTCGGGCGTCGCGCCCTGCCCCTGCTGCGCCGGCAGCCGCGCCGGCGCGTGCAGCAGCAGGACGGCGGCGACGACCGCGAGCGCCGGGCCCGTGACGAGTCCTCGCATCACGTGTGCGATCCTCCAACCGTGACCACAGACTTGGGAGTCCCAAAATCGTCCTCCAGGGCCGGCGGCGCCGACGGATCGGCGACCCACGTGTTACCGTCGACGACGAAGGTATACGTGTACCGCCCCGGAGGAAGGGGGACGCTGACGCTCCACACGCCGTGCTGGTTCTGCACCGGCCGGAGCGGCGTCTCGTTGACCTTCCAATCGTTGAAGTCCCCGACCACCGACACGCGCCTGGCGCTCGGTGCGACGAAGACGAAGTGAACGTAGGACTGCAGCGTCGTGCCGGGATTGGCGACCTGAGAGACGATGCCCGTCCCCGGAGCGCCGAACTCCGTCGGGGTCGCATCGCTGCCGCCGCGGCGCGCACCCAGCACCATGATCGCGGCGAGGCCGGCCGCCATCGCCAGGCCGAGCAGGGGCGAGATGCGCACCGTCTTCGGCTCGAGGAGCCAGCGCCACGGGCCGCGCCGCACGGTGTGCGCGGCGACGCGCGCCGGCTCGGCCGCCGGCCCCTTTGCGTCCCCCAGGATCGCCGCCATCACGCGGGCGTCGAGCGCCGGGTCCATTCGGACCGGCCGGCGCAGCTCGCGCACGACGCTCCCGATCAGCGGGTCGCCCTCGCCGTCGATCTCGTCGCGCAGGTCGCGTTCGTCACGCACTGTACACCTCCTGGAGCATCTCGCGCAGCCGGTCGCACGCGCGCTTCACTCGCATCTTCAGCGCCGACACGCCGACGCCCGTCATCTCCGACATCTCTTCGTAGCTCAGCTCTTCCACGTGCTTCAGCAGGAACGCCTCGCGCTGGTCCGGGTCGAGCCGCTCCAGCGCCCGGTCGATCTCCTCGCGCCAGGCGATCCGCTCCGCGGCCGCGTCCTCCGCCGCGCCGAGCGCCAGCGCCTCGTCGTGCACGAAGGTCTTGCCGCGGCGCGTGCTCCGCGCCCCCGAGGTGCGAACGCGGTTCACCAGAATCGTGAACAGCCACGACCCGAATCGCTCCGGGTCCTCGCACCTGGTGAGCGACCGGTAGGCCCGGACGAAGGTGTCCTGCACCACCTCCTCGGCGTCCTCCCGGCTGCCCAGCATGCGCACGGCGTAGCGCCCGAGGCGGTCGCGGTATCTCGCGACCAGCCCCGCGAACGCCTCCGCATCCCCGGCCAGTACCTGGCCGACCAGCGCCGCGTCGCTCATGAGCACACCCGTTAGACCCAGGGTGCGGGGGGGCGGTCACAACCGTCCCGGCCATTGTGACCTACGCCCCAGCCCGCGAGTATAGCAATATAGTTCTCCACCTCCGGAGCCCTTCCATGCCGCGCGCCCTCCGCCGCACGCTCGCCGCCGCCGTGCTCAGCGCGCTCGCCTGCTCGGACGGCACCTCGAAGCGCGGGACAGAGCCCCCGCCGGGCGAGGTGCGGGCGAAGGTGCTGCTGACCGACGCGCCCTTCCCCTACGACTCGGTGGCGCGGGTCGACCTTCACATCGTGAAGATCGAGGCGAGCCAGGCGGCGGACACGACCGGCGCCGGCGAGTGGGTCATGCTGGCCGCGCCCGATCACGCGTACAACCTGCTGGAGCTGACGCAGGGGCTGGCGCAGGAAGTGGGCGCGGGGACGATCCCCGCCGCCACCTACCGCGCCATCCGGCTCACCATCGACGCCGACCGCACCAGGCTGTGGGCGAAGTACGCGGTCGACGCCGCCAACACGCCACGCGCCGGCGCGAGCGCGGTGTCGGTGGACTGGCAGTCGAGCCGGGGCCAGGCGGTGCTCTACGCGCTGGTGGAGAAACCGATGGCCTTCACCCGCGCGGACGCCGAGATCGTGATCGACTTCGACGTCGGGCGCAGCTTCATCTGCGAGGCGTTCTGCAGCCGCTTCATCTTCTCGCCGGTCTTCCGCGCGGTGAACCGCGACGCCACCGGCACCATCGAGGGGCGCGTACTCGGCGACACGCTCTCGACCAACCAGGAGCCGGTCCCGAACACGACCGTCAGCGTGTTCGACGGCGAGATCGGGCAGCCCGAAGCGACGTGGCGCCTCGCGGCCACCGGCAAGACCGACGGCGCGGGCGCGTTCCGCATCGCCTACCTTCCCGCCGGGCGCTACATCCTGCGCGCCGACGCGCCGCGCGAGTCTCCGTACACCGCCGGCGTGCGCGCGTACGTGACCGTCGCGGTGGGGGAGACCACGAGCGGCGCCTCCATCACGCTACCGACGCAGAGCCTCGAAGGGCTGGCGGTCACCGGCCTCGAGACCGCGCTCCAGCCGGGGCAGAACGGCTACCTGCTCGTCTGGGCGCGCGCCCGCGACGGCCACCAGCCGGCGCCCGAGGAGATCACCTTCGAGAGCTCGAACCCGACCGTCGCCACGGTGGTGCCTTGCCTGGTGACGATGTCCTCCTGCCGCGCGCCGACCGGCGTGGTGCAGGCGGGGAGCGCCGGCGTCACGACGATCACCGTGCGCTACGGCTCGCTGGCGCGCAGCACGAACGTGTTCGTCGGCACGCTGCCGCCGGCGGCGACGCTCACCATCACGCCGCGCGACGTGCGCATCGGCGCGGGCGACACGGTGCTCTTCCGCGCGGTGGCGCGCGACGCCGCCGGCTACGAGGTGTCCAACACGGCCGTTCAGTGGTCGACCAGCGACGTCCAGGTGACGGAGCCCTACGGCGTGCCGGGCCCCGGGCAGATCATCTACCGCGGGCTGCGCAATGGCCGCGCGATGATCTTCGCCGCACTCGGCGGCCAGCGCGACAGCGTGCTCGTGACTGTGGGGGGCGGCGGCACGCCGGCACCGGTCTCGTACCTGACGATGATGCCGCGGTGGCCCATCGTCGCCGCGGGAGACAGCGTCGTCTTCACGGCGACGACCTACGCGCCGAACGACGACGTGCTGGCCGGCCGCCTGGTGCAGTGGACGGTCAGCGATCCCGCGGTCGCGCGCGTGCAGAGCTGGAGCGCCGCGCAGCCGAACCGGCTCGCGCTTCGGACACTCGGCGTCGGCTCGAGCGTGGTCACCGCCACGTCCGAGGGGCGAAGCATTCAGATGCTGCTGACGGTCGGACCCGCTGGCAGCGTCGTCGACGACGCGTCGAGCGTGGCGACGATCGAGGTCGGCCCGGCCGGCCCGACGGTGCACGTGGGGGACACGCTGCGCTTCTACGTGATCCCGCGCGACAGGGTCGGTCACCTCGTGTCGGGGCAGCATCCCTACACGCACTCGATGAACGAGCTCGTGGCGACGGTGGATTCCGTCACCGGCCTCGCCCGCGCCCGCGCTCCCGGCACCGCGACCGTCCGTGGCTCGGTCTACACGCCGGGCACGTGGGTGTCGGGGATGACCGAATTGAAGGTGGTGCCCTAGGGCGCATTCCGGTGACCCATCCCGAGCGCGCGGGGTCTGCCCTCTACCATTCGGGATGGAGATGCGCAGATGAAGCGACGGCTCGTGATGGTTGCGGCGATCGCGGCGGCGGCGGGCGGAGCAGGCGCCGCGGCGTACGCGAGAAGCGGGAGCGCGGAGGGGCGGGCAGGCGCCCGAACCGCGCTCGCCATCGAGCGGCGCGACTCGGAGGTGCGCCGGATCCGCGCGCACTTCGACAGCGTGGAGCGCGAGCTGCTCGAGCGCGACGTGTCGGCGCTGACGCCGGCGCAGCGGAAGGCGCGAATCCGGAACATCCGCACGCTGCACCTCTATCGCGAGCGCGGCGACTTCCCCCAGAACCGCGACTTCCCCGACCGCAAGATCCCTTATTTCGTCGACGCGGGCGGGCGCCTCTGCGCGGTGGCCCATCTGCTCGCCACGTCTGGCCGCCGCGACATCGTGGACCGTGTGGCGGCGCGGCGAAACAACGCGTACGTGCACGAGCTGGCTGACGAGCCGGGGCTCGCGGCCTGGCTGGACAGTGCGGGGCTCTCGTTGGACGAGGCCGCCCGCATCCAGCCGGACTACGAGTGGAACTTCCCTCCCGACCCGACTGACGTCGCCGCGGCGCGGGCGCGCAGCGATCGACGCTACCTGGCGGCCGCCGGCGTGACCGCCTCGGCCGGGTCCGGCGCGCTGGTGTGGAACCTCAGCTCGACCGCACCCACGACCCGCCGTCTCCGTGGCGCCACAGGGCTCGCCGCTGGCGCCGCCGCCACGCTGCTCGGGCTCTCGCGGCTGGATGAGAGCGGTGCGCCCCGCGCGATGGGCGCGCTCAACGTCGCCGTCGGGCTCGCGTCCGCCGGTACGGCGATCCGCACGCTGCGCCGCGCACCGCAGTCGCCACCGCCGAGCACCGCCACGGTCGGCGCCGCGCCGATCCGCCGCGCCGCGCCGTCGCTCGCGTTCGCCGTCTCTGATCGGTCCGCGGGGCTGGTGGTGAACGCGAGGTTCTGAGCCGCCATCCCACACCGCGCTGGTGATCCATATCACCAGCCATCACAATTAGTTACGATTTCGTCACGCATTCGTCGAAGGCTACCGGCGCGTGTGCTTCCACCTGTGCCGGCACCCTCAACGAGAGAAGCGATGACCAGCAGGACTTCCTCAGCTTCCGCGCTTCTGCTGCTCGGCATGACCCTGCTCGGCGCGTGCGGCGGCGGCGACACGGGCCCGAAGATGGCCCCCCTAAGCGTCCACCTCACCGACGCGCCCTTCCCGGTGAGCGAGGTACAGAGCGCTGACCTCTACGTGGTGCGCATCGACGCGAAGCTCGCCGAGTCGAGCGAGAGCGAGGCGGCCGCGGGCGTGACCGGCGACGAGACCAACCGGAACCCGGAGCGCGGCTGGGTCACCGTCGCGCGCCCCGAGCGCCGCATCGATCTGCTGGCGCTGCGCGGCGGCTCGACGACGAATCTCGGACAGTCCACGATTCCGACCGGCCGCTACCGCGGCTTCCGCCTGATCCTCGACACCGACCGCTCCAGCATCACGCTCAAGGACGGCACGGTGCTCGACGGCAATCGCACGCCGGGGATCAAGTGGCCGAGCGCCGGCCGCACCGGCATCAAGGTCATGCTCGCGCAGCCGATCGACCTGGTGGAGAACGGCACGGCGATGGTGATCGACTTCGACCTGGCGCAGAGCTTCGTCCTGCGCGGCAGCACGATCACCGAGCTCGGGCTCAACTTCAAGCCGGTGCTCCGCGCGACCGCGCGCGACATCACCGGCTCCGTGAGCGGCAGCGTGCACGCCGCAACGGAAACCGGCCCGATCGTCCCCGGCTCGATGGTGGAGGTGCTGCGTGCCGGCACGACGCTCGACGATACCGTCTCCGCCAACATCGTCACGACGACGACCGCCGACGCGCAGGGCGCGTTCACGGCCGCCTTCCTCCTCCCGGCGAGCTACACGCTCCGCGTGACCGCGCCCGCCAACCAGGCCGTGTCCTACGCCCCGGCCCTCGTCCCGACGGTGACCGTCGTCGAGGGCGTCAGCGCGCCGGTGACGGTGGTGGTGCTGCCGAACAGGTAGCGGTTCGCGATGCGCGGTTCGTGATTCGCGACGGGCCCCGGGATCCTTCGCTGCGCTCAGGACAGGCTAGCAGGAGGATCCCGGGGCCCTTCGCGAATCGCGAATCGCGAATCGCGAATCGCTATCGTGCCCTCTTCAGCTCGCCTTCGTTCAGCTCCCGCATGTCGGCCACCTTGGGCGCGCTTCCGGTCACCAGGGCCTTCGCCATCTCGAAGAGGACCATCGGCATCGGCCGGTCCTTCTTGGAGTAGACG
>DATFPD010000401.1:0-11328 GCA_035265005.1 Gemmatimonadaceae bacterium | reverse complement strand
ACCCACTTCAGGCGCTCGCCAGTGGTGCCCACACTCGCGACGAGGAGCTCGCGACGGCCGTGCTGCACCTGAAGGTGCTGGCGATCGAGCTCGGCGTCGCCCTCCTGGTGACCGCGCACCTCCCCGCCCTGACCCGCGGCCGCAGCGACCCACGCCCGACGCTCGACGACTTCGGGACTCTGGGGGCCGTCGGGCAGCACGCCGACGTCGTCCTGGGGCTGTTTCGGGAGGAGCTCTATCAGCCCGAGCGCGCGAACGAGGGAGCTACCGAGTTGCACGCGCTCAAGAACCGCAACGGGGCCACGGGCTACGCGGACCTCTACTTCTACAAGCAGTGGATGCGGTTCGAGGACATGATGGACCCGGACCGGTAACGCCGTGGTGAGACGGGACGGCGGATCGTTTCGTCTTACCGTTTGTCCGCATTGAATTCCGCCTTGCGCATTTCGCAGTGCGCATGCTTCGCCCCACCGATCGCGCAGTCCGAGATCGTAGTACCTCGCTTCAGGAGAAGCACATGCCCTTCCTCCGATACGCTCTCGCCGGCGCGCTGGCCCTCGCGGCGGCCGCGGCGCCCGCGGCCCTCGCGCAGCAGCCGGCCGCGCCGGCCGGCGCTCGCACGGGCGGCACGAACATCGAGCGCCTCGAGCGGCAGCGCCGCGCCAGCCCGGGCTCGGTGGGCGTGCTGCGCGCCCTCGGCGTGGCCTACTACCGCGCCGGCCGCTACGCCGACGCGCGCACCACGCTGGAGCAGGCGCGCCGCATCTCGCCGCGCGACGGACTCGTCGCCCTGTACCTGGGGATGAGCGCCGAGCTGAGCGGCGACCTGCCGGCGGCGCGCGACGCCTACGCCAGCTACATCCGCACCGGTCGCACCGGGCGGACGAAGCAGCAGGTGAAGGCGCGTCTGGCGGCGCTCCAGCGGCAGGAGCTCCTGGCGTCGGCCAAGCAGGCCGTGGCGCAGGAATCCCAGCTCGCCCAGCAGCCCACCTCGCCGACGACCATCGCCGTGCTCCCGCTGCGCTTCAGCGGCAACGACAGCACCCTGCTCCCGCTCGAGCGCGGGCTCGCCGACCTGCTGGTCACGGACCTCGGCCGGTCGTCGCGCCTGACGATCGTCGAGCGCGACCGCATGCAGGCGCTGGTGGACGAGCTGAAGCTGTCGCAGGCCGGACGTGTCGACAGCACGACGTCCGTGCGCGGCGGCCGGATCGTGCGCGCGGGGCGGGTGGTGCAGGGCGGGATCGTGGAGCTGCCCAACCGCGCGGTGAACGTGAACGCCGCAATCATCGACGTGCCGACCACGCAGGCGGTCGGCTCCGTCCGCGGCGACGACCGGCTGGAGCAGCTGTTCACGCTCGAGAAGCGCATCGCCTTCGGGCTGTTCGACGAGCTGGGCGTGACGCTCTCGGCGCAGGAGCGCGTCCTGGTCGAGCAGCGCCCGACGCGCTCGCTGGCGGCGTTCCTCGCCTACAGCGGCGGGCTGATGGCCGAGGACAACGGGAACCTGGACCAGGCGTCGCGCTACTTCGGCGAGGCCCTGCGACTCGATCCCAACTTCACCGCCGCCCGGCAGCACCAGGAGAACGTGGAGGCCGCCCAGCAGGGCGCGAGCGTCACGACGGCGGTGATCGAAGCGACCGTCGTCGGCAGCGGGGTCGAGGGCTCGATCATCAACGCGGCCAACCGCGGGCTGCCTGGCGAGGGCAACCCGCTCGCCGGCACGATCACGCAGGTGGTGAACGACCTGAATCCGTCGATCGGCGTGCAGATGGAGGGCGGAACGACCGAGGCCACGCAGCCGTCCAACCGCGATCCGGCGTCGTCGGCCGCCGGCACGGACCAGCCGGCGGGCGGCACGGGACGCATCTCGATCATCATCAAGCAGCCCGGCCGCAGCGTGGTCGCCGCGCCGGCCAAGGGCGGGAGGCAGTAGCCATGACGCGCCGCGCAATCGCTTCCCTGCTCTCCCTCGCCGTCGCCGCTCCGGTGGCCGCCGGCGCGCAGACGCTCCTCGACCGCACCGTCCGCACCGGCCCGCAGTACATCCGCTACGACCTCGGCAAGGGCAGCGGGAAGCGGACGATCTCCGAGTTCGCCTTCCCGATCGCCGTCGTCGTCCCGTTCGGTCCGAAGCTCAACGTCGACCTCGCGACGGCGTACGCGTCGGCCGAGCTCTCGGGCGCGGTCAAGCCTAGCAGCATCAACGGGCTCACGGACACGCAGATCCGCGCCAACTACACGCTCGGCGAGGACCGTGTCGTGCTCACGGCCGGTCTCAACGTGCCGACCGGCCAGGCGACCGTGGACGAGTCGCAGGAGATCGCCGCCGGTCAGATCGGCAACGACTTCTTCGCCTTCCCGATCTCCAACATGGGGACGGGGTTCGGCGGCACCGGCGGCGTGGCGTACGCGCAGCCGCTCGGCGCCTGGAACATGGGCGTCGGCGCGAGCTTCCGCCGCATGGCGGCGTACGACTACACGACCGATACGCGCTTCCAGCCCGGCGACGAGTATCGCGTGCGCGTGGGCGTCGACCGCCCGCTGCTCACCGGCCGCGCCGCGCTCGGCCTGACGTACTTCGCGTTCACCAACGACGAGGCGGGCGGCTTCACCTACAGCACCGGCGATCGCCTGATCGGCCAGGGCGCGTACTCCTTTCCCTTCCGCCAGGCGGACGTGTTCGTCTCCGCGTGGAACCTGCTCCGCTTCCAGGCCGAGCAGGAGGTCGCGACCGCCACGCAGGGCAAGATGACGCCGTGGGAGAACATTACCAACGTGGGAATGTCCGTGGGATTCCGCACGTTCGCGAACGCCACGCTGGAGCCGAACGTCGAGTTCCGCCACTGGATCACGGACAACCCGGTGACGTTCGACAAGGCGCAGCGCGCCGGCACGATGGCGCTGCTCGGCCTCCGCGCCCGCACCGAGATGCGCGGCGTGACGCTCTACCCGAGCGCTGCCTACGCGCTCGGCAGCATCGTCCAGACCGACGTGACGGGCGCCGCCCTCCCGTCGGACCACCTGGGCGGGTGGAGGCTGGTGCTGACGGCGAGGCTGGCGCGATAGAGCGACGCCGGACGCGGGACGCGGGACGCGAAACGGCCCCGGGGACTTTCGCTCTCCCGGGGCCGTTTCGCGTCCCGCATCCCGCGTCCCGCGTCCCGCGTCCCGCGTCCCGCGTCCCGCATCCCGCATCCCGCATCCCGCATCCCGCATCCCGCATCCCGCATCCGTTAGCCTGACCGCGCGATGCGATCTATATTTCAGGCCCTACCCAACCTCCCAGCGGACTCGTATGGCCGGCCACAGCAAATGGAAGCAGATCAAGCACTATAAGGCTGCCGCTGACGCGAAGCGCGGCGCCATGTTCACGAAGCTGATCCGCGAGATCACCGTCGCCGCGAAGGCCGGCGGCGGCGACCCTGGAGGGAACCCGCGCCTGCGCACGGCCATCGACGCGGCGAAGGCGGCTTCGATGCCGAAGGACAACATCGAGCGCGCGATCAAGAAGGGGACGGGCGAGCTGGAGGGCGTGGACTACAGCGAGGTGCTGTACGAGGGGTACGGGCCGGGCGGCGTGGCGCTGATGATCCAGGCCGTCACCGACAACCCGAACCGCACCGTGGCCGAGGTGCGCCACAAGCTCTCGCGCGGCGGCGGCAACCTGGGCGCGACGAACTCCGTGGCCTGGATGTTCGACCGGAAGGGGCAGATCTACGTCGTCGCCGCCGGGCGCGACGAGGACGCGCTGATGGAGGCGGTGCTCGACGCCGGCGGCGAGGACCTGCGCCGCGACGAGGACCAGTTCGTCGTCACGACCGAGTCCACCGCGCTGCACGCGGTGAAGGGCGCGCTCGAGTCGAAGGGAGTCACCGCCCGCGAGGCGGCGATCGAGTGGATCCCGCGGACGACCGTGCGCGTCGAGGGGAAGGACGCCGAGGCGCTGGTGAAGCTGCTGGAGGGGCTCGAGGAGCTGGACGACGTCCAGAAGGTCGAGGGGAACTTCGACATCGACGTGTCGGCGATGGCCGGGGCGTGAGAACGGCACGGGATGGGAGAAGGGGGATGGGGGACGAACTGCTCGAGGTTTTCGCAGTTCATCCCCCATCCCCCTTCCCCCATCCCTCTTCCCGTTCATGATCGTCCTCGGCATCGACCCAGGCACGGCCACGACCGGCTACGGCGTGGTGCGGCGGGACGCCTCGGGGCTCGTCTCCCTCATCGAGTGCGGGGTCATCCGCACGCGCCCGCGCGAGCCGCTCGCGCTCCGGCTCAAGGAGATCTACGAGGGCGTGCGCGAGCTCATCGCGCGCCACCGGCCGGGCGTGCTCTCGGTCGAAGACATCTTTTACTCGCGCAACGTGCGCACGACCGTGGTGCTCGGGCACGCGCGCGGCGTGGTGTTGCTGGCCGGCGCCGAGGCCGGGCTCGAGATCCACGAGTTCCCGCCGGCCGAGATCAAGAAGGCCGTCGTCGGCACCGGCGCGGCCACGAAGGAACAAGTGCAGTTCATGCTGACCCGGCTCCTCCGCCTGCGCGCGGTGCCCCACCCCTCCGACGCCGCCGACGGCGTCGCCGCCGCGCTCACCTGCTGCATGGGCGCGCGCATCCCCAAGCTGCCCGTCGACGCGGCGGCCGCGCTGCGGCGCCGCCCGAGTGCCGCGCTGCGCTCCCGCCCGCGGGGTGAGCCGTGATCGCTCAGCTCTCCGGACGCCTGGTCGCCAAGGAGCTGGACCGCGTGGAGGTGGCGACGTCCGGCGGCGTCGGCTACGAGCTGTCGATTCCGCTCAGTGTGTACGAGTCGCTGCCGAAGGTCGGCGACGACGTCACGCTGCACACGCACCTGGTCGTGAAGGAGGACGGCTGGCAGCTCTTCGGCTTCGGCTCGCCGTTCGACCGGCTGATCTTCCGCCGCGTCCTGGGCGCGAAGGGGGTGGGTCCGGCGCTCGCGCTCAACCTGCTCTCCACGCTCTCCGGCGAACGCCTCGTGCGTGCGATCCGCGAGCACGACGTCGCGACGCTCCAGAGCGTGCCGCGCGTGGGGCGCAAGAAGGCCGAGCAGATGATCCTCGACCTGGCCGACAAGCTGGACGACGTGCAGGTGGACAGCACCCGCGGCGCCGGCGGCCCGCGCCCCGAGGGCGCCGCGACCGAGGACGCGATCCGCGCGCTGACCTCCCTCGGCTACAACCGCGACCAGGCCGAGCGTGCCGTGCGCAAGGCACTCGACGAGGGCGGCGGCCGCGGCGTCGGCGCCGCGGAGCTCATCCGGATCGCGCTCAAGTTCGCCGGCGGCGGGTGAGGGCGACGCGTGAGCCCTCGATGCATCGAGGGCCCACAGCCCCGACCGTTCATCGCCCCTTCATCGCCCCCCGAAGCTCACGCCGAACATCGCGATCGCGCCGCTGCCCAGGGCGTCGGTCTGCCGGCGGGCGATGCTCGCCGCGAGGTTGAACGCCGCCAGCTCGACGCCGAGGCCGCCGGAGACGAGGTAGCCGCCGGTGAGCGCGGCGGCGCCGGCTCGAAGCGGGAGCCAGCGCACCGGGCGGTACTCGGCGCCGAGGCCCGCGTGCGTGTCCGGCTCGGTGCCGAAGCCGTCGCTCAGCTTCTGGTGGAAGTCCGCCGAGAGCACCGTGCGGTCGTTCGCGCGGAACGCCGCGCCCAGGCGGAGCATCGGCTTGAACCTGAAGTCGAGCACGCCCTGCCGGAGCACGCCGGCGCCTAGCGAGTCGAACGGCAGCGGGTCGAAATTCGTGGACGAGGTGTCGATGTCGAAGAACGCCGCGCCGCGCCGGTAGTAGAGCTTCGACTCGTCCCAGGCGAAGGTGGAGACGAGGTTCTGGGTGGACAGCGCGACGCTCCAGCGCCCGCCCTGCCAGGCGGCGCCGAGGTCGAGCCCGACGCCGCTTCCCACCTGGAAGTCGTCGTACGACGTGTCGGACTGCACGACCGGGAACTTGATGTCCACCTCCAGCGGGCGCGCGGTGAGGGCCGTGCCGGCGTCGCGGCCGCGGACGAACGCGTGGCCGACGGTGTACCCGAGCGTCAGGCCGACCGCCGCGCGCTGGTCGGGCGCCGAGCCGAGGCGCAGCGGAACGGGCTGCGCGTAGGCGACGGCGGCGGTGGAGGAGACGACGGCGTCCACGCTGGCGCCGGCCAGGCGGAGGTCGCGCGGCTCGCCGGTGCGGCCGGCGTTCCCGAACAGCAGCAGCTCCACGCCGTCCGGCGGCACGTCCACCAGCCCCTCGGCGCGCGTCGAGAGCTGGACGCCCACCCGGCCGACGCTGAGCGCGGCGTAGGTGATGTCGCCTGCCGCGCCGCCGCGCTCGCGCCCGCTCTCGGTGACGCGGCGCAGCCACTCCTCGCGCACTTCGTTAGGCAGGAGCTCGCCGCCGTGGTCGGCGATGTCGCCGTAGCCCACCGGCCCCAGTCCGCCGACGCCGCGGACCGGGAGGACGGCGAGCGACCAGCGCGGGTTGTCGCGCATCCCGAGGCCCGCGGGGTTCCAGGCGACGGCGGCGAAGCCGCGGGCGCGGGCGATGTAGTTGTCGCCGACGGCGAGCGCGGCGGCGCTGGCGCTGGGGAGCTGGGCGCGGGCGAGGCCGGCGCCGAGGGCGACCAGCGCGGCCGCGGAGCAGGTGGCGCGCATGGTCACTCCTCCGGGACCCGCAGGACGATGTCGAAGTATCCGACGACGACGAACACCTGCCGCGGCCGGACCACCGCGAAGCCGGGCGCGCTGGTCGAGCTCAGCGTGCCGACCGCCTCCACCACCACGCTCTCCTGGCCGATGATCCCGCGCAGCTCGTCGCGCGTCAGCGCCACGCGCACCGTGTCGGTGCCGGGGCCGGGCGGGACCTGGATCGTGCGGGTGATGGTGGTCCCCGGCGCGCCGATGCGGACGTCGAACGGCCCCTCGACGTTGAACGGGTTCGCGAGCTCGATCAGGAACTCGCCGCCCTGCACCCGGTCGCGCACCGACTCGTCGATGTCGGAGAGGTCGACGATGATCTGCTCGCGCTCGATGGCGCGTTCGGTCACCCGCACCGACGCTTCGCTCACGCGGGCGTTCGTCCCCTCGGCCACGACCGACAGGCGCTGGTTCCGGTCGAGCGAGATGGGGCCGCCGGCCGGCGAGCCGATCTTGACGTCGACGACGATCGACTGCGACACCAGTCCGCCCTGCACGGCGAAGGTCCGCTCGAGCAGGCCGCCGTTAGGTGGGAGGGCGACGGCGGGCCCGTTGCGGGTGTCGATGCTGTCCTTCGCCAGCTCGACCGTGCCGCTGCGGGCGGTGATCACCACGTAGCCCGGCCCGGCGGCGTTGGGCGGGCGCAGCGGGTCGAAGCTGAAGGTGTTGGTGATCCTGACCGTGATCTGCCCGCCGACCAGCGTCACCGAGATGACGTCGGACGGCAGGTTGATCCCGCCCGACAGCGTCCCCACGAAGCCGGGATAGGGGACCGCGGTGACCGAGCTGGGACACGCCGGGCAGAGCTCGCCTAGCGACTTGGAGAAGGTCGTCGTCTGGAGCCCGACCTCGAACGCGGAGCTGTCCGCGGTCGGACGGACGTCGATCGGCAGGACGTCCTCGACCGGCGTGCGGCGGATCGTGTCGACCGGGATGCGGAAGCGCACGTCCCACTTGGGCGTGGACGGGATGTCGCAGGCGGCAGCGAGCGCGGCCAGACCGGCGAGTGCGAGCGCGGCGCCGCGCCAGGCTCCCAGGCCGGGCGCGGCGAATGCTTGAGACGCCATGACTTCTCTGGTGCGGAGGGGGGTGACGGCGTACCCTCGTGCGCCGCAACCGCCGGTCTTCGCGAGATTTGCGCCAGCGCGCAAGTTAGAATCTCTTGACGCAGCCGTCGGCCATCTGCTATCAGCTATCAGCAAACCGCGACCCGCCCCTCCTCTCCAGCTCCGCATGCCCATAGCCACCCGCTCGAGCGGCTTTACCGAGTCGGTCATTCGCGAGATGTCGCGCGTCGCCTACCAGTACGGCGCCATCAACCTCGCGCAGGGCTTTCCCGACTTTCCGATGCCGGCGCCGATGAAGGATGCGGCGTGCGCCGCCATCCACGGCGACGTCAACCAGTACGCCGTCACCTGGGGCTCGCCGGCGCTGCGGCTGGCGGTGGCCGAAAAGTACCGGCGGTGGTACGAGCTCTCCGTCGACCCGGACCGCGAGGTCACCGTCACTTGCGGCGCCACCGAGGCGATGGCGGCGACCTTTCTCGCGCTCGTGGACCCCGGCGACGAGGTCATCATCTTCGAGCCGTTCTACGAGAATTACGGCCCGGACGCCATCCTCGCCGACGCGCGCCCGGTGTTCGTGCCGCTCGAGACGCCGGGCTGGCGCATCGACCCGGACCGGCTGCGGGCCGCGTTCACGCCGCGCACGAAGGCGATCATCGTCAACACGCCGCACAACCCTACGGGGCGCGTGTTCACGCGCGAGGAGATCGGCCTGATCGCCGGGCTGTGCGTCGAGCACGACGTCTGGGCGATCACCGACGAGATCTACGAGCACATCCGGTACGCCGGCGGCCACCATCCGATCGCCTGCTGGCCGGGGATGCGCGAGCGCACGGTGACGATTTCCGGGCTGTCGAAGACGTTCAGCTGCACCGGGTGGCGCCTGGGCTACGCCGTCGCGCCGGAGCGCGAGACGGGCGCCATCCGCAAGGTGCACGACTTCCTCACCGTGGGCGCGCCGGCGCCCCTGCAGGCGGCCGGCGCGGTGGGGCTGGCGTTCGACGCCGACTACTTCAACCACCTGGCGCTCGACTACCGCGCGCGCCGCGACCTGCTCTGCGCCGCGCTGGCCGAGGCCGGCTTCGACTTCACGGTCCCCGAGGGCGCGTACTACGTGCTCGCCAACTACTCGGAGCTGAGCGACCTGAACGACGTCGAGTTCGCGCGCTGGCTGGCCAGCGAGATCGGCGTCGCGACAGTCCCCGGCTCGAGCTTCTACCACGACCGCTCCCAGCACCGCCCCCTCGTCCGCTTCGCCTTCTGCAAGAAGCTCGAGACGCTGGAGCGCGCCACCGACAGGCTGGCGCCGTTGAAGGCGAGAGTGTAGACGGCGGTTCGCGATTCGCGGTTCGCGATTCGCGGTTCGCGACGGGCCCCGGGATCCTCCTGCTAGCCTGTCCTGAGCGCAGCGAAGGATCCCGGGGCCCTTCGCGAATCGCGAACCGCGAATCGCGAACCGCCTTACCCGCCGCTGATCCTCACGTGGTCGTAGCGGATGTAGTCGTTCTGCTGCTTCGTGTCGCCGGTGCCGCCGAAGGTCGGGGCGATTTCCACCCAATCGAGGCGCGAGCCCATACAGTTCAGGTTCGTGTACTCGCCGGTGAGGACGCCGTCCACCCACCACCGCACCAGGCCGCCGGTGCCCGTGCGCACCTGCCACTCGATCTTGTGCCAGACGCCCGTCGTGAACGGCGTCAGGCTGCGGTTGGCGCCCGGGTAGCCGCCGTACTGGCCGCAGTAGGCCACGTCGACGAAGAACGGCCCGTCGCGCAGGTTGCCGTTGGTGTCCTGCTCGCCGACCGCGCGGAGCACGATCCACGTCCGGCCGAAGCCGGCGTTCGTCATCACGTTGGCGATCTTGTTGATGCCGCTCGTGTGCCCCTGCCAGTTCGGGCTGAACTTCACCCAGGCGCCGAAGAACACCTCCTGCTGGCCGGAGCCGAGGTCATATTCCTCGATCGCCGGCTCGCCGCCGCCCGTGTAGCCCTGCGGGTAGAGCATCTCCAGCACGTTCGACGGGGAGGCGGGCGCGGTGGCGTCCGCCGTGATCTGCGACCGCGAGTCGCGGTCGGCGTGCTGCCAGCCGCCCGTACCTAACGCGTCCCACCGGTTGTCGGTGAGCAGCGTCAGCCCCGCCGGCTCGTTGGCGAACGCCGTGGTCCCCGGCGCCGGCGGCGGGGGCGGCGCCGTGATCGTCACCGCGGCGGTGCCGGTGCGGGTCTCGCTGGTGGCCGTGATCGTCGCCGAGCCGGCCGCGACGCCCGTGACCAGGCCGCCGCCGCTCACCGTCGCGACCGCGCTGTTGCTCGACGACCAGGTGACCACCCGCCCGGTGAGCGTGTTGCCGCTGGCGTCACGCGTCGCCGCGCTCAACTGCACGGTGCTCCCTGCCTGCACGCTCGTCGGGTTCGGCGTGACCGTCACCGTCGCCACCGGGGCGGGCGTCGTCGTGCCGCCGCCGCCGGTCCCGGTGGTCGCACCGAGCTCGGAGACGGTGATGTCGTCGATGTTGATCGTGCGGGTCGCCGACGCGGCGCCGCCCGAGGTGTTGGCGCTGATCTGGAGCGCGTTGATCTTGACGTTGCTCGTCGTGCGCTGGCGCATGTTCCGCCACTCGCCGACGAGCGTGCCGTCGACGTACAGCCGCTCCCAGCCGTCGGCCTGCCCCGGCGTGTTGAGGCGGACCTGGAGCTCGACGCGGTGCCAGTCGCCGCGGCTCATGGTTAGCGGCGGGTAGTACGTCGCCGCGCCCGCGCGCTCGCCGGTGTCGCCGTAGCAGCCGCCGCTCTGCGCCATGTCCATGTGGTACGTGTAGAACCGGATCGCGCCCGGGCTCCCCGAGCCCTCGACGAAGAAGAAGTGGTTGGTGAACTGCGACCCGTCGGTGCAGACGCCCGCCTGGCCGAAGCCGCTCCACAGGTTGCTCGTGAGCGACCCGTACAGGCCGACCAGGTAGCTGCCGCCGGTCCAGTCGCTCGGGAAGCGCACGTAGTAGCTGAAGTGCACCGAGTCGCGGCCGGGGCCGAAGAACTTGGTCAGCCAGCCGCCGCCGCCGCTGTTCCCGGCGGGGTAGGTGATCTCCAGGTAGCGGGTGCCGCCGTGGGCGCTAGCGTCGCTCACGATCCGGTGGTTGGTCGGGTCGTAGCCGTCATCCCACGTCGCGAACGAGCCGGCCTCGAACGTCTCCGCGAACAGCGACGTCCCGCCAGGCGGCGGGGGCGGCGGCGTCGTCACCGCGGTGACGTTCACCGTCGCACTCCCACTCTGCCCCTCGCTGGTGGCGGTAATCGTCGACGTGCCGGCGGCGACGCCGGTCACGACGCCGCTCGTGCCCACCGTGGCGGCGGCGGTGTTGCTCGACGTCCAGACGACCGCGCGGCCAGTGAGCGTGTTGCCGCCGGCGTCGCGCGTCGTCGCGGTGGCCTGCACGGTCTGCCCCGCGATGACGCTCGCCGAACTCAGACTGACCGAGACCGCGGCCACCGGGATCGGCGTGACGGTCACCGTGACGGCGGCCGAGCGCCCCTCGCAGGTGGCGGTGATGCTGGAGCTGCCAGTCGCGACGCCGCT
>DATFPD010000400.1:0-3969 GCA_035265005.1 Gemmatimonadaceae bacterium | reverse complement strand
ACGATGCGCTCCTCGCTCGTGCCGACGAGCTTCCCCGCCCCGCACTCCACCACCTCCGGGCGCTCGGTGACCTCGCGGAGGATGAGCACCGGCTTGTGCATCGACGGCGCTTCCTCCTGGATCCCGCCGGAGTCGGAGAGGATCAGGAAGCAGCGGCGCATGAGGCGCAGGAGGTCGCCGTACGAGACCGGCTCGACCAGGTGCACGCGCGGGACGCCCCCCAGCTCGCGGCGGACGACACGGTCGACGTTCGGGTTGAGGTGCACCGGGAAGATCACCCGCACGTCGCGGAAGCGCCTGACGAGGGTCCGCAGCGCGCCGCAGATGGCGTAGAGGCGCGGGCCGTGGTTCTCGCGCCGGTGCGCGGTGACGAGCAGCGTCCGCGCGCCGCCGTCACCATCGCCGCCCGCGCCGTCGGCGCCGTCCAGCGCGCCGTGCAGCTCCGCGTTCTCGAACGGGCCGGCGTGGGGCGTGGCGCGCAACGCGTCCACGATCGTGTTCCCGGTGACGAAGATCCGGTGGTCTGGGACGCCCTCGTGGAGCAGGTTCTGCCGCGCGCGCTGGGTCGGCGCGAAGTGCAGGTCGGCGAGGGCGGCCACCAGCCGGCGGTTCATCTCTTCCGGGTAGGGGTCCAGGCGGTTGAACGAGCGGAGCCCGGCCTCCACGTGCGCCACCTTCACCCCCTGCTGGAACGCCGCCATCGCCGTCGTGAGGACGGTCGTCGTGTCCCCCTGGATCAGCACGACGTCCGGGCGCACGTCCCGCAGCAGCACGGTCATCGCCGAGAGCGAGCGGCAGAGGAACTCGGCCACCCCCTGGTTGGGCTGCATCAGCGCCAGGTCCACCTTCGGCGAGAGCGAGAAGGCAGCGAGCGCCTGGTCGAGCATCTCGCGGTGCTGGCCGCTGGTCGCGATGGTGGACTCGAAGTCGCCGCCGTGGCGCTGCAGCTCGCGCACGACGGGCGCCATCTTGATGACCTCGGGGCGGGTCCCGACGACCGTCAGCACGTTGAGGGGACGCGTGCGCGCGCGCGGCCGCGCGTCGACCGCCCCCAGCGGCGCGTGCGACGCGCGGCCGGCGCTTCCCATGCGGCGGCGCGTCTCGACCCCGGCGACGGCGGCCCCCGCGGCGGCGGCAGCGTCGACGGCCGCGGGGACTTCGGTGTCCATCTCCAACCGCGTTCCTCCAGAAACCCTGATCGGCTGCGACTCATCCTACGCAGATAGCAGGCCGCGAGCGGGCGCAACCGTGGGAGGCGGGCAGAATGTCGCCGCGGGCGGGAGATGCGCCAGTAGCCCCCGGGTCAGGAGACCAGTAGACATCGCGTCGCGCATTGGTAAATGTTCGAGGTGTCGGGAGCCAGCTCCCCAGGCGGATCCGACGCGTCCCGACGCCACCACCGCATCACATCACTCGAAGTGGAGCAACTCGCAGTGTCCCGATTCGACTCGATCCTTCGCAGAGCCCTCGGCGCCACCGCCGCCCTGACGATCGCCCTCGGCGCCGCGGCGTGCGGCGGGGATTCCACCGGCAGCAGCGGCACCCGCTACAACGTCGTCTCGATCTCGGTCAACGGCGTGACCGACAACTCGGCGCCGTTCCTCATCGCCGAGGGGACCGACCCCGACTTCGGCGAGTACAAGTTCGAGGTCGTGAGCGCCTACATCGAGCTGATCGGCAACAACCGCTACCGCGTTGTGTCGGACGTCAACGCCATCCTCGGCGGGGCGCCGTTCCCGTTCGACGACACGCCCGAGGAGGGGACGTACTCGGTGAGCGGCAACACCTACACGTTCACGCCGAGCGACGACAGCGAGTCGCCGTACACGGCGACGCTCAGCAACGGCAACACGCTGACGTACACCGACCAGTTCGAGAGCGTGGACGGAACGCTGACGCTGACGATCGTCGCCCGGAAGTAGCGCGGCGACACTCCATCGACTCGTCCCACGCGCGGGCCCGGCCTTCGTTACAGAGGGCCGGGCCCGTCGTTCGTTCTTGCGCGGCACGAGTCCCGCGTCACATTGTCGAGTAGTCGCCGGCCTCGTCCCCGTCCAGGACCTGGCCGCCGCGCTCGTTTCGGGCGCTCCCTCAGCGCGGAGTTCCGCCATGTCATCTCCTCCTTCTGCTCCCTCCGGCGCGCGCCGGCGCCGGGCGGCCACACTCGTCCTGCTCTGCCTGCCGGCGGCGCTCGCGCTCGCCTGCGGCGGCGACGACTCGACCCGCCCCGACCCGATTCCGGGGACGTACACGCTGCGCACGGTGAACGGCGTGGTGCTCCCGTGGGTGACGACCTGGGAGGGCCAGGACAGCCGCGGCACGACCATCCCGATCACCGACTCGGTGCACATCTCCTCGTTCGAGCTCATGCCGCAGAACCACGAGTTCGCGCAGCTCGACTCGGGGAGCTGGTCGGCGCGCGGCTACGCGTCGCTGACGTACGCCTACCGCTTCAGCGGCACGTACGCCATGCTCACCGGCGACACCGTGCGCTTCACCCGGACCTCCGGCTCCTTCAACCGAGAGCCCCTGGTCGTCTTCGGCGTCTTCCCGGACACGATCTACGGCGTGATGACCTCGGGCCGCCTGCGGATGGTCGAGGAGTTCTTCGCCAGCGAGCACCCGCCCGACGCCAGCGGCAGCGTCGGCCCCTTCACGCTCCAGACGTTCACGAAGAGCTACGGGAAATAGCGATACGCGATTCGCGTATCTCGCCCATGCTTCACCTCGAGCCCCACGCCCCCGACGTCGTTCGCCTGCACATGTCGTCGCGGCGGAGCCGGCTGGTGGGGTACTCGGTCAGTGCGTACCTGGTGCGCGGGGCGCTGGTGGACTGCGGCTTTCACGCGGTGCGGCGGGAGCTGGCGCGCTGGGCGGACGAGGCGCGGCCGCGCGGCGTGATCCTGACGCACGAGCACGAGGACCACGCCGGCAACGTCGACCTGCTGGCCAGGCTCGGGATTCCGGTCGCGGCGGGGGCGCTCACGCTGGCGGCGGTCCGCGACACGCATCGCCCGCGGATCGGGTTCTACCGGCGCTGGACCTGGGAGTCGATGCCGCCGCTCTCGGTCCCGGTCGCGCCGTTCGAGCCGGCGGAGGCTGGACTCGAACTGCTCCCCTCGCCGGGGCACTCGCCGGACCACCACGTGGTGTGGGACCCCGAGCGCGCGACGCTCTTCTCGGGCGACCTGTTCCTCGGCGTGAAGGTGCGCGTCGCCCACCACTGGGAGGACCCGCGCACCCTCGTGCGCTCGCTCCGCGCGGCGGCCGCGCTGGCGCCCGAGCGGCTCTTCGACGCGCACCGGGGCCCGGTGGCCGACCCGGTCGCGACCCTCGCTCGCAAGGCCGATTGGCTGGAGGAGACGATCGGCCGGATCGACGCCCTCGCCGACCGGGGCGCGAGCGACGCCGAGATCCGCGACCGGGTGCTGGGGCGCGAGGGGATGGAAGGGTACTTTTCCGGCGGGGACTACTCGAAGCTGAATCTCGTTCGCGGTGTATTGAAGGAGCGCCGCCGGCCCGACGACTGACGGCGCCGCCCTGGCTCCCCTGCTCCATGCTGCCGCATCTCGCCTCCCTCCCCCCCCTCCTCCTCCTGCTCGCGCAGGACCCCGCGTCCGACCCCACGCGCCGCCCCGCGCTGAGCAAGATCACGGTCGAGCGCGATACCGTCTGGTTCCAGGAGCTCGGCGAGCCCGACGCCCCGCGCGCCACCTACGCGTACCTGCGGCGCACGGGCTCGTGGGTGCGGCTGGGCGCGAAGCCGCCGAAGCGGCAGACTGTCGCTCCCCTCCCGGTAGACCGCCCCGACTCGGCGCCGCTCGCGCCGGGCTTCGCGCTCGTCGTCAGGCATGCGACCCAGGAGGAGGTGGACGCCGGCGCGCCCGAGCGCCGATTCGAGATCGTCGACGAGCGGAGCGGCGAGCACCAGCGAGTGGAAGTGCGGCTCGACTCGGCGGCGTGGGCGGC
>DATFPD010000399.1:0-13387 GCA_035265005.1 Gemmatimonadaceae bacterium | reverse complement strand
GTCGGCGTCGGGGCGGAAGCATCTCTCGACGGCGGAGGGCGGCACCGCGTGGCGCGCAGGCGGGTGCGGCCGTTAGTCTTGCCAGCGGGCGCCCCCGGCGCCAGCGGCGTTAGACAGCGCGGAGAGTCTCCATGCGGATTCGTCCCCTTATCGCGGGCATCGCGCTGCTGGGCTGCGGCCCGGCGCGGGGCGGCGTAGGGAAGGCGCCGCCCGCGCGAGGCGAGATCCGCGTCTGGACCGCGCGGGCGATCGCGACCGTGCTCGCTCAGGTCGGCCCGGAGTTCGAGCGGACCGCGGGCTTCCGCCTCCGCGTCGTGAGCGACCTGCCGCCAGCCTTCGCGCGCCGGGCGGCCGCGGGCGAGCCCTTCGATCTCCTGATTAGCGGGTCGGCGGCCGTCGACGAGTGGATCCGGGCCGGCCGCGTGGTGGCAGCGAGCCGGACGGACCTGGCGCGCTCGGGCATCGGGGTCGCCGTGCGTGCCGGCGCGCCCAAGCCAGACCTCGGCTCGGTGGACGCCTTTCGCCGCGCCCTTCTGGGCGCCGAGTCGATCGCCTATCTCCGCGTCGGGAGTGGGCTCTACCTCGCCGGCCTGCTCGAGCGGCTCGGCCTCGCCGAATCGATCGGGACGAAGGTACGGCGACCCGAGGGAGACAGCGTCGCCGTGCTCGTGGCCGGGGGTGAAGTCGAGCTCGGCCTGGTCGTCATCACCCAGATCTTGACGACGCCGGGCGTGGAGCTCGCCGGCCCGTTGCCGCCGGAGATTCAGTCCTACGTCACGTTCACGGCGGCGGTGAGCTCGGGCGCCAGGGTGCCCGAGGCCGCCGGGCGGCTGATCCAGTTCCTCCAGGGCCCGGCGGCGGCCCGCGTGATCCTGGCGCAGGGGATGGAGCGACCGCCGTGGCGCTGAAGCTCGACCTGGGCGTTAGGTGGCGACCGGCAGCCGCCGGGCGCCATGCTAGGCTACGCAGACGGCGGTGCATGACACCGGGTCGCCGCCTCGCGCGTAGAGGAGACGCCCCGCCGATCTGCGGCAGCACTCTACCCCCGGAGGCCCCATGGAACCCACTGCCGTCGCCATCGTCGCCGGCGCCGCCGCGAATGCGGTCGTCCTCCTCGGAGGCCTGGCGCTCTGGTTCGGCTACCGGGCGCGGCGCGCCCAACGGCCGGAGCAGCCGGAACGTCTCAGCGGGTCGCTCGAGGCACGGCTCGCGGAGCTCACGCGCGCCGTCGAAGTTGTCGCCGTCGAGGTCGAGCGTCTCGGGGAGGCGCAGCGCTACCTGGCGCTGCAGGGACGAGCGGCGGGCGCGTCGCCGCCGGCCGACGCGCCGGCGCCGGCGCGTCGGATCGTCACGCCGCATTAGCGTCACCGGCTCCCGCCGCTGGCTGCACCCGCCCCGGCGCCCGTGAGGACACGCGTGCGCGCAGCGTCCGCCGCTCTCACGCTCCTGTGTCTGGCCGGCGGCCTGCCGCTCGCCGCGCAGGCCGCGTCCGAGCGCACCTCCGCCCGGGTGCCGCAGGCCGAGCTCGCCGCCGTGACCGAGCGGGGCCGGCGTCTGGCTGCCTATGACGTCGCCGCGTGGCACGCCACCGACGCGGTGCGGGCGCTCGGGCCGTCCCCCGGCGAGATCACGGGCTACGTCGCACGCGAGCTGGCCCCGGGCGAGTGGGAGGTCGCCTTCGGCCGCCTGAGCGAAGCCGCCGACACGTTTTACGTGGCCGCCCTCGCCCGCCAGGGCGCGGGCCCGACGCAGTTCGAGGCGCGCCGGCTGACGCCCGCGGCGCCCGACACCGGCTACTACGCTCGCGCGGCCCGCGCGAATGCCCAGGCCGTGCGGGCGTTCGGCGCCGCGGACCGGCCGTACAACGTGGCCGCGCTCCCGGCCGACGGCGGCGACTGGTGGGTGTACGTCGTCCCGGCGCCGACGCGGCCCGGCGGCTGGCCGCTGGGCGGCGACGCGCGCTTCCGCGTCCGCGGCGACGGCTCGGCGATCATCGAGCGGCGCCAGCTGCACGACAGCGTGCTCGAGATGGACCCGCCGCCGCCCGGGGGCGAGCCCATCACGCACACCTTCCACACGCACCTGCGCTCGGAGCGGCCGGAGGACACGGACGTGTTCTGGGTGCTCCGCCGCGGGCTCGCCGTGCCGGACTACGTGTTCACCGCGACGTTCATCTTCCGCGTGAACGTGGACGGGTCGATCACGCCCTTCGACCGGTACGTCCAACCCGGGCGCCCTTGACCGCCCGCCCGCTGGACGAGGACCCGGAGGGATCGCGACCTGCGGTCCGACGGGGCGTCAGGCGGTTACACCTTTCCACGTCGGGCTACCCGTGCACGTGGGACGTCACGAGGACTATCACTGGCTGGTGAGCGCCGAGCTCGACCTCCATGGCCTCCTGCGCGCCTGCTCCGGGTGCGTGGTCGGCCGCTTCGTCGCGGTGACCGCGTTCGACAGCGGCCCGCTCGGCCTCCTGCCCGAGGAGGCGGCGGCCGGCTGGCGCCGCGTCGGCGACGTCGCCTTCAGCCCGCGCGTTCCCTCGCCGGACGCACTCCCGACCGCGGGGTACGACGAGTGGTACGTCTTCCGGGAGCCGCCGGCCCCCTTCGAGGTGGCCGACACGTTCGTGAACTACGCCGGCTTCACGCTCCGGGACTCGGCCGAGCGGCGGCTTCGGGAGCGCTTCTGGGCGGAGCTGGCGCGGCTGCGGCCCGTGGCGTACCTCTCCGAGGGGGGCAACCTGGTGGTCGCTACCCGGGACGCGGCCGACTTCGCGGCGATCGAGCGCTGGGCACGCGTCGCCGCCGCGGAGGCCGCCCGGCCGGCGTAGCGACCAGCCACCTAACGTGGCGTCGACGCCGAGCTTGCCTGGGGCGTCAGGTGACGACGGGCTTCGGAGTAGGCCATGCGGCTGACGTCCCGATCCTGGTGCGGAGCCGTTCCGCCGCTCGCCTGCGCGGCGCTGCTCGCCTGCGGCGTGCTGGGCGCGCGGGGCGACCCCGACGTCCGCTCGAAGCGGCGGCGCTGCACGCTTCCCCGCGTCCCCGGCGAGGCGCCGGAGTCCACGGCCGTCCGCTGCGCCGAGTGGTTCGTCGCCCGCAACGGGTACACGGACCTGCCGGTCGCCGACACCGGGGCGGTCGCTTCGGAGTCGATCGAGCGCGCCGCATCGGTCGCCGAGCTGCTCGCCGAGCGCCGCAGCTCGCTGAGCCGGCGCGCAGCGGTCGTCTGCCGGGGCGCGCGCCGCGGTTCCGGCTACACGGTCGGCTTCACGGACCCCGCGCGGGCCGATACCCTTGTGGGGCGGGCGGTGACGATGGATACCGCCTTTCGGGCGCTGCGGGTGGAGCACCCGGACTACCTGATCGCGCAGAGGCGGGCGAACGTGGCCGAGTGCCGACCCCTCGGTCCGTGAGGCGGCCGGGCTTCGAAGTCAGGAGGGCGGGTATCGCTGGCACCATCGCGCGCGAATACGGCGGGCGCCTGGAGCTCGAGTTCACCAACGGCCCGTGGGAGACGCGCTTTCACCGCGTGGCCCGCCTGCTCGAGGACGCCCTCGGCGCGGAGCCGCTCTCGCGGGTCGAGGACTACGACCAGGCGTACTGGGACTACCGAGTCGGCGGGGCCGTGCTGACGCTGGCATCCGACGCCGACGGCGGTACCGTGCTCCTCCACCTCGATCCGTCCGCCCGCCCGGCGCTCGAACGACTGCGGCCGGCGCTGGAGGCAGCAGAGCTCCCGGCGCTCCCGGCGCTCCCGGCGGCCCACGCGGCGCGGCCGTGGTGGAGGTTCTGGTGAGCCGTCGGCCGCCGGCTAGCGCAGGTGCCGGGTGGGTCTGCATCCCGGCGAGCCGGGGCGCCGGGGCGCCCGTCCGCTCGTCATCCCCGCGGAAGCGGGGATCCAGACCAGAGCCCTGCCCTGGATCCCCGCCTTCGCGGGGATGACGGACCCGATGACGGGTGGGATGACGGGATGGTGAACGGGATGAGAGCCGCCCGGGCGACTCCACGCCCCGGGGCCCGCATCCCGTTCATCCCGTGCTCCTGGCGCGTGCATCTCGATTCGAGGGACCGGAATACGGCATCTTCGACGTGCGCTCGGGATCGCGACGCAGCGACCTAACGCGACTCGGGCGGCACCAGCGGCGTGCCACCCGAGGTTCCCGCCGCCCGAGGGGAGCTCGTTACGGCACCTGGTAGAAGAAGTACTCGGCCGTGTACGGCACTTCCTTCACCTCGCCCGGGACGCTCCCGGGAGTGGTGGGGGCCTTGCCGCCCACGGTGTTCAGGCGCTGGATGAACTTCGTCTCGTGGAAGATGCCGGGCCCGTCGCCGGGCACCGCGTCGAGCGACAGCCAGGGGATGGCGTTGGCGTCCGGGGTGCAGCGGTTGGCGACCGCGCCGACCACCGTGCTGCCGCTGTTGCTCTCCCAGGTCGGGCCGGCGTAGTGGGTGCCGACCGTACCGCTCCCCCCTTCGTCGGCGAACAGCGTCGCCGCCGGCGCGACGAAGACCCAGCTCCCGCCGTCCCAGCGGTAGATCTGCGCGCCGCTGGCGTACGCGTGGAAGGCGAGCGTGCTCCCCGCCGGCGCCTGCAGCTTCTCACAACCGGCCGGGAGGTCCGCCGCCCGATCGAGCGCGGGCCGTCGAGCCGGGCTGAGTGGTGCGTCGTTGGCGCATCCGACCGACAGGGCCGCGGCCGCGACGGCGAGCGAGCGTCCCAGCCAATGCAGTGCAGTCTTGTTCATGTTCCTGTTCCTGGTGTACGGCGCGCGCGCGCCGCGAGTGATCGAGCATGAGCCGCGTGTTTCCCCGGCACCCGAGTAGTGCGGGAATTCCCGGCCACACCCGACACGCGGTACGCGGGCGTCCGCTGCTTGACCTGGAAGCGACACCGCGAACGATTTGGTGGCTCACGACCACTCACGCGGCGGACACATGACGGCCCTGCCCCGACTCACCACCGAGCGACTGCTGCTCCGCCCATTCGTCCCGGGGGACGGGCCCACGGTCGAGCGACTGGCCGGTGCGCGGGAGGTCGCCGACACGACGCTCGCCATCCCGCACCCGTACCCCGCCGGCGCGGCCACGGCCTGGATCGGGGGGCACGCGGCAGCATGGGCCGCCGGGGAGCGCCTCACCCTCGCGATCTGCGTCGCCGACGCGCAGCACGACGCGGTGGGCGCGATCTCGCCGACCCAGTAGCCGAGCACGCGCGCGGAGAGCTCGGCTACTGGGTCGGCGCCGGCATGTGGGGTCGAGGCTACGCGACCGAGGCGGCGCGCGCGGTCGTATCGTTCGGCTTCGCCACGCTCGGCCTCAACCGCATCCAGGCGCGACACTTCCTGCGGAATCCTGCCTCGGGTCGCGTCTTGCAGAAGCTCGGGATGCGATGCGAAGGGATGCACCGGCAGGCGTACCGGCGCTGGGGCCGGTTCGAGGACGTGGCCGTCTACGCGATCCTGGCGTCCGAGGCTTCTCGGTGACGACCGTGCGACACTTCCGCGGGCGCTGCTCGCGCCTCGCGCTCCTGGCTCTCATGGCGTGTGGCGCGGCCAGCTGCGTCCCCCCACGGGGCGCCGGCGTGGAAGCGGCGGACGCCGGGGGCCTGGCGCCGGCCGCCGTCGCGGGGTGCTACGCGCTCGTGCTCACCCACTGGGTCACGGCGGACGGCCGCCTGCATCCGGCGCCGGAGCTCCCTGCGGCGATCCTTCTGGACTCCGCCGTGCTGCCCGACCGCTTCAGCACGACGGGACGCCCGGTGCGCGTGCTCGCGCCCGCTCCGGGCGCCGATCCCGCCGGGCGAATCGCGGCCATCTACCGCAGCATGCAGTGGATCACGGCGGGACGCGACTCGGTGGTCGCGGTCTTCACCCACGAGATCGGCGGCGTGGCCATCGTCTTCCGCGCCGGCGGCGACTCGCTCACCGGCACCGCCCGCCGTATCAGCGACGTCCTCGGCGTCGAGCAGCCGATCGCCGCGGCGGTCGCGCGCCGGACGCCCTGCGCCGCCGATGACTCTCGTGGCCGATGAGTCGGCGGTTCTGGCTTAACTTGGAGCGTTGAGCCTCGCCCACTCTCGGATGCCGAAACAGCTCTCCCTCGAAGACGTCGTCGACTTCCTCGACCAGCGCCAGCTCCGAGCCACCTACGGGGCGGTCGCCGAGGTCGTGGGCCGGCCCGCCACGTTTCTGATGACGGGCATCCCGCGCGGACCGCGCTACTCCTGGATCGTGAACCAGAAGACGCTGCTCCCGACCGGCTACACCGCCGAGGAGTGTCATCCGGCGCTGACGAAGAAGTCGTTCGTGCTGAAGACCGGGGAGGAGCTGCGGACATGGATGGCCCGGCAGCGGGGCGGCGAGCGCGCGTAAATTGGGAGTCGATGGAGACACGGAGGGCGTCCCGGTGAAGGGCCTTCACGCGTTCGCGCTGGTCTGGGGCGGAATGGCGCTCGGCGGAGCGGTGGGGCTCGCCGCCGGCCTGCAGTGGGCCCCCGAGCTGCAGGCGCGCTGGTCGCGCGTCGAGCGCCGGGCGCGTCCTTACTCGCAGCGCCTGCGCGACCCCGAGCAGTGGCGGCGCGACTCGGCGAAGCGCGCCGCCTGGGAAGCGCGCGCGCGCGCCCGCCCCGCCGGCCTGAACCCGCGCGAGGTGCGGCGCGTGCAGGCGCTGAACACGTGCGCGGTCAGCTTCGAGGTGCGCGACAGCACGTGGGGGCGCGCGCAGCTCTTTCACGCGCGGGCCTGGGACCGCCACCAGCCGGGGACGGTCGTCGCGGAGGCGTGGGCCTATCGGGAGGGCGGCTACGCGGCCGGGGACACCGTGACGGTGGTGCTGCCGAACGTCTACTGCGGCGACCTGCTGATGGCTGGGTACGGGGGCACGTGGGTGGGGCCGGCTCCCAACCCCGTCCGGGTCGACGTGCGGTGACCCGCGCGCGGACGGCGCCGGCCCACGCGCTCGCAGCCCGATTCGGGCGTCGAACATCGACAGGCATTGCTACATGGACGGCTCGAAGGTCAAGATTGCGCTCCAGGGTGCTGGACGCCGCGGGGACGTTCGACCATCTCGACGACGTCTGACGGCCGCCCGCGGGCCGGATCGGGCGTTAGGCGACGGTGGGCCACCGTGTGAGGGGGGACATGCGTGACCAGAAAGTGATGGCCGAGGTGCAGCGCCGCCGGGCGGAGGTCCAGGCGCGAATCATGGCGGAGATGCGCGCGGCGGAGATGCGCATGCGGGGCTGCTCCCACCACGTCCTCTGGCACGGCGTCCTCGGCCGCGGGCTCCCGCTGGCGGCGCTCGTGCTCGCCGCGGTCGCGCTCCTGGCGCCCGGCGTGACGGCGCCCGGCGTGCCGGTGCCTGGCGGCGACTGGCGCTGGGCGCCCGCCATCGCCGGGTGGGCCGCGCTCCTGGCCCCGGTCGGGGCCGGCGTGGGCGCCGCGTGGGGGCTGCTGGACTGGCGCCGCGTGAACCGCCGCTGGCCGGAGCGCCCGGGCGAGCGCCCGCCCTGGGCCTGACGTGGCGCCGAAGCTCGTGAACCCGGCCCCCCGATTCGCCACCCACTCCCTCGCGGCGGGCGCCGCGCTCGCCGTCGGCGTCTCGCTCGCCGCGGCGTGCGCGTCCGGCGCCCGCACCGCGAACGCCGCGCCGGGGCCCGCCGTGCCGCCCGCCGTCGAGCTGCTGGCCCCGACCACCGTCACGGTCTCGGCGTTCCGGCTGCCCCAGTCCCAGCTCGTCTCCCTCGTCCGGACGGTCTTCGGCGAGAAGGGGGTCCGGCTGCGCCCCGGCACCGGGGCGGACACGCTGCTCGTCTCCGAGCCCGTCCCGGCCGGACCGTACGAGGTCACCTACCGCGTTAGGCTCGTTGGCGGGAGCGGGCCGTGGCTGGTCGCCATGGACGCCGCCTACCGCTTGGTCTCTTCGGCGGACGGTATGGCATGGGAGTCATGATGCGCTCGATGGTCCGTGCGGCGGCGCTCGCGTCGCTGGCTGCGTGCGCGCCCGGCCGGCCCGACGGCGCTCGGCGCGAGCTCCCGCTGCTGCGCCTCGAGGCGCGCGACTTCGCCTTCACGGGGCCTCGTGAAGTTCCGGCCGGGCTCACCCGGGTGCGCCTCGTCAACCGCGGCCCCGCCTGGCACGAGGCGCTCGTCACGCGGCTCCCGGACGGGGTGACGCCCGAGGCCTACCTGGCGGGCGCGCGCGCGGGCGACGCGTTCCCGGTCGGCGCCGTCGACGTCGGCGGGCCGGGCAAGGTCGCCGCCGGGGATTCCTCCGACGTCGTCATCGCGCTGGAGCCGGGCCGCTACGCGGTCGTGTGCTGGTCGGACGGCCACGTGAAGGCGGGCATGATCGCGTCGATCGTCATCACGGCAGGCGAGGCGAGGGGCGGCGCGGAGGCGGCGCCGACCCCCTCCGGCGAGGTCCGGCTCGAGGACTTCCGCCTCGCGCACGACTCGGGTGCCTACCGCCGCGGCGCGAACGTGCTGCGCATACGGAACACGGGCCAGCGTCCGCACGACATCACGTTCTACCGCCTCGAGCCCGGCCGTACCGCGCGGGACTTCGGCGCCTGGTACGCGTCCCGGCAGGGCCCGCCGCCCGCGGTCCCCGTGGGCGGGATGGTGACGCTCGCGCCCGGGCGGGACGGCTGGGCCGAGCTCGTCTTGCCGGCCGGCCGGTACTTTGCAGCCTGCGGGACGCCGGAGCCCGGGCCTAACGGCACACAGATCCACGCGCAGATGGGCATGGCGGAGGTGTTCGAGATCCGGTAGCCCGCCGGGCGAGCGGTGGCGCTCGCCCCTCGATCCGGGCGTCGCGCCGCGAGGAGGTCCGATGTCCGAGACGAAGGCCGCCCGGCGGCGGCAGTTCCACTGCGGCTACGCGAACCCGACGGTCGACTCGCTCGGCTGCGGAGACGATGGCGTGCGGATCTCCGGGCCGGCGGCGCCGCGCGGGCGCTGGGAGCGGGGGTTCACCGTGGCCGAGATCGACACCGCGTGCGCCCGACGCCCGATCCGGTGGCGCGTCGCGCTTCTGGACCGGCTGCGGGCGGCGAGCAGTGGACCCTGCCGAAGCACGGTGGACGGCGTCATCGCTCATCTCCGTCGGAACCTTGGATGACATCGTTGCGCATCGAGTTGGCCGAGGTGCAGAGGGAAGCGCCGGTCGGCCTGGACGTGGAGGGTGCCTGACGTGGCGTCGGGACCGGCGGGCGCGCTGCTCGTCGCGGCGCTGCTCCTCACCACGGCCTGCCGCGGCCGGGCGACGGAGCGCGCCACCGGACGAGCGTCGCGGCCGACGGCGGGGGACACCACGGCCTGGGCCACGAACCTGCACGACCTGGATGCCGCCGACAGCGTCGTGCTGGAGCGCACGCTCTGCTACGGCAGCTGCCCGGCCTATCGCCTCGCCGTCGCCAGGTCGGGCGCGGTGCGCTTCGAGTCCCGCAACCCGCAGGACTCCGGCCGGGCGGCGGCCGACAGCGTGGACCCGCGGGGGTTCGGCGACATCATGACGGACGCGCTGTTCGTCGCCTTCCTCGACCTCCCCGACCGGATCGCCGACGACGAGCGCATGTGCGGGCCGTCGTCGACCGACGCCCCGACCGCTATCGTGACGCTCTACCTGCCGGGCGGCCGCCGCAAGCGCGTGCAGGACTACCAGGGCTGCCACTGGGCGCCGTGGCAGCTGCACGCGCTCGAGGACAGGATCGACAGTGTCGCCGGCTCCGCGCGCTGGGTCCGCTCGGCCCGGTGGCCGTGACGCGCCGCCGGCGCGGCGTTGAAGCCGCCCGGTACAGCGATCATCATCTCGTGGTGGCTCGTCGGCGGCACTCTTCGAGGTGGCGGCAGATGCGTAGATCCCGACTTGGCGAGGAGCTGGCGGGGGCCGCAGGCGCGGCCGCCGTGGCGGCCGGCGTCCCGTGGCTCGCGCCGCTCTGGCGCCTCGACCTCACCGAGCCCTGGTCGTCCGGCTACAGGCACTTCCCCGTCCTCGCCCTGCTCACGGGCGTGCTCGGCGCCGCGACCTTCGCCGCCGTGCTGGCGTGGCGCACGCGCGGGTTCGCGGCCGCCTGGGCGCTGCTCGCTGGTGGCTACGCCTGGCTGCTCTCGCGCTGCGTGGCGCCTTACGTCGCATCCTGGGGGCCCTGCGGCCACCCGCTGCGCCTGGGACAGCTGCCGTACGTGCTGTGCACGGTCCTGCCGCGCGTCGCCGAGGACTGGGCGCCGCTCGCCGCCGGGCTGTTCCTCGCCACCTGGGTCGCCCGCTTCCGCGACGGGCGGACGGGATTCCGGGGGCTGCTGCTCCCCGCCGCGCTCGGGGCGGCGGCGGGCGCGGTGGTCGTGCGGGAGACCAGGATCTGGGGGTTCGGCGCGGACAGCCTGGGCCCGGCGTGCTACGGCCCGGGCGCCGGAGCGATCGCGCTGACCCTGCTCGCCTCCGGCGCGGTGCCGGTCGCCTTCGCGGCCTGGCAGATGGCGGTCAGCTGGCGCTCGCGAGACGCCGGCGCCGCCGCGGCCGCGGCCGCGGCCTAACGCGCGTTGGGCTCCGGCGGCGACCCGTCGCTGCTCGCGGCGCCCGAGCGGTGCCCGCGCTGCGGCACCGCGGCATCCGCCGCACGCTCGCCGGCACGCTCTTCGGCGCCAACACCAGGGTCCACTTCGATCCACAGTCCGGTCTGCGCTGGACCTCGCTGTTCAGCGGCAACCTGTACGTCGAGCAGCAGTCGACGCGGGCGTGCAGCGCGTGCGGGCTCGTCTGGACCCAGCTCTCGCCGGAGGCCCTGCGGGACAAGCTCAGGAAGTGGGGGACCGACGCGACGCGCGCGTGGCTGGACGGGAGCGCGGACCAGCCCCTGGGCGAGTGAGCCGCCGTGCGCGCAGTGGGTCAGGACAACGGCAACGGCATTTTGACAGGATGAACTGCGACAGGATGAACAGGATGAGAACAGGATGACGGCCACTCGGGCGGCTTCGCATCTCGGGGGCGTTCATCCTGTTCACCCTCCTGTCCATCCTGTCGCAGTTCATCCTGTCAAAGCCGTTGCCGTTGCCGTTGCGCTGGCGCGAACCGAATCCCTACCCATGAACTCGTCTGCGGCCTGAAGACTTTCTGACGGTCGCGTACTCCCGGAGGCGCCGCGTTTCCTGCACCTTAGCCGCGGTGATGGATCGCGACGACTTTCACGACGAGGGGTGTGCCGTGCCGTGGAATCCGATGGGCCCGATGCGGGTGCGTGGGTGGACGATGCTGGCCTCGGTTGGTCTCCTGTCCGGCCTCGGCGCCGCGTGCCGGGGTCCGGCGCCGGTGACGGCGACGCCCGCGCCGAGCGCCGTGGCCGCCGCCCCCGCCCCGCCCGCCGCGCCCGTGCGGCCGCTGGTGGTCGAGGCGGCGGCGCCGTTCGCGCCGAGTGTCGTCAGGCTCTCGCCGGACTCGGCGGCGCGACTGTCGAGGGCCGGGCGCGAGGCCGTGCCGGTGCAGCTCGCGCCCGGGCTGCAGGCGACCCTCTGGGCGCCCGACGGGATGATCGCGGACCCGATCGGCATCGGCTTCGACGCCCACGGTCGGCTGTTCGTGACCCGGACGATGCGCACCAACCGCGCCGAGATCGACATCCGGGGGCACCCGGACTGGATGATCCCCTCGATCGGCTTCCGGAGCGTGGAGGACAAGCGCGCGTTCTACCAGCGCGTGCTGGCGCCCGAGCGGAGCGCGCAGAACCAGTGGCTGCGGGACTTCAACGGGGACGGCTCCCGCGACTGGCGCGACCTCACGGTGCACAAGGAGGCGCTCTACCGCATCGAGGACACGAACGGCGACGGCATCGCGGACCTGTCGCAGGAGGTCCTGGAGGACTTCAACGACCTGGTCTCGGACGTCGCGCACGGCGTGCTGGCGGTCGGGGACGACCTGTACCTGACGATCTCGCCCGACCTCTGGCGGCTGCGCGACACGACCGGCGACGGCGTCATCGACACGAAGGAGTCGCTCACGCACGGCTCCGGCGTCCACATCGGCTTCGGCGGGCACGGGCACTCCAGCCCGCTCGTCGGCCCCGACGGCCGCCTGTACTGGAAGCAGGGCGACCTGGGCGTGAACATAACGACGCGCGAGGGGCGGCAGCTCTTCAACCCGAACAGCGGCGTGATCCTCCGCGCCAACCCCGACGGCACCGACGCCGAGATCTTCGCGACGGGGCTGCGCAACCCGCAGGAGTTCGCGTTCGACGACTACGGCAACCTGATCAGCCCGGACAACGACGGCGACCACCCGGGCGAGGAGGAGCGGCTCGTCTACGTCGTGGACGGGATGGACAGCGGCTGGCGCATCAACTGGCAGTTCGGCAAGTACGGCGACCCGGACAACAACGCGTACAAGGTCTGGATGGAGGAGCGCTTCTTCCGGCCGCGCTTCCCCGGGCAGGCGGCGCACCTGACGCCGCCGATCGCGCCCTGGCACGCGGGCCCGGCCGGCTTCGACTGCAACCCGGGCACGGCGCTCGACGACTCCTGGCGGGGCTACTGCTTCGGCGCCGTGTTCCCGGGCGAGCCGGGGAGCGCCAGCATCCAGGCCATCAAGCTCGCGCCGCAGGGCGCGGGCTTCCGCCTGGCCGAGGACAAAGTCGCGGTGCAGGGGATCCTGACGACTGGGCTCAAGTTCGGGCCCGACGGCGCGCTCTACCTGGCCGACTGGATCGAGGGGTGGGACCCGAAGGAGCGGGGGCGGATCTGGAAGGTGGACGTCGCCGGCGCCGCCGCCACGTCCCCCGCGCGCGCCGAGACGCGCGCGCTGATCGCCGCGAGCTTCGAGGGGCGGCCGGCGGCCGACCTGCTGGCGCTGCTGCGTCACGCCGACATGCGCGTGCGCACGAAGGCGCAGTTCGAGCTCGTCAGGCGCGGCGCGGCGGGCGAGCTGCTCGCCTCCGCCAACCAGACCGCGCATCAGCTGGCGCGCATCCACGGCCTGTGGGGGATCGCGCAGCTCGCGCGCCGGGACGCCAGGCAGGCGCGCCCGCTGGTGGGCTTCCTGAACGACGGCGACCCCGAGGTCCGCGCGCAGGCGGCGAAGATGCTCGGCGACCTGCGGTACGGTGCGGCGTCGGCCGCGCTCCTCCCCATGCTGCGCGACACGGCGCCGCGCGCGCGGTTCTTCGCGGCCGAGGCGCTGGGCCGCCTCGGGGAGCGCTCGGCGGTCGGGCCGATCGTCGAGATGCTGGCGGCGAACAACGACGAGGACGTCTACCTGCGCCACGCCGGCGCGCTCGCGCTCGCCCGCATCGGCGCGGCCGACCAGGTGGCGGCGCTCGCCGGCCACGCGAACCGGGGCGTGCGGCTCGCGGCCGTCGTCGCGCTGCGCCGCATGCACGACCCCGGCGTCGCGCGCTA
>DATFPD010000398.1:0-1824 GCA_035265005.1 Gemmatimonadaceae bacterium | reverse complement strand
GCCCGTAGCCGCCGGTGAGGAAGTGGATGTGCGAGTCGATGAACCCCGGCGTCACCATCATCCGCCCGCCGCCGTCGATCACGCGGGTGTCGGCGCCGGCCATCTTCTTCACCTCGGCGCTCGACCCGACTGCGGCGATTCGATCCCCGCGCACCGCCACCGCATCCGCCCACGGCCGCCGCGAGTCCCCGGTCCACACGCGCGCGTTGACCACGGCGAGCGTCACCGGACCGGAGCTTCCCCGAGTGGTAGTCGAACCTCCACTGTGCATGGCGCACGCGGCGAGTAGGAGAGAGAAAGTCGCGGCTGCTAGAGTCGAACGCATGGGTCCGTGGATGAAGACGTACATCACAGTCGCGCGGGCGTGGGAGAGATGAACCACCGAGGACACAGAGGACACAGAGGGAACGCCCCTACCCAGGGCAGGCCGAAGACTTCTTTAATGCTGCCGGCCCGGCCTCGATGCGCTCCCTCTGTGTCCTCTGTGTCCTCGGTGGTTCATCTCGCAGTCACCGGTCAGAACTCTCTGAACTCCGGCGGCGTGACGCCGTTGAGGCGCAGGTACGGCACCATCTGGCCGAGGGTGAAGGCGTCGTGCTCGCGCGCGCCCTCGGCCCAGCGCCAGCGCGGCATCGACTTCCGCATGCCGAAGAGCGCGGTGTCGCTCGTCAGGCGGGCGTCGGGGGCGTCGGTCAGCAGGCCGGTCACCTGGCCGTACCCCCACTCGACGTAGGCGATGAGCGCCTGCTTGCTGCGCAGAGGGGCGGCGGAGTCGCCGGCCGGGCGCGCGGGCTGGCGGCCGCGCACCGCGAGCCCGACGATCTCGACGTCCGAGTCCACCGCGTGCACCACCTGCTCGGCGAAGGTCCGCACGCCGGGCGTGGGACGGAAGCCGAGCATCGAGTCCGGGGCGGCGCGCACGTAGCGCAGCATGTTGTCGCGCGTCCGCCCCCAGCTCTCGACCATCACCTGCTTCGAGGGCATCGGCGCGGACGGGGGCCGCGCACCCTGCGCGCCGAGCGGCGCGGCGGCGAGCAACGCGAGCAGTGTGATCGGGCGGCGCATGACGCTAGGCATGGAGGTGGATGAACGAACGCGGCCGCGGGGGATGTACCCCCGCGGCCGCGTCGTGTCCATAGGGGCGACGCCTGCGTCGCCCACGACGCCTGCGCCGCCCACGATACGGCGCCGGCTTAGATCGATCCCGCGAACGTGTCGCAGTTCCGCGGGTCGCCCGACTCCATGCCGCGGCGGAACCAGGTCACGCGCTGCGCCGAGGAGCCGTGGGTGAACGATTCCGGGTGTACGCCGCGCCCCGACTGCTGCTGGATGCGGTCGTCGCCGATCGCCGAGGCGGCGTTGAGCCCCTCCTCCACGTCGCCCGGGTCGAGCTGCCCGCGCTGCTTCAGCGACGCGCCCCAGACGCCAGCGTAGCAGTCGGCCTGGAGCTCCATGCGCACCGAGAGGTCGTTCGCCTGGTTCGGGCGCCGCTCCTGCAGCTCGCGCACGCGCGAGGCCGTGCCGAGCACGTTCTGCACGTGGTGCCCGATCTCGTGCGTGATCACGTACGCCTGGGCGAAGTCGCCGTCGGCGCCGAAGCGTCGGCGCAGCTCGTCGTAGAAGCCCAGGTCGATGTACACCTTCTGGTCGAGCGGGCAGTAGAACGGCCCCATCGCCGACTCGGCCGTCCCGCACCCCGACTGCACGTAGTTCCGGAACAGCACCAGCCGCGTGTCCTGGTACTGGCTCCCGTACTTCGGGAGCACCTCGTGCCACACGTTCTGCGCGTCGTCCAGCACCGCGTGCGCGGTCTCGCGCAGCTTC
>DATFPD010000397.1:0-5172 GCA_035265005.1 Gemmatimonadaceae bacterium | reverse complement strand
GCCGGCACGCTGGCCGGGTTCGGCGTGACCGTCACCGTCGCCACCGGCGCGGGCGTGGTGGCGGGGGGCGTGGTGGTGCCGCCGCCGCTGGTCGTACCGGTCGCCTCGAAGACGCCGAACACCTGCTTGGCGCCGGTGCTGGCGTTGACGGCGCGGGCCTCGACGCGGTTGAGTCCCGCGGCGGGGCCGAGGGTCCACCACTCGCGGGCGTAGCCGGTGCTGTTGGTCTTGGCGCTGCCCGCGTACACCGAGCCGCCGCCCGCGGTCACCACGAAGGTGATGATCTGGTTGGCGATCGGGGTGCCTGACGAGTTGAGCGCGCGCACGACGAGCGGCTGCGCGAGGTCGGCCCCCGGCGCGGCCTGCTGGTTGTTCCCCGAGACGATCTGCAGGGTGGCGGCGGCGCCCTCCCCGTCCGACGCGACGCTGGCGGTCGGGTCGTCGGCGCAGGCGGCGCCGAGGGCGAGGCAGAGTGCGCCGGTGATGCGGGCGCCGGCGGCGCGGACGCCGGTAGCGCGCGCGCCTGCGGCGCGCAGGCGGGGTGAAATCGGCTGCATGCGAAACCCTCCGACAAAGTGGGTGTTCGGCGGCCCGACTGGCGTGGCGCGAACGCGTGGTGCCGGTGCGTCGCGCGGTAGCCTCGTGGCTTTGCGTCGCCGTCTTTCGACGGGTTTGCCTTTGTCGCGCCTCCATCGGAGGGCTGCGATCCTGCCGTTTCAGTTGTGCTGCTGCGAGCGACTCGTTAGGTCGTGGGGACCTCGACAGTGTGGTGGTCCGCGCGCGGCCGGTCGATCGCCGCCGCCGTCGCGTCCACGACGTTACCCTAGCGACTTTCGGGCGCGACCCGCAACCGCGCGACGGCGATCTTAATGTGATTTCAATTGTTTGCGTGACGGAGATCACGCCAGTCGGGTGTGGTGATTGGCATTTCGACTACATCCGGCGCGCGAGCGCATGAAACACTTGCCGCGGATGTCCCTCGCCCCGTCGAGATGGGGATGGAGGGATGGAGGGATGCAGAGCCGTTCATCCCTCCGTCCCCCCATCCCCATCTCGAACGGGCGACGGACATCCGCGGCAGGCCACGCCCGACGTCCGAAACCCAGCCCGGTTCAGCCCTTACGCCGACTCGAACTCTTGGATTCGGCATTTCTTCGGGTATATTTCCACTGCGACGAAACCCGCTTGGATGTGTCCCAAACCGAGAGTACTGTGTGCTGACCATGTCCCCGCGTGAGATCACGACGCCCGAGGAGTTCCCCGAGGAGGGGCCGGTAGAGCTGTCGCTCCGGCCGCAGCGGCTGGCCGAGTTCATCGGGCAGCAGAAGGTGAAGGAGTCGCTGCGCATCTACATCAAGGCCGCGCTGAGCCGCCGGGAGCCGCTCGACCACACCCTCTTCTTCGGGCCCCCCGGGCTCGGCAAGACGACGCTCGCCGAGCTGATCGCGCGCGAGCTGTCGGTGAACATCCACACGGCTTCCGGGCCGACGCTGGAGAAGCCGGGCGACCTGGTCGGCAAGCTCACCAACATGCGGCAGGGGGACCTCCTCTTCATCGACGAGATCCACCGGCTGCGCCCGCAGATCGAGGAGTTCCTCTACCCGGCGATGGAGGACTACAAGATCGACATCCGGCTCTCCGAGGGGCCGAAGGCGACCACGATCACGATGCCGATCGAGCGCTTCACCCTCGTCGGCGCCACCACCCGGCTCGGAATGCTGACCTCCCCGCTCCGGGCCCGCTTCGGGATCGAGCAGCGGCTGAACTACTACCCCCCCGAGGACCTCGAGATGATCGTCCGCCGCACGGCGGAGGTCATCAAGGTCGAGATCGACGCCGAGGGGACGACGGAGATCGCGCGCCGCGCCCGCGGGACGCCGCGCATCGCCAACCGGCTGCTCCGCCGGGTGCGCGACTTCGCGCAGGTCGAGGCGAACGGGGCGATCACCCGCGAGGTCGCCCAGCTTGCGCTCAAGCTCCTGAACGTGGACGAGTTCGGGCTGGACGACATGGACTCGCGGATCCTGAAGGCGATCATCGAGAAGTTCGACGGCGGCCCGGTGGGCATCGGCACCATCGCCGCCGCGGTGGGGGAGGACGCCGGGACGATCGAGGAGGTGTACGAGCCCTTCCTCGTCCAGAACGGCTTCCTCCACCGCACGCCGCGCGGCCGCGTCGCGACCTCGCAGGCCTACCGCCACTTCGGCTACCAGCCGCCTAACGGTAACGGCGACCAGCCGACGCTGTTCTAGCGGGACCGTCGGGCGGCGGGCGGCGAACGGCCCCGGGAAGCTGGCGCCTCCCGGGGCCGTTCGCGTCCCCGGCCACCCGTTCTCGTTCCCCGTCCCACGGCTCCCATTCCGTGCGCCGCGGGTCTCGCGTCCGGCTCCCTGGCCCGGGGTCTCCGAGCCCTTTAGGATGAATTCATGCGACTCGACTGGCCCTCGCTGCTCTTCCTGGCCGCCGCGCCCGCGTGCTCCCGGCCGGCACCGGTGGCACCGGCGTCAGGCGTTCGGCCTCGCGTGGGAGGCGTACGATCTGGCCGCGGGCGCAAATGGCCGCAACCGCTACCGGATCGAGATCGCGATGACGGTTCAGGAGGTCACGCGCCCGTCCGCCTTCTTCAGGCAGGTGGTCGGCGGCGTGGCGGACGCGGTGGGCCTGTCGGCCAAGGGCGACGACCAGGTGCAGCTCTCCTACACGCGCTCCGCGCGCCGAACGGTGTGGGTCGAGTGAGGCACCGCTGGTCCCGCACGGCAACCGACGCCAGCGCGGCCGTGTCGAATCGGTCGTGACCCTCCCCGCTGTCGGGCTCGCCTACGTCTCGGAGGTTTGACGTGTCGTTGATTGTGCGGTTAGGCACCGTTCGGCGCGTGCTGAGGGCCAGTGGCGCGCCGGCCACCCTCATCCTCTCGGGGCTCCTGGCCCCACTCGGCGCGCAGCCGGCGCCCGCGCAGGCGATGCCGCAGAAGCAGTACGCCGTCGCCGCCGTCGCCGACTCGATCGCGATGGCCGGGGACTCGGCCGCCGCGCTCGCCATGCTGAAGGCGGCGGTGCGCAAGAACCCGAACGACGCCGCGGCGTGGCACCGGCTCGGGATGATCGCCTGGAGGATCGTGCAGCCGCGGCGCGACGGCGCCTTCATGCGGGACATCAAGGACATCCGCATGAACGAGCTCGCCGACTCGGCGCTGCGCTGGGCGGCGATCCGCGACCCCGCGAACCCGCGCTACGAGATCGACCTCGGGCGCTACATCATCAGCTCGAACCTGGCCACGCTGCGCTTCAGCGCGCTCGGGCACTTCGAGAAGGCGCTCGCCGCGGCCCGGAAGGGTGGAAACTCGTACATGATCGCGGAGGCGGCGGACGAGGTCGGGATGGTGTTCTGGCGCCGGTACGAGAACTTCGCCGACCGCCGGCTCACGGCCCCCGGCTACCCGGCGATGACGATGGACGTGTTCGACGAGATGATGCGCGAGCCGGCGAAGATGCGCTCGCTGATGGAGGACCTGTCGAGGCCCCTGGAGAACTGGATGGGGCAGGACGACTACTACAAGGCGAACGACTACTTCGCCGAGGCGCTGAAGGCCGAGCCGGCGCACCTGCGCGCGCAGCGGCACGTCTACATGGCGCTCGCCGAGCGCAAGCGATGGGAGGAGCTGCGCACCGCGTCCAGCGCCCACATCCGCCGCGCGCCGTGGGACCCGTGGGCGTGGATGGCCAACGGCCTCGCCAGCCACCGCCTGGGGCTCGAGACGGACGCCGCGGTGGCGTTCGACAGCGCGCTCGTCTACCTGGACGACCGCGACCGCGCGCGCCTGACGAGTCTGTCGCGCATCCTCCGCACCGAGGCGGCGCCGAAGAAGGACACCGCCAGGGCGAAGGACCGGGCCGCGCCGAAGGTGGACAACTCGCGCGACGCGCTCCGCGCCCGCAGCGAGTCGGCCGGCTACGCCCGGCGCACGCCGGAGGAGCGCGAGCACTTTGAGCGCATGTACTGGATGCTCACCGACCCGCTCACGCTGACCGCCGAGAACGAGCACTACCTGGAGTTCCTGAGCCGCGTCTCGTACGCCGAGATGCGGTGGACGTCGGACGACTTCGAGCTGCGCGGCGCCGACACCGACCGCGGCGACGTCCACATCCGCTACGGGCCGCCGCCGGTCGTGATGAACTTCTCGTCGGACCCGAGCAGCCAGGGGATGGGGCTCGCCGGCGCGAACGTCGTCTGGTGGTACAGCCAGAACCTGTTCTTCGTCTTCCGCCAGCCGCCGAGCTACGGCCTGGCCGCGTTCGCCGGCGACTACGCCGAGCGGGCGCGCGAGCTGCGCACCGCGGCGCCGGTGCTCTGGTCCAACGTGAAGTCGATCCGCCACGTCGACTCGATCGGCGTGCAGGTGGTGCGGTTCCGCGCCACGCCCAACGACAGCCTGGCCGACGTGCTCTTCGTCGCCCAGCTGCCGGTGGACAGCCTGGTCGCCGGCACCTCCACCCGGAACGCGTACCTCGACACCGACTTCCGCGTCTACGGCGGCGACGCCGACATCTACACGCGCGACTCGACGCGCACGCCCTTCACGATGTCGGACAGCGCGCGCGCCCCCGAGATCCCGGGCGTCCGCAGCTGGCGCGACCGCTACCCCACGGGCGGCGAGTACGTCTACCGCGTCGAGGCACTCCAGCCGCAGACGATGCGCGGCGCGCGGGCGATCAACCGCATCGTCCTGAAGCGCGAGCCCGGCTACGGGATGAGCGACGTCCTGCTCGCGCACCGCGTGCTGCCGAAGGAGGGCGACGCGCAGCGCTGGAGCGACTTCAACGTCGTGCCGAGCGCCGGCCGCTTCGCACGCGGTCAGGAGGTCGGGCTCCTGTGGGAGACGTACGACCTCGGCCAGAAGGACGCCAGCAGCCGCTACAAGGTGTCGGTGACGCTCGAGCAGATGCGGCGGCAGGGCGCGCTGGGGCTGGCGATGCAGGTGATGAGCGGCGCCGGCCAGGTCGTGGGGCGCAAGGCGAGCGGGAGCGGCAAGGTGTCGCTCACGTACGAGCGCCAGGTGCCGCCGCGGCCGGCGGTCGTCGACTACCTGACGCTGGACCTGGGCTCGGCGCCGCCGGGACGCTATCGTCTGACGGTCGAGATCACCGACCAGGCGACGCAGAAGACCACGTCCA
>DATFPD010000396.1:0-19327 GCA_035265005.1 Gemmatimonadaceae bacterium | reverse complement strand
CCAGCACGATCGCGTCCCGTGCGAGTCGCTCGAGCGGCAGGAGGGTGAGCGCGCGCCGCGCCGAATCGGTGTCGAACGCCCCCGCCACGCCGGCGACCGCTGTGCCCGCCGCGCCCGCGGGCGCGATGTCGCGCAGCGCCGCGACGCGCGCCGCGTCGCCCGCGACCACCACGCCGCCGCCCTGCCGCACGAACCGAACGAGCGCCGTGGCATTCGCGATCGCGGCCGCGCTGTCGAGCACGACCGCCGCGGCGTGGCGCGCGGTGTCGGGCGTCGCGCTTCCGCCTTGCGAGACCTCGACCGTCGGCGACACGCGCAGGCGAGCGTCCACCTGCCATCCGTCCTCCTCCAGCGCGGCGATGACGAACTTCGCCTCCCATCCGGCCGCGCCGAGCACGAGCACGCGTCCGGCCCGAGCCTGGTCCGGGATCGGCGCCCGCGCGCGGCTGCCGGACACCGTCGCGACCGCCGCTTCCGCGAGGCGCGCCGACGCGAGCACGACACCGCGCCCGCCCGCCGGCGCCACGCGGAGCGAGTCGAGCGTGCCCGCCGCGTCGCCGACCGACACCGAGGCCGCGGCCGGCGCGGCCGCGAGCACGCGCGCGCCGCCGCGCGGGCGCGCCTCGGGCTCGGCGGCCACGGCGATCGGCGGAAGCGCACGCCCGTCCCAGCCGACGCTGCGCCCCGACCGCCGGAGCGCCAGCAGCCAGTCCCGCGTGCGCGCGGAGGGCAGCGTGTCGAACGAGACGTGCAGCGACTCGGCGTCCTCGAAGCTGCTCCAGCGCGCGAGCGCGGCCGGGAGCGCGGCGCCCGACGCGGCCGAGCGGGTGGCGCGCCCGTCGGCCGGCGGGCGCGCGGTGCGCCAGACGAGCCACGTCAGCGCCGCCAGCGCGACGCCGCGCAGCCCGAGCTCGATGGTGCGACGCAGACTGGAGCTCATCGCGTCAGGGCGTAGACCACGAGGTTGACGCCGAACTTCGTGTTGTCCACCGCAAGGAAGCGCTTGTTGTCCGGGTGGTAGCCCCACTCCGAGCTGTAGTCCTTGCTGCTGTACAGCACCGCGATGCGGCCGCCACGCATCACGGCCTGCAGGTGCTTGTGCACCAGGTTGTCCCCCCAGCCGTTCAGCTCGTGCGACGTGGCGGGCGGCCCGTCGTCGAAGTGAAAGAAGCAGGAGTAGAGCGCGTGGTCGTTCGGCAGATCGGTGAGCCGGCCCGCCACGCGCGTGATCTCCTCGGTCGCCGTCTTGTGGAACGCGCCGTCGATGTCGTGGTTGTGGTCGTCCACGAACAGCAGCCCGCCGCGGTCGAGGAACCGCGACAGCGTGCGGCGCTCGGCGTCGGTGAAGCGGACCGGCAGATGCCCGGTGAGGTACGCCAGCGGGTAGCGCAGCAGGTCGTCCGAGGCCAGCGACACGATGACCCCGGTCGGCTGCACGGGAATCGACGTGTAGCGCGCGACGCTGTCGATGAGGTTCGGCGGCACCATCGGCGCCGAGTCCCAGTCGCCGGACTCGTACTGCGCGGTGGCGAAGACGAACGGGGTCGTCGTCAGCAGCAGGCGCTTCACCATGCCCCGGACCATCGCGGCAGGGAGTCCGCCGCGCGCGGGGCGCCGGCGATGAGCCGCCGCGCGCGGGCGAGCGCCCCGGTCGCGTCCCGCCCGGCGCGCAGCCGGTCGACGGCCTCGCCGAGCGCCGCCGCGAGCGCGGGCGAGCCGCCGGCGTCGGCGGCGCCGAGCGCGTCCACGCGCAGCAGGAGCAGCGAGTCCACGGCGGCGTCGGGGCGGGCGCCGAGCAGGAGCATGGCGGCGGCGAAGCGCGCCGCGCGGCGGGGCGCCGGGTCGTCGAGCGGGGCGCGCGGGTCGCGCGTGGCCGCGGCGGCGTCGGGCTTCGCCCCCTGGAGCCTGACGCGGCCGACGTCCACCACCACCGCCGGCGGGCGCCCGCGCAGGTAGATGCGCTCGGCGGCGCGGGCGCGCTGGAGGGCGGCCAGGGCGGCGCGCATCGGCGGGAGGGCGCGACCCGGCTCCCCCACGTCCAGCTCGCGGCCGGCGTCCCACATGGCGTTGTACGCCTCGAGCAGCGGGCGGTTCACCGCCAGCACCGGCGTCTCCGGCCCCTCGAAGTCGAGCGCCGAGCCGCCGGCCGCCGCCTCCGCCGCCGCGGCCTCGGCGGCGCGCAGCACCTCTTCCGGCGTGCGCGCGGCGGCGCGGCCCTCGCCCTCCTCCTCGCCCTGCGACTCCTCGCTGCTGCCCTCGCCCAGCCGGCTGAAGATGATCTCGCTCACCGCCTTGCGCAGGCGCTTCTGGTCGGTTGAGATGCGGCGCGACTCGGCGACGACCTCGTCCCGCGCCAGCCGCGGCCGGCGACGCTCCAGCGCCTCGGTGAGGATGATCAGCATGCGCTGGCTGACGAGCGACTTGTCGGCTTCCGGCGGCGGCGCGCCTTCGACGGCGACGGAGTCGCCCTCGCCGACGCGGGCCACGCGCAGCGTCCGGGTCTCGCTCACGCCGGCGCCGGGTCCGCTCACCGTGTTGCCGTCCCGCGCCACGGCACGCAGGTGGACCAGGTCGCCCGGCTCGAGCGCGAGCGAGTCGAGCCGCAGCACGCCCTCCAGCCGCCTCCGCCTCACGCCGCCGAGCGGGCCGGCGGCGACGGTGCCGGAGCGGAAGGTGAAGCTCTCCCCCTCCCCGGAGCTCACGATGTACTCGAACGCGCCGGACGCGAGCCCGATGTCGTCGGCGAGGTCGGCGCGCAGCTGGAGCGCGGCCGGGACAGCGCGAAAGACCGTGTCCCGCGCCGGCAGCGCGAGCGACACCGTCGGCGCCGAATCCGGGCGCGGCTCCAGCACGACGACCCGCTCGTGCGCGCCGTCGGTGAGTCGAACGGCGCCGGGGCGCGCCGGCATCGGCAGCGCGGCCGCCCACCGCCCGCCCCGATCGGCGCGCACCGGGATGGCCGCTCCGTCGACGAGCGCCGCGCCGATCCCCCCGGCGCCGCCGCGCCCGCGCAGCACGACCTCGCTGCCCACCAGCGCCGCGACCGAGGTGGGCTCGTCGAGCGTGCGGCGCGCGCCGCCGGCGTAGGCGGGCTCGGCGACCGCGGCGACGAGCGGCGACAGTCGGCTCGCGCGGGCCGTGCCTAACGGGGCTCGGGCCAGCGCGTCACCGGGCGCGGGGCGGACGACGCGCGCCCGCGAGCCGGCGGGGAGCGCCGCCAGTCCGGCGGCGGCGACGGCGGCGACCGCCAGCGGCACCGCGGCCGCCCTGACGGCGGCCCGCCGCACGACCGGGCTCCACGAGTGCGCGGCCACCGCTCGCTCCAGCGGCACGGCGGCCGCCGATGATTCCGCTCCGCCGCCGGCCGTGACGAGCGCGTACTGGAGCTGCGGCACGCGCCGCTCCACCCAGAGCGCGACGCTCTCGAGCGACGGCGCCACGCCGCCGCGGAGCGCCGTCCACAGCGCGGCTGCGGCGGCCACCACCAGCGCCGCCGGGAGCAGCGCCGAGCGGGACGCGAGCGGGAGCGCGGCGATCGCGTCCGCCACGCCGGCCGACAGCAGGAGCAGGAGCGCGACCGCCGCCCCCCAGAGCAGGGCGCGCAGGATCACCGCCGCGACCAGCGCCCGGCGCGTCGCCACGAGCCGCTGCCGCGCGGTCACGCGGCCGCCCTCCCGCCGCCGCCCGACGTCGCGCCGGCGCCGGCGCGCGCGTCGGCACCGGCGCTCCCCGACTCGGCGCGCGCGCGGCGGAGCAGTGGCTCGGCGAGTCCGGCCAGCACGAGGGCGGCGGCGAAGAGCCACGGCGTGTACGGGCTGCGACGCGGGCGACTCGATTCGACGGTGGTCCGCCCAGCGACTGGCGCACCGACGAGCCACGCGAGCTCCGCGTCCGCGACCGGCGCCAGTCGCGCCGTGCCGCCGCAGGGGCCGGCGAGCGCGAGGAGCAGCCGCCGGAAGCTCGCCGTCAGCGCCAGGTCGCCCGCCACCGGCACGGGAACGCCGACCTCGCGCACGCAGCCGGCGCCGAGCGCGCGCTCGATCGCCGCGGGCTCGCCGTCCAACCACCTGAGCGGCGCCGCGAGAGCGCTCGCCGGCGCCCGCCATGCGCGCTCGAGCGGCGCCACCAGCACAGCGCCGCCCTCGTCGGCCGCGACAGCGCCCATGGTGTCTCGCGGCGCGCGCGGCGTCCAGGCGGCGCCCGGCGCTCCCGCGGCCGGCCAGACGAGCAGCACCCGGCCGCGCGCCGCCCCCGCCCACGCACTGTCCGCCCCGTTAGGCGCCGAGCGTACGACGCGAGTGGCGGCGGTGGTGGGCGCGCGGGGGCCGCCGAGCAGTGCCGCGGCGGCGAGCACCGGATCGTTCGTCGGCGCGCCGCGCACCTCGAGGCCGCTCCCGCCACCGCTCGCGCTGTCCGGCATCCCGGCGGCCCGAACCAGGCGCACGCGGCCGGGCCAGAGCGCCCGAAGCGCCGGCGTCGCCTGGTCCAGCTCTTCGGCCGCGACCGGAGTGACCAGCACGAGCTCCAGCGTGTCCGCGGCGCCGAGCGTGCGCGCCGCGCCCAGCGACGCGGCGAGCGCGGCGGAGAGCGAGCCGCGCGTCGCGCCGGCCGTCGCCGTGCCGCCGAGCGACGCCAGCGCCGCGGTGTCCGAAACTCGCGCCGCCGAATCGAAGAGCACGAGCGCGTCGCCGGCGCCCAGCCATCGGCGGGCGCTGTCCGCAACCTCGGCGGGGTCGCGCACCGCACGAGACAGGTCGGCCGCGACCACGCGCGCCACCGCGCGCCGCGCCGGCGTGCGCACCGGACCGGCGAACGCCGCGCCGACGAGCATGACGATCGCCATTCTCAGCGCGAGCAGCGCCAGGTCGGACGGGCGCACCGCGCGCGACACCGCGCGGGCCGGGCGGTCCGGGATGAAGCGCGCGGTCGGCAGCGCGAGCGCCGGGGGGCGACGCCAGGCGAGGAGGTGCAGCAGCGCCACCGCCGCCGCCGCCGCGCCGGCCGCGCCGAGGTAGGCGGGCGCGAGCCAGCTCACGACGCCGCCGCGCCGGCCGCGCCGCCGCCGGCCACGATGCGGCGCACGGCGCGCTCGCTAGGCTCGTCGTCGGCCACCAGGGAGTAGCTGCTCCCGGAGGCGCGCCACGCGGCGGCGACCCCGTCCCGCCAGCGCGCGAAGGCGGACGCGTACTCGTCGCGCACCGCGTCCACGAGCGGGCGGCGCAGCTCGGGCGCTTCGGGGTCCACCGCCAGCAGCGCGCGGCGCGGCGGCTCAAGCTCCTCGCGCGCGACGACGTGTACGACGTGCACCTCGCCACCGGCGGCCACGTGGCGACGCGCGGCGGCCAGCAGCTCGTCCGCGTCGCCCAGCAGGTCGGTGACGATGGCCACGCGCGTGGCGCCACTGCTCCGATGCGTGAGCGCGGCGAGCGCGGGCGCGAGCGGCGCCGCGCCCGCCGGCGTCGTCTCGTCCAGCGCGCGCGCCACCTCCGAGACCACGCCGCGGCGCGTGCGCGGCGCGAGCTCGCGCGTCCCGCTCACGGCGACGACGGCCAGCCCCACCGGATCGCCGTCGGCGTGCGCCACCGCCGCCAACCCCACACCGAGCCGCCGCGCCTGCACCCACTTCGTCAGCGAGCCGGCGGGGAACGCCATCGACGCCGACGCGTCGGCGAGGATCACCGTGGTCAGTATCGCGCGGTCGGTGGAGATCCGGATGTACGCGCGATCGCTCCGCGCCATGAGCTTCCAGTCGACGCGCCGCGGGTCATCGCCCTGCCGGTAGGGCCGGTACTCGGTGAACTCCGCCGACGACCCGCGCGCGCGCGAGTGGTGCGCACCCGTCGCCCCGCTCGACACGGTTCGCCGCGCCGGCCAGCGGAGGCGGCGCACGGCGTCGAGGAGGGAGCCGTAGCTGGACAATGCCGGCTGCGCGATGCGTGCGGCCGTTACAGCCTGACGCTGCTTCCCGGCTCCTTCACCCTCGACACCAGGTCCTCCACGATCCGCTCGGCGCCGACGCCCTCGGCCTCGGCGGCGAAGTTGGGGAGGACGCGGTGGCGGAGGACCGGGAGCGCGACGCGGCGGATGTCCCCCGGCGCGACGGCGAAGCGGCCGGCGAGCAGCGCGTGCGCCTTCGCGCCGAGGATGAGCGCCTGCCCTGCGCGCGGCCCCGCGCCCCAGCGCACGTAGCGCTTCACGAGATCGGTCGCCCCCGGCTCGGCCGGCCGCGTTGTCCGCACCAGCGCCGCCGCGTAGCGCAGCGCCGGCTCGGCCGCCGCCACCTCGCGCGCCAGGCGCTGGAGCGCCGCGGTCTGCCGCGCGTCGAGCACCGCGTCGAGCGCGGCGCCCTCGGCCCCGGTGGTCGTGCGCAGGATGGCGACCTCCTCCTCCTCGGCCGGGTAGCCCACCCGCACGTCGAAGAGGAAGCGGTCGAGCTGGGCTTCGGGGAGTGGATACGTTCCCTCCTGCTCGATCGGGTTCTGCGTCGCCAGCACGAAGAACGGCTCGGGGAGCCGCATGGTCTCCCCGGCCGCCGTCACCCGGTGCTCCTGCATCGCCTCGAGCAGCGCGGCCTGCGTGCGCGGCGGCGCGCGGTTGATCTCGTCGGCGAGCACGATGTTGGCGAACACCGGGCCGCGAACGAAGCGGAAGGAGCGCGCGCCGGTGGCCTGGTCCTCCTCCAGGATTTCGGTCCCGGTGATGTCACTGGGCACCAGATCGGGCGTGAACTGGATGCGGCGGAACTCCAGCCGCATCGCTTCGGCCACCGAGCGGATCAGCAGCGTCTTCGCCAGCCCCGGCACCCCCACCAGCAGCGCGTGCCCTCCGGCCACGATCGCCATCAGCACCTCCTCCACCGCCGTGCGCTGGCCGACGATGCGGCGCGCCACCTGCTCGCGCAGCGCACCGGCGGCGGCGAGCAGGTCGTCGCGCTCGGACGGAAGGATAGGGGGCGTGGACACGGCGGCGGTCATGGCGCGGGGCGGGAGTGGAGAGGGGCGCGCGAGCGTAGCGGAGTCTACCACGAATGCGGTGGCGCGCCCCAGACCACTTGTCCCCCGCTTCCCGACACCCGGCCCGCGCGCTGGCGCTCGCGGCGTGGCGCCGCTAGCGAACCGGCTGGCGCCGCCGGTTGGTGAGCAGGAACGTGGAGCCGTCCACCGCGCCGGCCTCGGCGAGCGACGCGTCCTCATCCAGCACCTCGAAGCCGTTCAGCTTCATCACGAAGTCGTCGTGGAAGTCGGCCTTCGGGAGCAGCGCCTCCAGCGCGCGCACCTTCACCGACAGCACGGGCTCGCTCGGCGGCGCCTCGACGCGCACGACGTCCCACACCTCGGGGCTCTGCACGCGCACCGTCATCACGCCGGAGCCGGCGTCGCCGATGCGGATCACGCCGGGGCGGCTGCGCAGCGTGGCGACGAACGGCGTCGTGCTCGTGCGGTCGGTCATGCCGTCGCTCCCGCCGCCGCCACGGCTTTCGTCCCCGCGCTCTGGTCCGGCGCGTTCGCGGCGCTGTCCGGCCGGGCGCCCGTCGACACTGGGGTCATCGTGGACTGCGCCACCGGCTGCGCCACGGGCGCCGGCGGCAGCGTCGCGAAGAACCGCGCGATCTGCTGGTCGAACATGTACGTCGAGCCGGTGACGCCGGTCCCGCCCTCGACCTGTCGCACCGCGATCACGAGCTCCTCGCCGCCCTGGCCGCGGAAGGTCAGGTAGGTCGGCCCCTCCTTCTCGAGGAACGCCGAGTAGATCGTGTTCCGCCGCTGGAAGAACGTCTTCGCCGAGGCGAGCACCGCCGCGGGCGAGAGCGTGGTCGTCGTTTCCTGAAGCGTTCTGGCTTGCTGGTTGTTCATGCGCGTCGCACGTGGTCTGTTGCCGACGGTGGCCCAAGGCGTTCGGGTGCGTTCAAGCTAATCAGCATGGGCCAATTGTGGGCCACCGGTCCCGGCCGTCGCGGGTGACCCGGGCGTCGTTCTTGCCCGCAGATCAGCCCGCATCGAATTCGAACCAGACCGTTCGCGGAGGGAAACGTGGTGACAGGCGGGGAGTCTACGGCGTCACGGAGGGTGGCCGCGGTGGCGAGCCTGGTCGCGCTGATGGTCTCGGCCGCGCCCTCGCTCGGGGCGGGAACGGCGGCGGCGCAGAAGCCCAGGGCGCGGAAGGTGACCGCCCTCAGCGGGTACATGAGCACGCCGGCGAAGCGCCCGTTCTCGGACGCGCTCGCGAAGTCGCTTGCCGTGCCCGCGGGGTTCGAGGTGAGCGTCTTCGCCAGCGGCCTCGGTGCGCCGCGCATGCTCGCCGTCGGCGACGACGGCACCGTCTACGTCACCCGGCGCGACTCGGGCGACGTGCTCGCGCTCCGCGACGGCGATGGCGACGGCCGCGCGGACGGCGCGCCGCGCAAGGTGGTGAGCTCGCTGCCGCAGGTGCACGGCATCCACGTGCAGGGGAGCCGCCTCTACCTGGCGACGGTGAAGGAGGTCTTCGTCACCGACCTCCGCCCCGACGGCTCGGCGGCCGACCCGCGGATGATCATCGGCGACCTGCCCGACGGCGGGCAGCACCCCAACCGCACGCTCGCCGTCGGGCCCGACGGGATGCTGTACGTCAGCATCGGGAGCGACTGCAACGCCTGCGTCGAGACGAACGACGAGCACGCGACGATCCTGCGCGCGAAGCCGGACGGCTCGGAGCGCGGCGTCTTCGCCCGCGGGCTGCGCAACACGGTGGGCTGGGGCTGGCACCCCGAGACGCACGAGCTGTGGGGGATGGACCAGGGCTCCGACTGGCGCGGCAACGACGCGCCGCCCGAGGAGCTGAACATGATCCAGGGCGGCGCGCACTACGGCTGGCCCTTCTGCTACGGCGACAAGGTCGTCGACCGCCTCCTCGCCAGCGACCCGCAGGGCTCGACCAAGGAGGATCTGTGCCCGCGCACGGCCGGCGCGGTACTCAGCTACCAGGCGCACAGCGCGCCGATCCAGATGGCCTTCTACGCCGGCTCGCAGTTCCCCGCCGAGTACCGCAGCGACGCGTTCGTCGCCATGCGCGGCTCGTGGAACCGCGAGCCTCCCACCGGCTACAAGGTCGTGCGCGTGCACTTCCAGAGCGGCAAGCCGGTCCGCTTCTCCGACTTCCTCTCTGGCTTCCTCTCCGCCGACCGCCAGTCGTACTCGGCCCGCCTGGCCGGCGTCGCGGTGGCGCGGGACGGGGCGGTGCTGGTGAGCGACGATACGAACGGAGCGATCTACCGAGTGGCGTACACCGGGAAGACTCCGGCGGGCAAGTCGGGCCAGTAGTGCTGGACGCTGCGGGACGGCGGCGTGGCTTCGCGGCGCGAAGGGCCCAGCCGTCACCGCAGCTCGAAGAACAGCACCTGGTTCTGCCCCAGCAGCGGCACCACCAGCCGCTGCCGCCTAACGTCCCACTCGATGTCGGCCGGGCTCGGGATGCCGTCGACGACCTTGCTGCGGCGCCCCGGGGCGATCTCGTGGACGGCGGAGGTCGCCCAGCTCGAGGCGAGGACGCGGCCGTCGCCGAGGACCACCACGCCGTCGAACTGGCCGGGGCCCGCGCCGGCCGCGGTGAGCGTGCTGGAGCCCGGGCGCCACGCGAGCAGGGTGTCGCCGCCGAAGGGGGCGATGATGAAGCGGCCGTTCGCCTGGTCCCAGGCGATGCCGTTCGGCCGGTTGAGGGCCGGCGTCTCGAGCGCGACCGAGACCGCGCCGGTGGCCGGGTCGATGCGGAAGATCCGGTCGGGCCCCGGGTGCTCGGCGAGCCCCTTCGCGTTGTACTGGATGCCGGTGTCGGTCACGTACAACGCGCCGTCGGGGCCGACCGCGATGTCGTTGAGGAACTTCGCGCCCTGCGCGGTCAGCTCCACGGTCGACATCGACTCGCCGGTGCGCCGGTTGAAGCCGCGCACCATGTCGATGTCGGTCACCCAGAGCGTCTCGCCGGTGATCGCCATCCCCTTCGGCGCGTGCAGCGTCACGCCCGCCTTGCCGCCCTCGACCAGCCGCCGCGTCGTCATCGAGCCGTCGGCGGCCAGCCGGCTGATGAAGCCGTTGTTGTCCTTCCGCGCCGACGGGCCGTTCACGTTGGAGACGTAGAACGCGTCCTGGTCCGGGTCGTACTTCACCGACTCGGGATTCTTCAGGCTGTCCGCGAACGCGACGCGCCGCGCGCGCGGGCGGGCCTGCTCGATGGTGACGACGGTGCCTGTGGCGGCGCTGGCTCCCTGCCCCACGCGCATCGTGTCGCCGGCCGTTCCAGCGGCGGGCGCGCCGCCCGGCGACGAGGAGCCCGTCTGCACCGCCCCCGGCGGCGGCCCGGGCTGGCTGGACGACCGCATCGCCTCCGCCGTGCCCACCGAGTCGGCACGCGCGATCTCCTGCTTCAGTCGGCTCCCGCCGGTCGAGCAGGCGGCCGCGACGATGCACGCCACCACCGCCAGCGCCCCACTCGACACCAGTCTCCCCGTGACCATCTCGACCGACCTCCACTGTGACGTGACTCGACGCGCACCGAGCGCACCGATGGGCCCGGCGGCAAGTCCCGATCCAGCGCGCTCAGCAGCAGCCGGAACGTGGCGCCTCACTACCCCTTGGTGAGCGTGCGAATCTCGAGCTGGTGCACCAGCACTCCCGGCGGCGTCTCGACCACGTACGCGACCGCGTCGGCCACCTGCTCGGGCGCCAGCTTCCAGCTCTGATCGCGGCCGCTCCGCGAGAAGCTGGAGTTGACCGATCCCGGGTTCACGAGGGTGACCTTCACGTTGGCGTCGCGCACCTCGAACAGCAGCGACTCGGCGAACCCCACCAGCGCGTGCTTCGTCGCCGTGTAGCAGGTGCCGCCGGCGAACGCGCTGCGCCCGGCGATCGACCCAACGATCACGACGTGCCCCGCGCGCCGCTCGATCATTCCCGGCAGCAGCGCGGCCGTCACGTAGTAGACGGCGTCGAGGTTCGTCGCCACCATCGTCCGCCACTCGCCAGGAGTCAGCTCCACTAGCGGCTTCATGATCCCGACGCCGGCGTTGTTCACCAGCACGTCCGCACGCACGCCCCCGAGCGCCTCGGCGACCGCGTCGGCGTCGGTGATGTTCAGCACGACGGGCGTGCACGACCCACCGCCCCGCTCGATCTCGCGCGCGAGCGCGTCCAGCTCATCCCGCGACCGCGCAACCGCCACGATCTCGTACTTCGCCGCGAGCGCGAGCGCGATCGCCCGTCCGATCCCGCGCGAGGCGCCGGTCACTAAGGCAGTCGAAGGCATCAGTGTGTGTTCTGGTGAGAGAAGATCGACCACCGAGGCACAGAGGGCACAGAGGACGGGCACACGGGAGAGGGCCCCCCGGCCGGGGCGATGCGTTCAAGGCAATTGACCACAGAGGACACAGAGGACACCGAGGGAGCGCCACGAGGCCGGGCCAGCCGCATCAAAGAACCTGCCTGCTCTTTGTAGGGGCGCTCCCTCTTTGTCCTCTGTGTCCTCTGTGGTTGAATTCGCAGTTCACAGATCATCCCGGCAGAGGGCTTCTCTTCCGTGTGCCCCTCCTCGGTGTCTCGGTGCCTCTGTGGTCGATCTTGCAGTTCAAGTCGCCACGCGAAGCACGGCGCCGTAGATGAGGCGCGTGCCGAAGTGGAGCGACTCGAGCGGGATGCGCTCGTCGTTGCCGTGCATGCGGTCCTCGTCGTCCTGCGTCAGCGGGAAGGGCAGCACGCCGAAGGCCTGCATCCCCCACGCGCGGAGCCGCGCGCTGTCGGTGGCGCCGGTGCTCATGTAGGGAACGACGGCGAGCTGCGGGTTCAGCTCGCGCACGCTCTCGGCGATCGCGGCGAACATCGGGCTGTCGGCGTCCGACGCCGGCGCGTCCTCGCCGCGCTCGATCACCTCGAGCTGCACCAGCGGGTCGGCGATCGCGCTCGTCAGGCGCTCGAGGACGTCCTCCAGCGGCTGGCCGGGGAGCGTGCGGACGTTGAGCGTCGCCGAGGCCTCGGTCGGGATCACGTTGTGGCGGATGCCCCCGCTCGTCAGCACCGCCGAGACGCCGGCGCGGAGCACCGCGTCGAGCACCGGGATGGCGGCCAGCGCCTTCGCCCCGCGCCGCGCCCGCACCGCGCTCGACGACACCACGTCCGCCATCGCCCGGCGCTCCGCATCGTCCGGCCACACCTTCGAGAGCGCCTCGAAGAAGCGCCGCGTCGTGGCGTTCAGCACCACCGGCTCACGGTGCTCTCCAACGCGCGCCAGCGCTCGACCGAGACGGATCACGGCGTTCCCGGCGAGCGGCACCGATGCGTGCCCCCCGGGCCCGTGCGCCACGAGCCTGACGACGTGCGACACCTTCTCGGTGTTCTGCACCGCCACGTAGAGCGGCGCGCCGCGCACGACGCGCGTGCGTCCGCCCTCGTTGAGCGCGAACTCGCCCCGCACCAGCTCCGGGTGGTTGGCGATCAGCCACCCCATCCCCCAGTCGCCACCCGCCTCCTCGTCCGAGTTGGCGACGAACAGCACGTCCCGCGCGAGCGTGGTCCCCCCGGCATCCACCACGTGCCGCTTGAGCAGCAGCATCGTCTCGAGGTTCGCGGCGAGCATCCCCTTGTCGTCGATCGCACCGCGGCCGTACAGGTAGCCGTCCTTCACCTCGCCGCCGAACGGGTCCACCGACCAGTGCTCGCGCTCCACCCCCACCACGTCCATGTGGCCCATGATGACCACCGGCTGCCGCTCGCCGCTCCCGCGCAGCCGCGCCACGAGCGCCGCGCGCCCAGGCGCGGGCTCGAAGAGGTGCGTCTCGATCCCCGCGTCGGCGAACGTGCGCTCGAAGTAGCGCGCGACCTCGATCTCGTTCCCCGGCGGGTTGACCGTGTTCAGGCGAATGATCGCCTGCGCGTGCCGGAGCGTCTCGTCGCGGACGAGGTCCCAGTCGGGGTGGGGCGGCGCGGCGGGCGCTGAGGTGGGCGAAGTCATGGCCGGTGTGTGAATGCGAGGGCGCATTCTAACGGCCGGGAACAGTGCCGAGCCAGGGCGGCCCCCAAAACGGCGTCGGCGGCCCGCGCGCGCGGGCCGCCGACGCTCACCACTCCTGGGCGTTGTTCAGCGCTTCCAGCTCGGCTGCCGGACGCGCGCCGGCAGCCGCAGCGGGAGCGTGATCCCGTCGTTGACGCCGATCAGGTCGTAGCCACCGCCCTGGAACCCGGCCACGGGCGCGATGACCCACCTGCCGTCCGGGGACCAGGTGAGCGGTCCCTCGGCGTACACGCGGCCGGAGGCCGAGATGATGCGCGCCCCCGTGCCGTCGGGCCTTATCACGCGGATCGGCCCGCCGTACTGGGTCGAGTAGGCGATCAGCTCGCCCGTCGGCGACCAGCGCGGCGTCTGCCCCTCCACGTTGAGCGACGTGACCGCGCCGCTCGCCAGGTTGAGCACGTGGAGCTTCACGCCGCCACTACGCGTCGAGATGAAGACGAGCTTGGAGTCGTCCGGCGAGACCGACGGGCGCCACTCCACCGAGCCCGCGCCGCTGCCTCCCAGCTGCTGGAGCCCGGTGCCGTCCGCGAGGGCCCGCCAGAGCCGAATCTGCCCCTGCCCCGGCGTGATGGTGGTGCCGCTGAAGTAGATGAACTGACCGTCCCGCGAGTACTCGCCCCACGACTCCCAGGTCAGCGCGCCCGGCGCGATGGCGCGCCGCGCCGAGCCGGCGAGGTCGGTCGTGAACATCCGCAGCGTCGAGCCTTCGACCTCGTGGTAGAGAATGCGGTCTCCCGCCGGCGACCACGTGGGCGCGATCCCCTCCGCCGTACCCGACCCGCCTCCAGTCGGCGCGACCTGGCGCAGGCTGCTGCCGTCCAGGTCGAAGGTCACGATGGAGTTCGGCGCGCCGTTGAGCCCCTCGCGCAGCGCGACGAGCGTCCCGCGCGGCACCACGCTCGCCCAGCTCGTGTCCGCCAGCTCGCCGCGACTCGCGATCACGAACCCGCGCCCGACGTCGACCGCGGTCAGGCGCCCGCTCTCGTCCACGACCACATGGCCGCCAGCGCGGAACGACACCGTCTCCGTGCGCGCGTTGCCGAAGCGATCCGCGAGCGCGCCGCCGACCGAGTACGTCGCGCCGCCGAACACCGTCGTGTCCTTCACCAGCACCCGGACCTTCGCCGCCTGGCCCGCGCGCACGGTGAAGTTCACCGTGTCACGGATCCCGAGCTCCGGCACGGTGACCGCTACGCGAGCCGGGCCGGCGACCGTGCCGAGCCGCACGAGCACCTTCGCGCGGCCAGACGCGTCCGTCGTGTCGGCGGCGAACGCGCCGCTGCTGAAGAAGGGATCGAAGGGGTCGGTGCCGGCGCCGCAACGCTGGGCCGTCAGGGGGCAGACGCCGATGGCCTGCTCCTGGCGTCGCGTCGAGTCCTCCGGTGCCAGCGGCTCGAACCGCACGACGAGTCCCGGCCGCCGGTCGTGGCCGTCGGTGACCTCCACGACGAGCGCCTGATCCGGCGCGGCCAGCACCGTGTCCTCGATGCCGCCTCCCGCCACCACGCGGATGTCGGCGCGGCCGTCGCCGGGGCCCGTGCCGCCGTTACCATCGCCACCGCACGCCACGGCCAGCGCGGCCAGGACCCCGAGCGCGAGCGCACCACGAATCGATTCGACTCCCACCTTTCGCTCCAGAATGTCGGTGACCAGAACGCGACCGCGGCTCATGGCCGCCACGCCGGCTGCGAGAACCCGCGCGCGAACGGCAGCGGCAGTACCGCGCCCGTCGCGACTTCGATGAGGTCGATGCTCTGGTTGCTGCGCGCGAGGATCCAGCGCCCGTCCGGCGACCAGTCGAACCCCGGGGCGTAGAAGCGCGCGGGGGTGAGGACGCGCAGTCCACTGCCGTCCGGCGCCATCACCTTCAGCGCGCCCATGCCGCTGTACGAGTCGAGCCCCACGAAGGCGATCAGGTCGCCCGCCGGCGACCACCGCGGCGACTGGCCGGGCGCGTCGATCGCGCTGACCGCGCCGGTGGCGAGCGTCCGCACGCGGATGCGCGGCGAGCTCGCGTCGCCGAAGACGTACGCCACGCGCGCGCCGTCCGGCGAGGGCGAGGGGCGCCACTCGATCCCGCTCGACTCCACCGCGGGCGTCACCGACTCGGCGCCGGTGCCGTCCGGGCGCACGCGCCACACGTGGTAGGCGTAGTAGCCGGAGCCCGTGCCGTGGAAGTAGATCCACGCGCCGTCCCGGGTGTACTTCGGCCACATTCCGGTGGTGGGGCCGGTGACCGGAAGGACGTCCACCGTCCCGGTCGACACGGTCACGGCGAACAGCGCCGCGCGGCCGTAAGGCCCGTCGTGGTACGCGATCCGGTCGCCGTTAGGGGACCAGGACGGTGCCGAGCCGTCGTTCGCGTTCGTGACCGAGACGAGCCGCCGGACCCCGGAGCCGTCGAGGTTCGCGACGAACAGCCCCGGGCCCTCCGTGGGGCTGGAGCCCAGCGCGGCGAAGGTGCCCGTTGGCACCACGCTCGCCCACGCGGTGTCGGCGAGTGCCCCCGCGCGCGCGACGACGAAGCCGCGCCCCACCTGCGCCGTCGTCAGGCGCCCGGCCGCGTCCGCGGTGACGGCGCCGTTCGCGCTGTAGGCGATCGCGTCCGACCGCGCGTTGCCGTACCGGTCGACGACCGCGGCGCTCACGGACCAGGACTTCCCCACGTACGCCACGCTGTCCTTCACGCTCACCCGCACGCGGGCGGCGCTCCCGGGCGTCACGGTGAAGCGCGCGGTGTCGCGCAGCGCGAGCTCCGGCACGAACAGCCCGACCGCCGCCGGGCCGGCGACCGTGCCGAGGCGCACCAGGACCTTGGCGCGCCCCAGGGCGTCGGTAGTGTCGGTGGCGAAGCTCCCCGACGAGTACATCCCGCAGGCCTGGGCGTCGAGCGGGCAGACGAGGACGGAGTGCTCCGCGCGGCGCAACTCGTCGGCCGGCGGCACGGCGTCGAAGCGCACGACGACGCCCGACCTGGGTGCCCCGGCCTCCCCGCGCACCTCCACGACGAGCGCCTGGATGGGCTGGAACAGCACCGAGTCGGTCACCCCGGCGCCGGCGACGAGCCGGATGCCGGGGCTACCGCTACCATCGTCGCTTCCGGTGGGGGTCCCTCCATCGGACCCGCAGGCGGCGAGTGCGGGGAGGGCGAGTACGAGCGACGTCGCCCATGCAGTGGGGCGGCGGAGAACTGGACTGCGCATGTGGCGGGCGACTGCGGGGGCGACGCTGAGGCGAAGGCAGGTCGCCGGACGCGCGCCGCGGCGTCGCGGCGCGCCGGGGCGGCACGAGTGCGTCAGTCTTGAATTCTAGCGGACCCGGCCGGAAAACACAAGTTTACAGGACTGCCGGTAGGTCAGTTTGAGGCAACGGCAACGACAACGGCAACGGCAACGGCATTTTGACAGGATGCACAGGATGGTGGACAGGATGAGGACCGCTCGGGAGGCGTCCCGGGGCCCGTCATCCTGTTCACCATCCTGTGCATCCTGTCCAAGTGCAGTTGCCGTTGCCGTTGTCGTTGCCGTCGCGGCGGCTCCCCTCGAACTGACCCACTACCGGACTGCCGGTAGTCGGTCAGTTTGTGGCAACGGCAAGGGCAACAGCAACGGCATTTTGGCAGGATGAACAGGATGGTGAACAGGATGAACGGGATGAAAGCTCCGGGATGCAACGTCTCCCGAGCCAGTAATCCTGTTCATCCCGTCCATCCTGTTCATCCTGTCAAAATGCCGTTGCCGTTGCTGTTCTCGGTGCCCTCGAACTGACCCACCAGGGGGCTGCCAGCAGGCCCGGCCCTGCCCTACCCGAGCATCCGCTCGATCGACCGCACCAGGGGCGCGAAGCTCAGCTCCGCCCCCGCCACGCGCGTCGCCTGCTCCTGCGCCAGCTCCCGCTGCCCCTCGGCGAACAGCTCGCCGACGATCCACGGGCCCGCGCGCGGGTTGCGCCACCAGTCCTCGTCGAAGCGCTCGACCAGGGTGCGGGTGACGAGCGCCTGGAGCTGCCACGCGCGCAGGTAGCGGGCGGCGTAGAAGCGCGCGTCCACGTCCACGAACGCGTCGGCCGCGTGGTAGCGGAAGCCCGTCGCCGAGGTCAGCGTGTCGACGTAGAGGTCGGGGAGCGCGCCCCACGGGACGCCGCCGTCGTAGAGCTGCTCCTCGTAGATGATCTTCCCCGAGTAGCGCCGCAGGAAGTGCAGCTCTTCGAACCCCGCCGCGCGCAGGAAGCGCTCGACGTTCGACTTCCCGAGCCCGGTGTAGCGCAGCAGCCAGCCGCGGTCCTGCATCAGGTGGTCGAAGAGCATCGCGTAGCACTCCGTCACCGAGTTGTCGCCCAGCCACCGGAACTCGAACGGGTGGTCGGCGCGCATGTTGGCGAAGTGCAGCGCGTGTCCCAGCTCGTGCAGGAACGTGTTGTAGTCCGTCTGCCCGCCGTGTGGGCGCAGCACCAGGTACACCTCGTCAGGCACCCGCACCGGGGCGCAGAACGCGCGCGGCCGCTTCCCCGCGCGCTCGCCGGTGTCGAAGCGCACGCGCCCGCCGGCGGCGGGGTCGGCGCCCATCTCCGCCACCTGGCGGCGGATCGACTCCTCCATCGCCGCCGCCGGGAAGTGGGCGTCGAACTCGCGCGCCCGCAGCAGCGCCAGCGCGTCCGACCGCGTCGCCTCGCCCGGCTCGATCCCGAGCCCGCGGCGCACGAACTCCGGGAACACCTCGTCCCACATCGCCTGCGTGTCGCGCAGGAAGCCCCGGCACTGCTCGACCAGCGGCCGCACCGGCACGCCGCTCAGCGCCTCGAAGGTCGGCACGTAGCCGCCGGCCAGGTCGAGCGACTGCATCAGGTCGCGGTCGCGCTCCAGCCGCTCCTGCTTCATTGGCGCCAGCTCGGCCTTCACCAGCGCGGCCCGCGCGGCGTCGAGGCTCAGCCGCTCGGCGCGGTCGATGGCGTTGGCGATGTCGATCGCGGCGCGCTGGTAGGGCACCTGGCTTCCGTCGGCGCGCCGAATCACCGCCCCCGATTCCCACGCGATCTCGCGCTCGTCCAGCTCCGCCAGCTCGCGCGACGCGCGCGCCTCGGCCAGCCACTCCAGCAGCAGCCGCGCCGAGCGCCGCTCCTCGCTCCCCTCGGCCGAGCCGCGGAACTGCTCCAGCACCATCGCCAGCGCGTCGTCGCCGAGCACGGCCGCGTGCCGGGCGTAGATCGGCTGGAGCTCGGCCTGGGGCTTCAGTCCCGAGAACGCGAGGTAGTGCTCGCGGGAGATCTCCTCCATGAAGGTCTCCCCGCCGGCGCGCAGCCGGTCCAGGGAGAGGGAGAGCGAGGTCGTCGGCATGACGCGTCCGCTCAGTTCCCGCTGCGCTCCATGATGTAGTCGCCGACGAACGGCCCCGCCACGCGCTCCTGCTGCAGCGTGTCCCGGTCGCGGATCGTGACCGTGCCGTCCTGCGTCGACTGCCCGTCCACGGTGATGCAGAAGGGCGTGCCCACCTCGTCCTGCCGGCGGTAGCGGCGGCCGATCGCGCCCGAGTCGTCGAGGAACACGGGGAAGCGGCGGCGCAGCTCGGCCGCGATGCGCTCGGCCATCTCCGGCATCCCGTCCTTCTTGACCAGCGGGAACACGCCGGCCTTGATCGGCGCCAGCGACGGGTGCAGCCCGAGCACCGTGCGCCCCTCGCTCTCGCCAGGCACCTCCTCCTCGCGGTAGGCATTCACCAGCAGCGCCAGCGCCGTGCGGTCCGCCCCCACCGACGTCTCGATCACGTACGGCACGAAGCGGCGGTTGTTCGGCTGGTCGAAGTACTCGAGCTTCTTCCCCGAGTACTCCTGGTGGCGCGACAGGTCGAAGTCGCCGCGGTGGTGCACGCCCTCGATCTCCTGGAATCCGAGCGTGCCGCCGAAGTCGAACTGGATGTCGAACGCCGCCCGCGCGTAGTGCGCCAGCTCGTCCGCCGTGTGCGCGTGGAAGTGCAGCCGCTCCGGCGAGAGGCCGAGGCCGTGGTGCCACTCCATCCGCTGCGCCTTCCAGTACTCGAACCACTGCATGTGGTCCGATTGCGGGTCGACGAAGAACTGCATCTCCATCTGCTCGAACTCGCGCGTGCGGAAGACGAAGTTCCCCGGCGTGATCTCGTTCCGGAACGCCTTCCCGATTTGCGCGATGCCGAACGGCACCTTCTGCCGCGTGCTCTGCTGGACGTTCAGGAAGTTCACGTAGATCCCCTGCGCCGTCTCCGGGCGCAGGTAGACGACGCTGGCCGTGTCCTCGACCGGCCCCATGAACGTCTTGAACATG
>DATFPD010000395.1:0-1975 GCA_035265005.1 Gemmatimonadaceae bacterium | reverse complement strand
CCAGAGAGGCTACATCGAGTCGCCGCCGGGGTCTGTCAGGAACCCGCTTGCGGGGTGTGGGGGTTCTCCTGGCGTCGGACGGAATGCCTGGTGCTACTGAAAACCGGGTACTTCAACCGACGACTGGCAACCCGCCGTTCGCCCCCGCGAATTTCCCTGCTGCCCGCCAGCGGAATCGGCTGTACCTTAGTCCTCCGGCGCCGCCGCCGGCGCATTCCTACCTCGAGGAGGCTCTGCATGTCCACCAGCTGGGGTGCCGCCGTCGGCACCGGGCTCGCCGGCCTACTCCTCGCGGGCGCTGGCGCTGGCGCGCAGACCACGCGAGACACGACGGCGGCCGGCGTGGCCGACAGCGCCGCGGCGCGCCGGCTCCCGACCGTGCGCGTGCAGGTGACGCGCGAGTCGTCGCGGTCGCCGCTCGAGCTGCCGTTCGCGGTGACCTCGGTGCGGCCGGACAGCGCGCGCCCCGGGCAGCGGCACCTCTCGCTGGACGAGCAGCTCCAGCTCCTGCCGGGGGTGACGGTGGCCAACCGCAGCAACCCGTCGCAGGACCCGCGCATCTCGATCCGCGGCTTCGGCTCGCGCTCGGCGTTCGGCGTGCGCGGCGTGCGCGTGCTGCGCGACGGGATGCCGCTCACCCTCCCCGACGGGCAGACGCCGGTCGACTACATGGACCTCGAGAGCGTGGGGCGCATCGAGGTCATCCGCGGGGCCGCCTCCGCGCTCTATGGCAACGCGTCGGGCGGCGTGATCGACGTGCGGACGGTCGAGCCGCCGGCGGGGCGCGTGGCGGCGCAGCTGCGCGGCGTGCTCCAGAACACGTCGAACGACGACGGCGGGCGCGACGTCCGCCGCTTCGGCCGGTGGAGCGCGGTGGTCGGCGGGCGCGCGGCCGGCGAGCGGCTGCGCTACCAGGCGAACGTCGCCCACAACGACGGCGAGGGCTACCGCGACTACGCGCGCCAGCGCCTGACGAGTGGCTTCGGCCGCGCCGTCGTGCGGACCGCCGGGACCGACGTCGCGCTGACCGCGCTCCTGCTCGACATGCCGCTGGCGGAGAACCCCGGGGCGCTGACGTACCCGGAGATGGCGGGTGACCGGCGCCGCGCCGACCCGCTGTCGGTCGCGCGCCGCGCGCGGAAGGAGGTGACGCAGGGGCAGGTCGGGCTCTCGGCGTCGCGCCCGGTGCGCGGCGGCGACGTGTTCGCGCTCGCCTACGGCGGGTGGCGCAGCCTCTACAACCCGCTGACCTTCAACGTCGTCGACGTGGGGCGGTCGACCGCGGGGGCGAGCCTCCGCGGCTCGGCGGTGCCGGTCCCGCTCTTCGGCGTCACGCACCGCCTGAGCGCCGGGGTCGACTACCAGCGGCAGGACGACGACCGGAAGAACTTCAACGCCTGCAACGGACGCACGGCCGCGCCGCCGGCCGGCTGCACCGTCCCCGTCACCAGCGAGCGCGGCGCGGTGACCCTCGACCAGCGGGAGCTGATCCAGAGCGTCGGCCCGTTCGTGCGCGACGAGCTGCGGCTCGGCGACCGCGTGAGCCTGAGCGTCGGCGGGCGCGCGGACGTCATCAAGTTCCGCGTCGAGGACCACCTCGTCGCCGGCACGAACCCGGACGACTCCGGCGACCGCACGATGCGCGCGTTCAGCCCGGCGGTCGGCGTGGTGACGCGACTGAGCCTGCTCCACGCGCTCTACGCCAACGTCTCCTCGGCGTTCGAGACGCCGACGACGACCGAGCTGGGGAACCAGGAGAACGGCGACGCCGGCATCAATCGCGACCTCAAGCCGCAGTACTCGACGACGTACGAGATCGGCATGAAGGGGCTCGTGCTGAATCGCGTGCAGTACGACATCGCCGGGTTCGTGACGCCGGTGCGCGACGAGCTGATTCAGTTCACCGCGGCGTCCAGCCGCTCCTACTTCCGCAACGCGGGCCGTACGCGGCGCCGCGGGTTCGAGAGCGCGCTGA
>DATFPD010000394.1:0-13617 GCA_035265005.1 Gemmatimonadaceae bacterium | reverse complement strand
GGCGCGGCCCCGCCCGGCGCGCCCCAGCAGCTCCCGACGGCGGGAGCCGCGCAGAGTGCGTCCCAGAGCGTCCCGCCGAGCGCCCAGCCGTCGGCCGCGGCGGCGCCGGCGCGCCAGAGCGTGGCCGCGCCGGCGCCGTCCAGCCCGGCCATCTTCCGTTCGCAGCAGCCGGCGCCACGCACGGTCGCCGGCGCCACGCCGCCCGCCGCGCCGCCGGAGAGCGACGCGACCGCGCTCCGCCGGCAACAGGCGTCCGACTCGCCGGCCGCCGCGACCCGGGCCTCCGACAGCGCGCCGGCCGCGACCCCCGTCGTGTCAGCGCCGCTTCCCGCACCCGTCGTGACGGCCCCGGCGCCGTCGTCCACCGCCGCGGCCCCGGCCGCGGCGCCCAACCCGTCGGTCGAGATCGCCGGGCTCGTCGCCGCCTACGCGCGGGCGATCGAGTCGCGCGACGTGGCGCAGCTCCGCCGCGCCTACGCCGGAATCACCTCGGCGCAGCAGAACGGCTTCGAGTCGTTCTTCGAGTCCGTGCGCTCCCTCCACGTCACCTTCAACGTGGAGGCGCTCGACATCAACGGCGCGACCGCCGACGCACGACTCACCGGCGCGTACGATTACGTGAAGACGGACGGCCGCTCGATGCACAGACCGGTGGACTTCCGCGCTTCCTTCCGCCGCGACGCGAGCGGGACGTGGCAGATGACGTCGGTGCGCTGACGAAAAGGGGATGGGGGATGGGGGAAGGGGGATGAAGTGCCTCGGGATCCTTCGCTTCGCTCAGGACAGGCTCTCCCGAGCGGCAGCTCATCCCCCTTCCCCCATCCCCCATCCCGCGCTCAGAACGTGTACTCCACCCCCCCCGTGTACGCCACTTCCGGCCGCAGACCGCCGCGGTTCAGGGGGAAGAGGGCGTTGCCGACGAGTGTGATGCCCGGTCCGGCGTTGAGCTTGAACCCGAAGGAGCCGTTGACGAGGTCGTCGCGCATGTCCGGGATCAGCGTCGGGTTGACCACGCGGCGGAAGGGGGCGTTGTAGGTCACCGGCTGCGGCAGGGTGAGCCGGGTCGTACCGACCTGGAGCTCGCTCACCAGGTCGGCGGCGAGGGTGACGCGGTCGGCCAGCAGGTGGTCGAAGCCGAGCGTCGCCAGGATGGCGTCGTTGCGGTCCTTGCCGGTCGTGTAGAGGTAGCCGACGTTGGCGTGCGGCGAGAACGCGCCCGCGCGCGCCGAGAGCACGGCGAGCCCGCGCGCGCTGAAGCGGCCGGCGCCGAGCAGGTCGTCCTCGCTGCCCGTGGCGAAGCGCGCGTCGCCCAGCAGTGCCACGCTCGTGCGCGGCAGGTCGCGCACCCCGACCTTGAGTCGCACCGCGACGTCCCCGATCCCGAACGCCGAGCCCTCGGTGGCGCGCGTGGCCGCGAGCGAGGGGCTCTCCGGCGTGCCGGCGAAGAAGTGCGCCGCCGTCGGGCCGCCGAAGGGGAACACCTGCGCGTCGCTCCGGCCGTTGAAGGTCGTCGAGACGAGCGGCACCACCGCGCTGACGTCGATGTGGTCGGTCAGGCCGTAGGTCAGGTAGAACGAGGTCACGGCGACGTCGATGTCGAGCGCGAGCCGCACCTGGATGACGTCGTTCTCCAGGTTCGGCACCCCCATCTGGCTGCAGTCCGCGTTGAACTGCTCGTCGCACCCCTCGAAGTCCACGTTCTCGTGCGTGAAGTTGAGCTCGATGTTTTCGAGGTCCACGCCGCGGAGCGTACGGAAGGTGAAGGCGGTGCGGTTGACGCCGGCGAGCGCGCGCCCCCGCCCGAGCGTCTGCGCGCGCTCGCCGAAGATCGGGCCGGCTGAGATCGAGGTCTTCACGGGCACGCCCCCCTCGAAGCGGAACGTCTCGCCGCCGCTGGTCGAGCCGATCGGGATGCTGCCGATGTTGGCGCTGATGGCGTCGGTGACGAAGAGGATCACCGACCCGTTCTGCTGCGCCGCCGACGGGATGAAGTGCGTGCCGTGGGCGCGGATCGACGCCGGGTTGTTGGGGTCGGCCGAGCCGCCGAGGAAGAGCGGCTCCTGGCCGGAGCCGAAGATGAAGAGCTCCGAGATCTTGCCGCGGAGCCCCTGCCCCGGCTGGGCCTGCTGCGCACCTAACGAGCCGCCGAGCGGCGCGGCGGCGCAGAGCAGAAGCGCCGAGAGCGCCGGAAGCCCCCGGAGCGGGAGGCGGCGGGCCGGCGGCGGCGGCGGCGGGGGGGTGGTGCGCATGGCGGGCGTGGTGCGGGGGCGTCGGCGGTGGCGGCGGGCGGCGAGCGAGGACCGGCGCCAATGATGACCCCGGTGCGGCGCCCGCGCCAGCACGACCGATGACGCGACCGATGACGCGACCGATCCTGGCGCTGAGGGTGGCGGCGTATCGGCTACCGGCTGTTCGCATCCACGCAGCCATCGTACGCCGTGGGATGCTTCATCTTTCTATGCCCCGTTCCGGTCGGCACTCGGGGCTGCGAGGTGAGAACATCAACGCCGTGCAGCACGCCGAAGCCGGTAGCCGATCGCCGCGACCCGCGAGCAGCGCCGTCTTGCTTGCAGACACGTTATGCCAGAAGCACGCCAGCGGCGCGAGATGTTTACGGGCCCGCGTCGTGCACGATCTCGATGCATGACCGACCCCACTGGACAGCCAACCGGACAGCCAACCGGACAGCCGGAGCGGCGCGAGGAGCGCCGGCACTTCGAGTATTTCTGGGACCTGATCTTCGGCGGACTGCGCGCGGCCCGCGCCCGCGGACGCAGCTTCGCCGAAGGGCTCGGCATCTTCCTGGTCGCCGGCGCGATCGTCGCCATCATCGGCACGTCCGCGTTCGCCTTCGTCGCCGGCCACGTGCGCTCCGGCGGCACGCAGCGCTTCGACGACGCGGTCATGACCTACCTCGGCGACCACCGCAGCCCGGCGGTCGAGCGCTTCATGCTCGAGGTCACCTACCTCGGCACCGCCGTCACCGTCATGACGATGGTCGCCGTGGTGGGACTCTTCCTCTTTCTGACCCAGCACCGCTACTCGGCGCTGCTCCTCGCCGTCGCGACCGTCGGCGGCATCATCCTGAACAACATCCTGAAGCTCGGCTTCGACCGCCCGCGCCCGCGCATCTTCACCTGGGGGCAGGAGGCCATGAGCAGCTCCTTCCCCTCCGGCCACGCGATGAGCGCCGCCATCGTCTACTTCACCATCGCGTACCTGGCCGCGCGCCTGGAGCCCCACCGCTTCCTGCGCGCGCTGATCATGATCGTCGCGCTGACCCTGGTGGCGCTGATCTGCATCAGCCGACTCTACCTCGGCGTCCACTACCCGTCGGACGTCCTCGCCGGCGTCCTCATCGGCCTCGCCTGGGCCGGCTTCTGCATGGCCACCCTCGAGGCGATCCAGAAGTTCGCCGTGAACAGCCGCCCGTCACTCCAGAACGCAGAAGTCCCGGCGCCGGAAGCGACGTGAACGGCTGATCCGTGCTGCGTGCTGCGTGCAGGGCCCCGGGAAGCCAGTAGCTGCCTCCCGGGGCCCTGCACGCAGCACGCAGCACGCAGCACGCAGCCTATTTACGCAGTCTCCACACCCTCCCGTCCCACAGCTCGAACGGCTGCTCGCCGTCGACGACGACGGTGAAGCCGTACTCGTGCGCGAGGCGGCGGATGTCGGTGCGGTCGCGGTCGGCGTCGCCGCGGTAGGAGAAGTTGAGGATGATGAGCTCGCCGCCCGGCCGGAGCACGCGGTGCACCTCGGCGAAGTGGCGCTCGACGAGCGGGCGGCCGGCCTGGAGCAGGTAGGGGAAGGTGTCCACCGCGTACACCATGTCGAAGCGGCGGTCGCCGTAGATCGACAGGTCCTGCCCGGACGTCTTCGTGATCGTGACGTTCGGCAGCGAGGCCGTGCGGCGGCGGGCCGCCGCCACCATGCGCTCGGAGACGTCCACGCCGTGCGCCTCGCCCACCCGGCCGGCGAGCGCCGCCTCCATGCGCCCGATCCCGCATCCGATCTGCAGCACCGCGCGGTCGGGGCCGAGGAGCCCCCAGCCGTCGAACAGCGAGACGATCTCGCGCGTGGAGCGGTCGAGCAGCTCCGGGCTCCCCAGCGAGTAGGGCGCGACGCTGGCCTCCTCGGACTGCTGCACCGACCAGTCGAAGAGCTGCTCGCAGCGCGCGATCCCGTCCTCCACGCTCGCCGGCGGATGCTCCGTCGCCATCGCCGTCCCCGCGTGCAGCAGGTCGACGATGCGGTCCACCTCCAGCTCCCGGTCCACGAGGAGCTGCGTCAGGTCGTCCACGCGGTCGCGCACCAGCCGGTCCTCGACGCGCGAGTCCTCGTCGGCGCGGCGGGTGACCTCGTCCACGACGCCGCGCACCTTCTCGGCGCTCCGCGTCTGGTCCAGCAGCGACACGATCGCCACCGCCGTCGACAGCTCCCCGCCCAGACAGCGCTCCATCGTCAGCCGCACGGTCGGCGGCTCGAGCCCGGCGGTCAGCCGCCGCACGAGCGGCGAGTGGGGACCGTCGGCCCGGCGATCGCGGACGGCGCCCGTCTGGTCAGTCATCGAGTCATCCCCCGGTGAGCCCGGGAGCAATACTGCACGAAACGGGCGCCGAGGAGTCCGCCTGCTAGTCTTCCGGCAGCCCCTCGAACAGGCTCGTGAGGTCGATTGTCAGCTCCGGTGCGGCGTCCTGGATCCGCCATCGCAGCGTGTTGCTGACGATCTCCGGCCGCTCGTCGCCCGGTCGCCACACTTCCACCACGCCCGCACGGTGGTCCACGATCCAGTACGTGCCGACCCCGTGCTCGCGGTAGGCGTCACGCTTGAGCACGCGATCGGCGCGCGACGAGCGCGGTGAGAGCACCTCGACGGCGAGCAGCAGCGTCTTCACGTCGCGCCACGCGTGCCGCAGCTCGCCGGCTGTCGCGACGAACACGTCGGGCTGCACCAGCGTGTCGTCGCCCCACGAGATGTCGGCGGAGACGCAGAACGCGGACTCGTGCAGTCCGAGCGGCCGCAGATAGTCGATCAGCGAGATGTAGAGCCGCTGCACGACTACCTGATGCCGGAGCGCCGGCGACGGGCTCACCAGCAGCTCGCCGCGGATGAGCTCGTAGCGATTCCCGTCCTCCGGGAACGCGAGCACCTCCTCCACGGTGTAGCGGCGCGCTGCGGCAACTGGCATGGCCATACGATGAATGCTCGGCGGCAGGGTGAGCAAGTCGGCGGGGGCATGCCGCATCGCAGGCATGCCCCCGCATCGATCCGTCACCAATCCAGCGCGCGACGGCGCGAATCGTCGCGTAGCGACTGGAGCCGTTGCCGGGTGGGTCTGCATCCCGGCGCGGGAATGACGGAGGGGCTGACGGGAGGGCGGGTGCACCGGCGCGGCCCTCCGCGTGCTCCGTGGTGCACAGCCAGGCGGCAACCGCGCTAGTTCCGCGCCGACCGCCGAGTGCCGGGTCCCGATGCCCGCGCCCCGCCGTACGCCCCCAGGTCCGCGCGCACCGCGCCGAGGGCTGGCGCCGCGGCGGCCGCCTTACGAGTGCCGTTCGCGGGGTCCGACGGCGACCTGGGATCGCCCGCGTCCACCGCCGGCGAGCGCGGCGAGAGGCGGTAGGAGATCGTGTCGGCGAACAGCGGGTCCGCGTCGATGTTGCCGGCGCCCGCGACCCCGCCGCCCTGCACCAGGTTGTGCGTCATCGTCGGCTGCATTCCCGGCGGAAACCCGACCTGACCTCCCATGGCCTGGCTGTTCCCCCAGACGATGTTGTTGCGGACGACGCTGACGCTGTTCGCGTAGATCATCCCGCCGGCCTTGCCGCGCATCGCGCGCGGGTTCGTGTCGGCGCTCGCCGAGACGTTGCGGACGACGGTGTTGTGCTCGATCACGTTCGGGACGCGCCGGCTGTACGGCCCCACCACCCAGAGCCCCGAGCCGCCGAAGTCCTCCCCGCCGGTGTTGCCGACGACGAGGTTGTTCCGCACCGTCGCCGACGTGTGGAAGAGCACGACCCCGGCGCCGTAGCGCCCGCGGTTGCCGCGGATGACGTTGTTCTCGATCGTCGGCTCGGCGAAGCCGCAGCGGATCCCGCCACCGCCCGCGCTCACCACCTTCGTGCCTCCCTTCGCCGGCGTCGTGTCCGAGGCCTCGTTGTTCTCGATCACGTTGTAGCGGATGACGGGCGACCCGAACTCGCACAGCACGCCGCCGCCTTCGCGGAAGTAGACCTTGTCCTTCGGGTCGAGCCAGACGGTGCCGGTCCCGCCGGTGATCGTGAACCCCTGCAGCACGGCCGTGGAGTCGAGCTCGTGGTCCATGATGACCACGCTCGCCGTGTCGGGGTTCGCCGCCCGGCTGCCGTCGAGCACCGTGCGCGAGATGAAGGACGTGTCCCCGCCCAGCGCGAAGTGGCTGGTGAGGACGATGTCCTTTCCCCTGAAGCTGATGTTCTCGAAGTACCGTCCCGGCGCCACGAGCACCGTGTCGCCGCGCCGGGCGCTGTCGATGGCCTGCTGCACGCTGCGGTAGTCCGCCGGCACGTTGATCGTCTTCGGCGGCCGCGGTGCTGGGCGCTGCTGCTGTGCGTCTGCCGACGCGGCGCCCGCGGCGGCCAGCGTCAGCGCGAGACTCCGTATTCCTGCACGCATTTCCGTATGACTCCTCGCTCAGAGTGGTGCGCCAACGTAGGAGCGACGGAGCCGGCTGCACACGCAGTTGTGACGAGTGGCAATGGGATGGGACGAGACCCTTAGCGATGCTCCGTCACCCCGACCTGCCGGCAGTACCGCAGCACCGGGCAGGTCGAGCACTTGGGGCGCACGCCCGTGCAGACGTGCTTGCCGAAGGGGACGAGCAGCCGGTTGATCTCGATCCGGTACTGCTTCGGCAGCTTCGCCTCGAGCGCGACCGTCGTCTTCTCCGGCGTCGACGCCTCCACGTAGCCCCAGCGGTTCGACACGCGGTGCACGTGGATGTCCACGCTCACGCGCGCCTGGTTGCAGGCGACGCCGAGCGCGAGGTTCGCGCACTTCGGGCCCACGCCCTTGAACGAGGTCAGCGTCTCGTAGTCGCACGGCAGCTCCCCGCCGAACTCGGCGGCCGTGCGCCGCGCGATCTCCCGGATCTGCCGCGCCTTGGGCTCGTGGAAGGTCGCCGCGCCGATGAGCTCGTCGATGGCGCCCTCGGAGAGCCGCGCGACCGCCTCCGGCGTGGACGCGCGCTCGAACAGCCGGAGCGCCGTCGGCAGCGAGACCTCGTCGCGCGTGCGGATCGAGATGATGCAGGCGACGAGCTGCTGGAAGAGCGTGCCGTAGCCGTGCTCGTCGCGCAGCTCGAACATCGCCGCGTCGGCCACCCCCTTCACCTCCTCCCGGATGCGCGCCAGCACCTCGTCGATCTGGAAGCGGCGCTTGACGTTCTCCGGCGCGCCAGGGTCGGCGTGGTGAAGAGGAACGGCGTCGGCCTTGGCGCGCCTGGCGGGTCGGGGAGACATGCCGACGACCTCGCGCAGATCGAGTGCCGTTCCCGGTTGCGAGGTGCGGGTTGCGAGATGCGGGAACGGCCCCGGGAAGTCTCCCGGGGCCGTTCTCGCGCCTGCCTCACGCCGCTGTCTTGATCCGCGTGAACAGCGCGCCCAGCGCGCTCACCACCCGCTCGTTCCCCTCGCGCAGCAGGGCGGCGAGGATGTGCTTGCAGATCCGCTCGCGCCAGAGGTGATCGCCGCAGTCGCAGCGCGGGTGCGACGTGCTGTAGAGGTCCACCCAGTGGTCGGAGGAGCCGCCGGTCACGTGGTAGCGACCGTGGTCGACCCGCTTGCTGTTGAGCTGGAGGCTGCGCTCCAGGCGGTCGAGGTCGACTCCGCCCGCCCGCTCGAAGTCGATCGCCGGCACTCGGCCGACCACGGGGTCGTGCAGCCGGTGCGCCCAGTCCGCCGAGCGCTGCTGCGCCACGGGCGGCCCGCCCGTCGCGGGGCGCGTCGAGTCCTGATTCGTCATCATGTGCGTCTCCCGTCCCCTCTGAAGTATTCGCAGTGAACCGCCCATCCAACACCGCTCAAATCAAGGACTTGAGCCCGGTCCGTAGTACACGAAATATAACCCGAAAGGTCCCAAAAAGACAGGGTCCGGGCGTCCCGGTGTCCCGGCTTCTCAGCTACCTTACGCTCCCCTCACCCCAAGCGCCCCGATGCCGATCACGAGACGCGACGTTGGAGCCGGACTCATCACACTGACCTGCCTCAGCTTGGTGGGCTGCGTGCAGTCCGCCCGGGGCGCGCCCGCCGAGCCGCTCACCTCTTGAGCGCCTCCCTGACGCTGGTCCTGGTCGTCGCCGTCGCCTACCTGGCGGCGCACGTGGCGTTCGACCGGCTGGCGCGGCGCTTCCTCATCGTCTCGGGGGTCGAGTACCTGGTGCTCGGGCTCCTGCTCGGGCCGCAGGTCTCGGCCATTCTGAGCGAGGCCACCGTCAGCAGCTTCGCGCCGCTGACGATGCTGGCGTTAGGCTGGATCGGGGCGATCATCGGGACGCAGTTCTACCTGCCGGAGCTGGTGCGCATCCCCGGCGCGCTGTTCCAGGTGGCGTTCGCCGAGGCCGCCGCCACCGCCGCCACCGTGTCGGCGCTGCTGACCGGGGCGATGATGTGGCTGTTCGACATCGGCCTCCGCACCGCCCTCGTCCCGTCGCTCGCCCTCGGCGCCATCGCAACCGCCTCGGCCCCGGCGGGGATCGAGGTCGTGGCGCGCGCGCTCGGCCGCCGCCGACACCCGGCGCTCCGCCAGCTCCAGATCACGGTCGCCGTCGACGCGCTGGTGGCCATCTCGGTGATGGGGCTGCTCGCCTGCCTCGGGCGCCCCCTCCCCCTCGCCCCGCTGGCCACCGGCCGCCCGCTCACCGCCACCGAATGGGCGGTGGTCAGCCTCGGCGTCGGGCTCGTCGGCGGCGCGCTGTTCCACCTCTTCGTCGGCGCCGAGCGCAAGGTGGACCGCCTCTTCGTGTCGATGGGCGGCGCGATCATCCTCACCGCGGGCGCGTCGAGCTACCTCGGCATCTCGGCGCTCTTCCCGGCGATGGTCGTCGGGGCGACGCTGGTCAACACCTCCCGCAACCGCGACGAGATCGCCGCGACGCTGCACGCCGCCGAGCGGCCGTTCTACTTCGTGCTGCTCATCTTCGCCGGCGCGGCCTGGGCGCCGAGCGCGCGGGCCTGGCTCGTACCGGTGGCGCTGTTCCTGGTCGCCCGCGCCGCGGCCAAGATCGGCGGCGCGCGCCTGGCCGCGAGGATGAACGGCGTGCTGCCGGCGTTAGGCCCGCACTGGGGGCGCGCCCTCCTCGGCCACGGCGGCCTCGCCCTCGCGCTGGCGTTCGACTACCAGCAGCACCACGGCGCCTACCTCCCCAACATCGTCTTCACCGCCGCCATCGCCTCGGTCCTCCTCACCGACCTCTCCTCGGCGCACCTGGTGAAGTCGGTGCTGGAGCCCGTGACGGAGCCCGTGACGGAGCCCGTGACGGAGCCGGTGACGGAGCGCGGCGAGGAGGAGCCGGCGTGAGGAGCGGCTGATGCGCCGCGCCGCCATCCTGCTCCTGCTGCTGCTCGCGATGCAGCTCATCCTGCCCCTCGGGGTGGGGGAGCGCTCGACGTCGCTGCTGACCTTCGGCTTCCTGATCCTCGCCGCGCACACCGTGGGCGAGGTGGCGGCGGCGTGGCGGCTGCCGAAGATCGTCGGCTACCTGGCCGCGGGGATCCTCTTCGGGCCGTCGCTGCTCGGCACCGTCTCGGCGGCGGCGGTCGCGGAGCTGGCGCCGGTGAGCCGGCTCGCCATCGCGCTGATCGCCTTCCTCGCCGGCGCCGAGCTCCAGTGGGGGGAGGTGAAGGAGCGCGGCGTGGCGATCGTGAAGATCATGGGCGCGGAGCTCCTCCTCTGCTTCGCGGCCGTGTTCACGCTGCTGCTCGCCGCGCGCGGCGCCGTCCCCTTCCTCCGCGACGCGCCCCCGGCGCAGGCGGCGGCGTTCGCGGTGCTGTTCGCGGCAGTGGCGATCATCCACTCGCCGGCGGTGACGATGGCGCTGCTCAGCGAGACCGGCGCCCGCGGCCCGGTGGCGCGCACCAGCCTCGGCGTCGTGCTGCTGTCGGACGTGGCGGTGATCATCCTGTTCAGCGGCGCGCTGGCGGTCGCCCGCACGATCGCCCCGCCCCCGGGCGACGCCGGCGGCTCGTCGGGCTGGCTCGTGCTCTGGGAGATCGGCGGCTCGGTGATCGTCGGGGCGGCGCTCGGCGCGCTGGTCGCGCTCTACCTCCGCTTCGTGCGCCGCGAGCTGCTGCTGTTCGCCATCCTGGTGACGCTGGCCGGCGCCGAGCTCACCCGCCTCCTCCACGTCGAGACGCTGCTGACGCTGCTCACGGCCGGCTTCGTCTCCGAGAACGGCAGCCGCTACGGCACCGAGCTGCGCCACGCCGTGGAGCGCGCGGCGGCGCCGGTGTTCGTCGTCTTCTTCGCCCTGGCCGGCGCCAGCATGGGGCTGCGCGAGGTGATCGAGCTCTGGCCGATCGTGCTCCCCATCGTCGCCGTGCGCGCGCTCGCGATCTGGTTGGGCAGCCGCCTCGGCGCGCGGTGGGCCGGCGTCGGCGACGTGGAGCGCCGCTACGTGTGGACGGCGCTCATCTCGCAGGCCGGCGTCGCGATCGGCCTGGCGACGATCGTCGCCGGCGTCTACCCGCAGGTGGGGGCGCAGATGCGCACGCTCTTCCTGGCCGTCATGACGATCAACCAGCTCGCGGGGCCGATCCTCAACCGGTGGGGGTTGAACCGCGCCGGGGAAGTACAGCAGGGCGAGTAGGCGTTGCCGGACACGGCAGTCGCCAGTTGTCGGTCGAAATTCTCGGTTTTCAGTAGCACTCGCCATCCCGGACGCTCGGTGCTACCGGCAGCTCACGACTTCAACCGACGACCGGCAACTCGCCGTTCGAGGAATTCCATGTCAACTTTCCGGTGGTCTCTCTTTCCCGACCCAACGATCATTCTCTCGGACCCCAACACGAGAGACACCATGCCGACCGCCGTGACTGCCCCGACCGTACCGTCCGCCCCGACCGCCCCCACGCCTGACGAGTCCTGGGCCGCCGTCGTCGCCCGCGACCCCGCCTACGACGGCGCGTTCGTCTACGCGGTGCACACCACCGGCATCTACTGCCGCCCCACTTGCCCCTCCCGACGCCCGCACCGCGAGAACGTGCGCTTCTACCCGCGGCCGGACGCCGCCGAGCGGGACGGGTTCCGCGAGTGCAAGCGCTGCCGCCCCCGGCGCCCCGACGCGTCGGAGGGCGCGGCCGCCGCCGCCCGCATCCGGCGCGCGGTGGCGTACCTCGACGCGCACGTCGACGAGCGGGTGACGCTCGCCGACCTCGCGCGCGAGGTCGGCGCGAACCCGTACCACCTCCAGCGCGCCTTCACCCGCCGCGTCGGACTCTCCCCCACGCGCTACCAGCTCGCGCGGCGGCTGGAGCGGTTCAAGCACCGGCTGCAGGGCGGCGACACGGTGAGCCGCGCCACCTACGAGGCGGGCTTCGGCTCGAGTAGCTCGCTCTACGCCGCGGCGGACGCGGGGCTCGGCATGACGCCGGCGGCCTACCGCCACGGCGGGCGCGGGGTGCAGCTCCGCTACGCGGTGTCCAACACCGCGTTCGGCTGGCTGCTCGTCGCCGCCACCGCGCGCGGCGTCTGCGCGGTCAGCCTCGGCGACTCGGCCGAGGGGCTCGAGGCCGAGCTCCGCGGCGAGTTCCCGCGCGCCGAGGTCGAGCGCGACGACGACGCGGGCGCGCCGTGGGTGGCGGCGATCGTCGAGCACCTCGACGGGCTGACCGAGCGCCCGGCCCTGCCGCTGGACCTGGCCGGCACCGAGTTCCAGATGCGCGTCTGGCGCGCCTTGCGAGAGATCCCCTTCGCCAGCACGCGCTCCTACGCCAGCGTCGCCGAGGCGATCGGCCAGCCGGGCGCCGCCCGAGCCGTGGCCCGCGCCTGCGCGACGAACCGCGTCGCCCTCGTCGTCCCCTGCCACCGCGTGGTGCGCGAGGACGGCGCCCCGAGCGGCTACCGCTGGGGCGCCGAGCGCAAGCGCCGGCTGCTGGAGCACGAGCGCGCCGCATCGGGGCTCGGGGCTCGGCACTCGGCACTCGGCACGGCCCCGGGACGCCCGGGTTGACCGGGCCGTGCCGAGCCCCGAGCCCCGAGCCCCGATGCTCTCCCTCCCCGACGCCCGCCGGATCGCGCTCGCCGCGCAGGGCTTCGACCGGCCGCGGCCGGCCGGGCGCGTGGACGCGCGGCACCTGCGGCGCGTCGTCAGGCAGCTCGGGCTGCTCCAGATCGACTACGTGAACGTGCTCGCGCCGGCCCACTACGTCGTCCCGTTCTCGCGGCTCGGGCCGTACGAGCGCTCGCTGCTGGACGACCTCGTGTACCGCCGCCGCGAGCTCGCCGAGCAGTGGGCGCACGAGGCGTCGCTCATCCCGGCCGAGACCTGGCCGCTGCTGCGGCACCGCATGCTGGGGGAGGAGGGACTCGAGCGGCGCTGGCAGGCCATGTCCCGCTTCATGGCGCAACACGCCGACTACGCCCAGCGGGTGCTGGACGAGGTGCGGGCGCGCGGCCCGCTCACCGCCGACGAGCTGCCGGAGCCCGACGGCACGCGGGGGACGCGGCGCGGCTCCTGGTGGGGGTGGACGCACGCCAAGGCGACCCTGGAGGGCCACTTCGCCCGCGGCCGCCTGGCGATCGCCGGCCGCCGCGCCGCCGGCTCCGCCCGCGCCTACGACCTCGCCGAGCGCGTCATCCCGGCCGAGCACCGCGCGCGCGAGATGCCGCCCGACGAGGCGCAGCGCGCGCTGCTGCGCGCCGCCGCCGGCGCGTTAGGCGTCGGCACCGCCGCCGACCTCGCCGACTACTACCGGATGCCGATCCGGGCGGCCCGGCCGCGGATCGCCGAGCTGGTGGAGGCCGGGGAGCTGCGCCCGGCGCTCGTGGACGGGTGGGCGGAGCCGGCGTACCTCCACCCCGCCGCGCGCCGCCCGCGGCGGATCGACGCCGCCGCGCTCCTCTCCCCCTTCGACCCGGTGGTCTGGTACCGCCCCCGCGCCGCGCGGCTGTTCGGCTTCGACTACCGCATCGAGATCTATACGCCGCGGCCGCAGCGTCGCTGGGGCTACTACGTCCTCCCCTTCCTGCTCGGCGACCGCCTGGCCGCGCGCGTCGACCTCAAGGCCGACCGCGCCGCCGGCCGACTCCTGGTCCACGCCGCCTACGCCGAGCCCGACGTGGACGCCGAGGAAGTCGCCGCCGCGCTCGCCGCCGAGCTCCGCACCATGGCGTCGTGGCTCGGCCTCGATGACGTGTCGGTCGCACGCAAAGGCGACCTTGCTCGGGCACTCATCGCGGCCGCCCGGACGGTCGAGAGGGGAAGGGGGATGGGGGACGGGGGATGAAGTGCCTCGGGCTCCTTCGCTTCGCTCAGGACAGGCTATCCCGGGGCCCTTCATCCCCCGTCCCCTGTCCCCCGTCCCCCGTCCCCGCTTCACCCCAGCACTTTCCGAAACACCTCTACTGCCTGGTGCATCTCC
>DATFPD010000393.1:0-13363 GCA_035265005.1 Gemmatimonadaceae bacterium | reverse complement strand
GATGGACGTCGAGTGCCGACTCTGCGGCGGCGCGGGATGCTCCGCCTGCAAGGGCACGGGCTGGATGGAGATCCTGGGCTCGGGCATGGTGCACCCGGCCGTGCTCGAGGCCGCCGGCGTCGACAGCGAGCGCTACACCGGATGGGCGTTCGGCATGGGGCCGGCGCGCATCGCCATGCAGCGCTACGCCATCCCGGACATCCGCATCCTCTACGACTCGGACGTCAGGTTCCTGGAGCAGATCGGATCATGAACGCGTCCTACAGCTGGCTGCGCGCCTTCGTCCCCTTCGACCTCTCGCCGGCGCGGCTGCGCGACCTGCTCACCGCCCGCGTGGCCACGGTGGACGAGCTGGTCCCACTGCGCGCCGACCTGAGCGGGATCGTCGTCGGGCGCGTGGTGGAGGCGCGGCGGCACCCCAACGCGGACAAGCTCTGGGCCACCAGGGTGGACGCCGGGACGGGCGAGCTGCTGGAGGTGGTCTGCGGCGCGCCTAACGTGGTCGAAGGGAAGCTGTACCCCTTCGCGCCCGCCGGCACCACGATCCCGGGCGGCCTCAAGATCGAGCGCCGCAAGATCCGCGGCGAGGTCTCCAACGGCATGCTCTGCTCGGCGCGCGAGCTCGGGCTCGGCGAGGAGGGCGGCGGCATCCTGGAGCTCGACGTCTCGGCGGCCCCCGGCACGCCGCTCCTCGACGCGATGCCGCTCGGCGATACGCGCATCGTCATCGACGTCCTGCCGAACCGGCCCGACCTGCTCTCGCACCTCGGCCTGGCGCGGGAGATCGCGGCGGTGACCGCGCTTCCGCTCAGCATGCCCGAGATCCCGGGCGCCCCCGAGAGCACGCCGGTGTCCGCCGAGCTCAGCGCGGTGGACCGCCAGCTCCGGGAGATGGCCAGTCAGCTCGCCTCGCTGGCCCGCTCGGCGGAAACGCTGCTGGGGCGCGCGATCCCGCACACGGCGGCGCTGGCGCGTCTGCAGCAGGGCGCGGGCGCGGTCGCGGTCGCGATCGAGAGCCCGCAGGACGCGTCGCGCTATGCCGGGCTCGTGGTGCGCGGCGTAAAGGTCGGCCCCAGTCCCGAGTGGCTCGTTCGCCGGGTCGAAGCCGTGGGCTCGCGCTCGATCAACAACGTGGTGGACGCGACGAACTACGTGCTGCACGAGCTGGGTCAGCCGCTGCACGCCTTCGACCTGTACAAGATCGCGGGCGGCCGGATCTCGGTTCGGCGCGCGCGGGCCGGGGAGTCGCTCGTGACGCTCGACGGCGTGGAGCGAACGCTCGACCCCGAGATGTCCGTGATCGCCGACGCGGAGCGCGCGATCGCGGTCGCGGGCGTGATGGGCGGACGGGACACCGAGGTGACCGAGTCCACGACGGACCTGTTCATTGAGTCCGCCACCTTCGACCAGCGCCGCACGCGGATCACGCGGCGCCGCCTCGGCCTCTCCACAGACGCCAGCTATCGCTTCGAGCGCGGCGTGGACCCGGAGCTCCCGGTCGTGGCGCTGGAGCGCGTGGCGAAGGTCATCCTCGCGACAGCCGGCGGCTCGGTGGATGGCGCGCCGATCGAAGCGGACGCGACGCTTCCCGAGCAGCGGCTCGTCTCGGTTCGTCCCGACCGGGTCGCGAGGCTGCTGGGCGAGCGGGTGGACGATCAGGAGATCATGAGCCTGCTGGCATCCGTGGGCTTCCTCGTCACCGACGGCGAGGACGGTGCGCTCCTGGCCGACGTCCCGTCGTGGCGCCGCGACGTGCACCGCGAGGTGGATCTCATCGAGGAGGTCGCGCGTCTCCGCGGCTACGACAGCTTTCCGGACGAGCTGCGTCCGTTCCGGCCCGGGAACGTGCCGGACGACCCGCTCTACGTCACGTCCGGCCGCGTTCGGGCCGCGCTCGTGGCCGCCGGGCTGCTGGAGACGCGCGCGATGCCGTTCGTCGCCGGCGCGGGCACGGGCCACGTGCGGGTGACGAATCCGCTCGCCGAGAACGAGGCGCATCTGCGCACCTCGGTGCTGGAGTCGCTGGCGAAGCGCGCGGAGTACAACCTCGCGCACATGCAGGGCAACGTCCGGCTGTTCGAGATCGGAGCCGTCTTCGCGCCGGGCGGCACGCTGCCGCGCGAGGAGATGCGCGTGGCGCTGCTCGTGATGGGCGATCGGCGGCCGCCGCACTTCACGGAGCCGCGCCCGCCTCGCTTCGACGAGTGGGACGCCAAGGCGCTGGCGGAGCTGTTGGCCCGCGCCGCCCTCCCGACGCGGGAAGCGAGGCTCGAGCCCGGCGACGGGACCGACGTGCTCTGGAACATCGTCGCGGATCGCGAGACGATCGGCGCCGTGCGCCACGTGCCGCTCGACGCGCCGGACTGGGCCGCGCCGGCGTTCGGGGTCGAGCTGCGGCTCGGCGTCGTCTCGTCGGACGCGCCCGCGCGAGAGGCGCCGGGGGCCGTGTACCGCGCGGCCGCCGGCGCCGCCGCGGTCCGAAGCTACCGCGCGCTGCCGACCACGCCGAGCGCCTGGCGCGACGTGTCGCTGCTGGTGCCGGACAGCACGCCGGCGGCCGAGCTGGAGCGCGTGATGCGCACCACCGGAGGCGAGCTGTTGGAGAGCGCAACTCTCGTGGATAGCTTCAGCGGCGGCGGCGTGCCGGCGGGACATCGCAGCCTCACCTGGCGACTTACCTTCCGGCACCCCGAGCGGACGCTGCGCGACAAGGAGGTCGAGGGGCGCAGCGACCGCATCCTTCGCGCCCTAGAGGACGAGCTTGGTGTCAGACAGCGTACCTAGCGGCGGCGCCGCGAGGGCGGCGGCCGAAGAGCTGGAGATGCTCGTCGCGCGGCTGGGGGAAGAGATGGCGTCCTTCCGCCGCCGCGCGCACGGCGCCGAGTCTCGCGTGCGGGAGCTGGAAGAGGAGCTCCGGCGCGCGCGCGAGGAGGTGGCAGCCGCCTTCGCGGCGGCCGCCCTGGCGCCCTCCGCTCCCGAGCGGGCGGCCGGTCCCTTCGACGAGGTCGCGACGTCGCCTCCGCTGTCCGACGACGAGCGCGACCGCCTGGCGACGCTCCAGCGTGAGAACGAGGAGCTTCGCGCCCGGTTGGAGGGCGCGACCAGCCGCACGACGCAGATGCTGGAGCGTCTTCGGTTCCTCCGACAGCAGCACACCCTGGGAGGACAGCGGTGACGAAGAAGAGCCTGGTTCGCGTGCAGATTCTGGGGGAGGAGTATTCGCTTCGCACGGAGGCGTCCGCCGAACACACGCGAGCGGTGGCCGAGTACCTGGACCGCGCGGTACGTACGGTGGTGAACGCCGGGATGGTCGTCGAGACGCAGAAGGCGGCCATCCTGGCGGCGCTTCAGATCACCAGCGAGCTGTTCGAGGCCCGGGCGGAGGTCGAGTCGGTTGCGACGTCGCTGCGGGCGTTGACCGAGGACGTACGGCGACTTCTTCCGCCGGCCAAGCGCGGGCCGGTCAACACGCCGGTATGACCAGAGCGCGGATGCGTCGTTTGCGCTTTCGTGACACGCCGCGTAGCTTTTGCCCTGAACTGGTGTAGCTCCGTAGGTCAAGCCATTTCGGGCAGTTAGCACGTCCCCCGCGCGCCCTTCGCCGGCGCCTCGGCGGACGCGCCGCCGCCCCGCCTCGGGCGACCTACCTGGAGCTGCGCTGTCTTTCGTCTCCGCGACCGTGCGTCGCGTTGGAGCATAGATCCAATATGAGCGTTGATCCAACCGTGGCCGCGCTCGGCGTACTCGTGCTCGTCGCAGTCGCCGTGGCGGCCGGTGTGTTTCTGGGGAGAGCGCAGGGGCGAAACGCCGAGCTGGCGCGTCAGCGCCTCGCACAGTCCTCGGCGGAGGAGACGAGCAAGCGGATCGTCGCCGAGGCGCAGCGGGAGGCCGAGACGCTGCGCAAGGGTGCCATCGTCTCCGGCAAGGAAGAGCTCATCAAGAGTCGCGAGGAGTGGGAGGCGGAGGTCCGCCACCGACGCGACGAGCTGGAGCGCGAGGAGCGGCGCCTCGAGGAGCGCGAGACCACGCTCGACCGCAAGTACGACGTGATCGACCAGCGGGACAAGGAGCTGGGGAAGCGCGCGAGCGAGCTCGGCCGGCGCGAGAAGCAGGTGACCGACAAGCAGGCCGAGCTGGAGCGCATCATCAGCGACGAGCGGCACCGGCTGGAGCAGCTGGCCGGGATGTCGAGCCAGGAGGCGAAGGCGGAGCTCATGCGGCGCCTCGAAGAAGAGGCCGAGGCGGACGCCGCCAACCGCATCCGCGAGATCCGCGAGACCGCCCGCCGCAACGCCGAGCGCGAGGCGAAGAAGATCGTCGCGCTGGCGATCCAGCGGATCGCCGCCGAGCAAACCGCCGAAAGCACCGTGTCCGCGGTTTCGCTCCCCAACGACGAGATGAAGGGCCGCATCATCGGGCGCGAGGGGCGCAACATCCGCGCGTTCGAGCTCGCCACCGGCGTCGACGTGATCATCGACGACACGCCGGACACGGTGGTGGTCTCCTGCTTCGACCCGGTTCGCCGCGAGATCGCGCGGCTGGCGCTGGAGAAGCTCGTCACCGACGGCCGCATCCATCCTGGGCGGATCGAGGAGGTCGTCGCCAAGTCCCGCAAGGAAGTGGAGACCGGGATCATCGAGACTGGCGAGCAGGCGGCGTACGAGACTGGGGTGCATGGACTTCACCCCGAGCTCATAAAGTTGATTGGCAGGATGAAGTGGCGCACGAGCTACGGCCAGAACATCCTGAACCACTCGAAGGAAGTCGCCTGGCTGGCCGGGATGATGGCGAGCGAGCTGGGGCTCGACGTCCCGCTCGCGAAGCGCGGCGCGCTGCTCCACGACGTGGGCAAGGTGCTCACCCACGAGCACGAGGGGACACACGTCCAGCTCGGCGTGGAGGTCGCGACGCGCTACGGCGAGAACCCGCTGGTGGTGAACTGCATCGCGGCGCACCACGACGACGTGCCGCACGAGAGCGAGGTCTCGGTGCTGGTGCAGGCGGCCGACGCCATCTCCGGCTCGCGGCCGGGCGCGAGGCGCGAGGCGTTCGAGACCTACGTGAAGCGGCTGGAGGGGCTGGAGCGCATCGCGTCGAGCTACCGCGGCGTGGACCGCGTGTTCGCCATCCAGGCCGGGCGCGAGATCCGGATCATCGTCGTGCCCGAGGACGTGGACGACCGGCGGATGGTCTCGCTCACCGAGGAGATCGCGCGGCGCATCGAGACCGAGCTCCAGTACCCCGGGCAGATCAAGGTCGTGGTGATTCGCGAGACGCGGGCGGTGGACTTTGCCCGCTGACGCGATGGCTGACGCGATGGCCGGCGCGATGACTGACGCGACGATGGACGCCGCTCCCGGCGGCGCGCGCCTGATCGATGGGATTGCGGTCTCGAAGGAGCTTCGCGCGGACGCGGCCGCGCGCACCGCGCGGCTGATCGAGCGAGGCGTAAAGCCGGGACTCGCGGTCGTGCTGGTGGGGGATGATCCGGCGAGCGCGGTCTACGTGCGGTCGAAGGGGAAGGCGTGCATCGAGGCCGGGATGCACAGCGAGACGATCCGCCTCCCGGCCTACACGACGCAGGCCGAGCTGCTGGCGCACGTGGACCGGCTCAACGCCGATCCGGCGATTCACGGCATCCTGGTACAGATGCCGCTGCCCAAGCACATCAACTCGGACGCCGTCATCCGCCGCATCCGGCCGGACAAGGACGTGGACGGCTTCCACCCGGTGAACGTCGGCAAGCTGCTGATCGGCGAGCGGGACGGCTTCGCGCCATGCACCCCGGCCGGGGTGCAGGAGCTGCTGGTTCGGAGCGGGGTCGAGACGCGCGGGGCGGAGTGCGTGGTCGTCGGGCGGAGCAACATCGTGGGGAAGCCGATGGCCGCCCTGATGATGCAGGCGCGCTCCGGCGCTGACGCCACGGTGACGGTCTGCCATAGTCGTACACGGGATCTCGCGGCGCACTGCCGCCGCGCGGACATTCTGGTCGCGGCGATCGGGCGGCCCAGGTTCATCACCGCCGACATGGTGAAGCCGGGCGCCGTCGTGATCGACGTCGGGATCAACCGCGTGGACGACGCGCGGGCGAAGAACGGGTACGTGCTGGCCGGCGACGTGGACTTCCGGGCGGTCCGGGAGGTGGCGTCGCTCATCACTCCGGTGCCCGGAGGCGTGGGGCCGATGACCATCGCCATGCTGCTGAAGAACACCGTGCGCGCGGCGGCGCAGTCCGCCGGCATCGCGGTCGAATGACCAGAGCCCGCCGCGGCGCGGCTCCGCCGCCGCCGGCGGCGCTGGACCTTTTCGGCTCGATGGGCGTCTCGCTCCCCGAGGCGATCGCCGACTCGGCGCCGGAGCCCCTGGAGCCGGAGCCGGCGCCCGGGCGCCGTGGTCGCGGCCGAAAGTCGGCGCGCGCCAAGGCGACCGAGGGCGCCGGTGCCGCCGCGGTCGCCGAGCCCAGGTCGCCCTCCGAGTACGGCGAGCTTCCCGGGGACGGGCTGGAGTCCATTCCCGGCGCGTCGCCGGCGTCCGCGGTCAGCGTGACGACGCTCACCCGTACCGCGAAGGACGTCCTGGAAGGGGCATTCGTGCCGCTCTGGGTGTGTGGCGAGGTGAGCGACTTCAAGGCGCACCGCAACGGCCACTGGTACTTCTCGCTGCGCGATGCCGAATCGCAGGTGAAGTGCGTGGTCTGGTCGCGCGACCAGCGGCGCTTTCTGGCGACACCCGACGACGGGATGTCGGTCGTCGCCCTCGGGCAGCCGAGCGTGTACGCGGCGCGCGGCGAGATGCAGTTCTCGGTCAAGGCGATGCAGGCGCAGGGCGACGGGCTGTGGCGCAAGGCGTTCGACGCCACGCTCGCCCGTCTGGCGGCCGAGGGCCTGCTCGCCCCCGAGCGCAAGCGCCCGGTGCCTCGCTTCCCGCGGCGGATCGTGGCGGTCACGAGTCCGGACGGCGCGGCGCTGCACGACATCGTGTCCGTCGCGCGCCGCCGCTGTCCCAACGTCGAGGTCATCCTGGTCGCCGCCAAGGTCCAGGGCGATGGCGCGCCCGAAGAGCTGTGCGCCGCGCTGGACCGCGTGGCGCGCTGGGGCGGGGCGGACGTCGTCATCGTGGGGCGCGGGGGCGGGTCGCGCGACGACCTGTGGGCGTTCAACGACGAGCGCGTCGCCCGGGCCGTCGCGGCCTGCCGGGTTCCGACGATCTCGGCCGTCGGGCACGAGGTGGACGTCACGCTGTGCGACCTGGTGGCGGACCTGCGCGCGCCGACGCCCTCGGCGGCCGCCGAGGCGGCGACGCCGGTGCTGGCCGAGCAGCGCGCCGTTCTCTCGGCGCTGGGCGCGCAGCTGCTCGCCGCGACCCGGCGACGGCTCACCCGCGCGGCCGAGGAGCTGGGGCGCACGCGCCGGGACGTCTCGCTCGCTGCGGAGCAGCTGGTCGAGCGCCGGAGGGCGCGCCTGGACCAGGCCGCCGGCCGGCTCAACGCCCTCAGCCCGCTGGCGACACTGGCGCGCGGGTACGCGGTGGTCTGGTCGCACGACGGCGACACGCTGGGCTCGGCCCGCGGCTTCTCGACCGGGACGCCGTTCCACCTGCTGCTCCGCGACGGCGTCGTTTCCGCCACGGCGAGCGCCGTACGGCGCGGGAATCCGACGGCGTTCGTGACCGAGCTGCGCGCCGGCACCTCCGGCGGGGAAGGGTGAGCGCGTGACGTTCGAGGAGTCGCTCGCCCGCCTGGAGGAGATCGTCTCGGAGCTCGAGGGCGAGGGCGTGGACCTCGACCGCGCGCTCCAGCTCTTCGCGGAGGGGGTCGAGCGGCTGCGCGCCGCGTCCGCGGAGCTCTCGCGCGCCGAGACGCAGGTGAAGCTGCTCGTCGAGCGCGCGGACGGCGGCTTCGACCTGGCGGACCTCGGCGGTTGACGGGGCGGTGACGTCGTTCGAGTCGGAGCGGTCCGCGGTCGACGCGGCGCTGGGCGCCATCGTCGAGCGGTACGTGGACGCGAGCGTGCATCCGGACACCGCCCGCGTGATTCGCTACACGCTGGCCGGGGAGGGGAAGCGGCTGCGCGGGATCCTCCTGCTCTCGGCGTACGAGGCGGCGGGCGGGCGCGGGGACGCGAGCGGGCTCGCCGCGGCGGTGGAGGTCGTGCACGCCTACTCGCTGGTGCACGACGACCTGCCGTGCATGGACGACGACGACATGCGCCGCGGCCGCCCGACCGCGCACCGCGCGTTCGGCGTTCGGGCGGCGACGGCCGCCGGCGTGGCGATGGTGCCCCTGGCCGTCCGGGCCGCCGGCGACGCCGCGGCGTCACTGCAGCTGCCGCCGGAGACGCGCGGCGCCATCGTGCGCGAGCTGATGCAGGCGTCGGGGGCGGGCGGAATGATCGGCGGCCAGCTCCTCGACCTCACGGCGGAGGGGCGCACGCTGAGTGTGGCAGAGCTGGAGCGAATCCATCGGGGCAAGACGGGCGCGCTCATCGTCGCGGCCGTGCGGCTCGGGGGGTGGGCCGCGCGGGCGGCCGCGGCGCAGCTGACGGCGCTGGAGCGCTACGGCGCCGCGATCGGACTGGCGTTCCAGATCGCGGACGACGTGCTCGACGTCACGGGGACGAGCGACCAGCTCGGGAAGACGGCCGGCCGCGACCAGGCGCTGGGGAAGAGCACCTACCCGGCGCTCCTGGGCGTGGAGGGAGCCATCCACCGGGCCGGGGCGTTGACCGACGAAGCCTGCGAGGCGCTGCGGGAGGTCGGCCTGCTGACGCCGGCCCTGGAGCGGATCGCGGGCTTCGTGGTGGCGAGAAAGTCGTGACGCGGGACCAGTCCCGATACCTCTCTACCCCTCCCCCCCGCTAACTTTCAACGCCATGGACACTTCGCTTCTCGCCAGGGTGCGCTCGCCGGCCGACCTCCGTGGGATGAGCCGCGACGAGCTGCGCCAGCTCGCCGCCGAGGTTCGGGCGTTTCTCGTCGACACCTGCTCGCGGACGGGCGGGCACATCGGTGCCGGGCTGGGCGTGGTGGAGCTGACGATCGCGCTGCACTACGTCTTCGACACCCCGCGCGACCAGCTGGTCTGGGACGTCGGACACCAGGGCTACCCGCACAAGGTCCTCACCGGCCGGGCCGCCCGGATGGAGACGCTGCGGCAGGAGGGCGGCGTCTCGGGGTTCCTGAAGCGGAACGAGAGCGACTACGACGTGTTCGGGGCGGGCCACGCGGCGACCGCGATCTCGGCGGCGTTCGGGGTGGCGGTGGGGCGCGACCTTCAGAAGGATGACTACAAGGTCGTGGCCGTGCTCGGCGACGGCGCCCTGACCTGCGGGCTGGCGTACGAGGGGCTCAACAACGCCGGCCACTCCGACCGCGACATCTGCGTCGTGCTCAACGACAACGAGATGTCGATCGCGCCTAACGTGGGGGCGATCAACAAGTACCTGACGTCGGTGCAGCGCAACTCGCTGTACAACCGGCTGCGCACCAAGATCGGCGAGATCGTGGACAACGCGCCCGGGCCCCTGTCCGGCGTCGGCACGCTCGTCCGGAAGTGGGAGGAGGCGGTGAAGTCGTTCCTCACGCCGGGCGTGCTGTTCGAGGAGCTGGGCTTCCGCTACTTCGGGCCCATCGACGGCCACGACGTGGACCAGCTGATCGACACGATGCAGGCGGTGCGCGGGCTGAACACCCCGCGGCTGGTGCACGTCATCACGCAGAAGGGGAAGGGCTTCCCAGCCGGCGAGACCAACGTCGAGAAGTGGCACGCCCTCCCGCCGGGGCACGACCCGTCCACGGGGAAGCTGGTGAGCAACGCCGCCAAGAAGCCCGGCTACACCGACGTCTTCGGGCGCGGACTCTCCGAGCTGATGGCCGAGCGGAAGGACGTGGTCGCCGTGACCGCCGCGATGCCGAGCGGCACCGGCGTCGGCGTCGCGGCCAAGGCGCATCCGGAGCGCGTGTTCGACGTCGGGATCGCCGAGGGGCACGCGGTGACCTTCGCGGCCGGCATGGCGACGCGCGGCATCAGGCCCGTCGTCGCGATCTATTCGACGTTCCTCCAGCGCGCCTACGACAACGTCATCCACGACGTCGCGCTCCAGCACCTGCCGGTCGTCTTCTGCATGGACCGCGCGGGGCTGGTGGGCGAGGACGGCGAGACGCACATGGGGCTGTACGACATCGCGTACATGCTCGCGGTACCGGGGATGACGGTGACCGCGCCGAAGGACTCGCGCGAGATGCTGGCGCTGCTGCGCGCGGGGCTGGAGCAGGACGACGGTCCGTTCTGCCTGCGCTACCCGCGCGACTCGGCGCCCGACGCGGCGCCGCCGGCCGGCGAGATCGAGGCGGTGCCGCCGCGCACCTGGGAGGTGCTGCGCCGCGGCTCGGACGTGGCCGTGCTCGCGGTCGGCACGATGGTGCGCCCGTCGCTCGCCGCGGCGGAGACGCTGGCCGGCGAAGGGCTCAACGTCACGGTCGTGAACTGCCGCTACCTCAAGCCGCACGACGAGCTGACGCTCCAGGCGCTGCTGGCTGACCACAGGCAGCTGCTGGCGGTGGAGGAAGGCACCGTGGTGAACGGCTTCGGCGCCTACATGGCCGCGCAGGTGGCGTCGCTCGACGCGTCGGTGCGCGTGCACGCGCACGGCCTCCCGGACCGCATAGTGTACGCGGCGTCGCGGGCGCGGCAGCTCGCCCGCGCGGGGCTCGACGCCGAGGGGATCGCCGCGCGCGTGCGGGCGCTGTACGAGACGGAGGCGCTGGCCGGCTGATGCGCGTCGGCGTCGTCGGCCACCGCGGCTACACGGGGTTGGCCGGGATCATGGGGACGCTGCTGCGCGTGGCGCCCGAGCTGGGGATGCGCCTCTCGTTCGAGCGCGGGCTGCACGAGCTGGCGAACGACGGCGAGCCGCTGACCTCGCCCGACGGCCTCGACGCGCTGCTGACCTTGGGCGGCGACGGGACGATGCTGCGCGGCGCCCGCTTCCTCGCCGGCCGGCCGGTGCCGGTCTTCGGCGTCAACCTCGGCCGCCTGGGCTTTCTCACGACCTGCGGCGCGACCGAGATGGAGGAGTCGCTGACGCAGTTCGCGGCCGGAAACTTCCGCGCCGAGGAGCGGATGGCGCTGGAGGCGCGGGTGACGGGACCGACGCACCCGACGGGCGACCGTGTGGTCCGGCACTTCGCGCTCAACGACGTGGTGCTCCACAAGGCCGGGTACGCGCGCGTCGTCAGGCTGGACGTGGCGGCGAACGACGAGAAGGTGGCGTCGTACGCCGCGGACGGCATCGTGATCTCGACGCCCACCGGCTCGACGGCCTACAGCCTGAGCGCCGGCGGCCCGGTGGTGGTGCCGACGGTCGAGTCGATCCTGCTGACGCCCATCTCCCCGCACACGCTGGCGATCCGCCCGCTGGTGCTGCCGCCGACGGCCGAGATCACCCTCCGCGCCGACGTGGGCGAGGGCAACGACGAGATGCTGGTGACCGTGGACGGCCAGCCGGGGAGCAATTTCACCGACGGCGACACGCTCGTCGTGCGGCGGGCGAAGCCGGTGCGGCTGGTGCGCATCCCCTCGCTGGACACCTTCTTCTCCCGCCTGCGCGCCAAGCTGGGCTGGGGCGGGCTCGCCGGCCGCGGCGAGCGCGACGACCGCGACGAGCGGGACGGGCAGGGCGGGCTGGCCGCGCGCGCGGCGTCGTTATGCTGACCGAGCTGCGCGTCCGCAACTTCGCGATCATCGAGTCGCTGACCCTCCCGCTGGCCCCGGGCTTCAACGTGCTCTCGGGCGAGACGGGGGCGGGGAAGTCCATCATCGTCGGCGCGCTGGGGCTCCTGCTCGGCGAGCGCGCGAGCGCGGACCTTATCCGCACCGGGACCGACCGGGCGACGGTGGAGGGCGTGTTCGAGATCGGCGATCGCCCCGAGATTTCGGCGCTGCTCGACGAACGCGGGATCGACGTCGAGGAGCAGCGCGTGGTGCTCAAGCGCGAGGTCGCGGCCGGGGGCCGCACGCGCGCGTGGGTGAACGGGACCACCGTCACCGCCGGCCTGCTGGCCGAGGTCGGGCGGCTGCTCGTGAACCTGCACGGCCAGCACGAGGCGCAGACGCTGCTCGACGGCGAGTCGCAGCGCCGCATCCTCGACGCCTTCGGCGGCGCGGCCGAGCAGGCGGCGCGGGTGCGCGAGGCGTACGAGACGCTCTCCGGCGTGCGGCGGGAGATCGCGGACCTGGCGCGTCGCAAGGCGGAAGCCGAGCGGCGGGCGGACTACCTCCGCCACGTCGCGAGGGAGATCGAGGAGGCCAAGCCGACCGAAGGCGAGGACGTGCGTCTCGAGGACGAGTGCCGCCGCCTCGAGCACGCCGAGGAGCTGCGCACGCTGGCGGCCGGCATGGCGGGCGTGCTGGACGGGGAAGAGGACGCGGTGCTCCAGCGGCTGGCAGCGGTGCAGCGCTCGCTCGGCAGTATCCAGCGCATCGACCCCTCGCTCGCCAGGCTCCAGGAGGTCTACGACGGCGCCTACTACGCGCTGGAGGAGCTGACGCGCGAGCTGGTGGAGTACGAGCGCGGCGTGGAGCTGGACCCGGAGCGGCTGGCCGAGGTGCAGCGGCGTCGCGACCTGCTCTTCCGCCTGACGAAGAAGTACGGCCCGACGCTGGCCGACGTCATCGAGACCGGGCGCCGCTCGCGCTCCGAGCTCGACCTGGTCGACTCGGCGGGCTTCGACCTCAAGCACCTGGAGCGCCGCGAAGCCGAGGCGCGTGCGCAACTGGCCGAGCAGGCGATGGCACTCACCGCGCTGCGCTCGGCCGCCGCCGAGCGGCTGAGCGCGGCGGTGGACGAGGTGCTTCCCGAGCTGGGGATGCCGGACGGGCGCCTGACGGTCGCCCTCCCGCCGCGCACCGAGATAGGGGCGAACGGCGCCGAGGACGTAGAGTTCCGCGTGGCGCTCAACGTCGGGCACGACGCGCGGGCGCTCGCCCGCGTGGCGTCGGGCGGCGAGCTGTCGCGCGTGATGCTCGCGCTCAAGACAATCCTCGCGCGGCTGGACCGCGTGCCCACGCTGGTGTTCGACGAGGTGGACGTCGGGATCGGCGGCCGCGTGGGGCTCCAGGTGGGCGAGACCATGCGCCGCGTCGCCTCGCACCACCAGGTCTTCGCCATCACGCACCTGCCGCAGATCGCGGCGCGCGGGCACCACCACATCCTGGTCGCCAAGGGCGCGCGCGGCGGCGTCACCACGGCCGACGTCAGCGTGCTCGCGGGCAACGATCGCGTGACCGAGGTGGCCCGGATGCTGGGCGGCGATCCGGAGAGCGAGCTGAGTCGCGCCCACGCACGGGAGCTGCTGGAGAGCGCGG
>DATFPD010000392.1:0-4307 GCA_035265005.1 Gemmatimonadaceae bacterium | reverse complement strand
GTCTTCGCGGCGATGCTGACGAAGCGCTCCGGGTGCTGGCTGAGCGGGGCGTAGATCGCCTCGGGGTCGCGGTTGTCGGGCTGCCCCGCGTACATGTCGCGCACGACGCCGACGATGGTCATCCACTTCTGCGTACTGTCGGTGCCGTCGCCGAACATCACCCGGCGCCCGAGCGGGCTCTCGCCGCTGAAGTACTTCCGCACGAAGCTCTCGCTGACCACGGCCACCGGCACGCTCCCCGCCCGGTCCTCGGGCGTGATCAGGCGCCCCTGGAGCAGCTTCGCGTCGAAGACGTCGAAGAAGCCGGCGCTCACGCTCACGCGCCGCGCCCGCGGGTGGTCCTCCGGCTTCGCGTACGCGACGCCCTCCTTCGTGAACGGCGCGTGCCAGGCGCCCATCACCGGGAGGCGCGAGGTCAGGCCGGCCGCGTCCACCCCGGGCAGCGCCGCCACGCGCGGGATCAGCTGGTCGAAGAACTGGAGCCGGACCGAATCGTTAGGGTATCTCGCCTCGTCGAGCCCCACGCGCGCCGTGAAGACGTCGGTCGAGAAGCCGTAGTCGACCGTGCGCAGCTTGGTCACGCTCTTGATCATGAGCCCGGCGGCCACCAGCAGCCCGCAGGAGAGCGCGATCTCGAACATCACGAGGACCTTGCTCAGCCGCCCGATGCGGAAGCTGGACGACCCGCGCGCCTCGTCCTTCAGGATCTCGCCGACGTCGGCGCGCGAGGCCTGCACCGCGGGGAACAGCCCGGACAGGAGCGTGGCGGCGGCGGCCAGCCCGGTCACGAACAGCAGCACCGGCGCGTCGACCTTGATGACGAGCCAGAACGGCGGCTGCGTGCCGGCGATGGCGGCGTTGAACATCCGCACGCCGACGTACGCCACGCCGACGCCGAGCGCCGAGCCGGCCGCGGAGAGAATGAGCGCCTCGGCCAGGAACTGCCGGATGACCGCCGCCCGCGACGCGCCGAGCGCGGTGCGGACGCCGACCTCCTTGCTGCGGTGCGCGGCGCGCCCCAGCAGCAGGTTGGCGACGTTCGAGCAGGCGATGAGCAGCACGAAGCCCACCGCGCCGAGCATCGTGAGCAGCATCTTCTGCGCGTCGTCGCCGATCTGCGTGTCGACGAACGGCTCGACGAACGCGCCCACGCCCTCGTTCGTCTTGGGGTACTCGGCCGCGATCTGCCGGGCGATGGTGCCGAGGTCGAGCAAGGCCTGGTCGACCGAGACGCCGTCCTTCAGCCGCCCGACGACGTCCAGCGACTGTCCCTCGCCGCGCTTGAGCTTCAGCACGTCGAGCTGGAGCGGGACCCAGACCGACTCGTTCCCCGGGAAGGCGAACTTCTCGGGCATGACGCCGACGATGGTGGTGGGGCGGCCGTTCGCCCGGATCGTGGTGCCGATCACGTTCGGGTCGCCGCCGAAGCGGTCCTTCCACATCTGGTAGCCAATGACCGCGACGTACGGCGCGCCGAACTTGTCGTCCGCCGGCTGGAGGCCGCGCCCGAGGATGGGCCGCACGCGAAGCACCGCGAACAGGTTCGCGCTCGAGAACGCGCCGTCGAACCGCTCCGGCTTCTCGGTGCCGCTCACGTTCACGGTGCCGGTGTAGAACGCGGCCAGCTCCTCGAACGACCGCTGCCGCTCGCGGTAGTCCACGTAGTCGTGCTGCGTGAAATCCATCCGCCGCTCGTTGCGCGACGGGTTGTTCCGCGCGACGGACATGATCCGCTCGGAACGCTCGAACGGCAGCCCGCGCATAAGGGCGCCGTAGACGATGCTGAACATCGTCGTCGTGAGGCCGATCCCGAGCGTGAGCGCGAGCACCGAGACGAGCGTGAGCGCCGGACTCTTGATGAGGGACCGGGCGCCGTAGCGGAGGTCGCGCAGCATCGACTCCATGGGGGCTCCGAGGTGTGGGTGGCGGGGAGCGCTACGGGGGGCCGTACGGGGGGTGCAGAGGGGCGGTTTCGGAGGCGGGACGGCCCGGCGGAGAGGTCTCTCCGCCGGGCCGTCCCGCGTACGGCATCCCGCGTCCTGTTCAGGGGCCCGATGTTTGCTTTCCAACCAGGGCTATGCTACGCCCCGTTCGCGCCCTGCTCCTGGCCGCGGCGTTTCTCGCGCCGTTCCCGCTGGCGTTCCCGCTCGTATCCGTTGCCGCGCAGACCACTCGCGGCAAGGGGCCGCAGGACGAGATCGACGCGCCCGAGGTGAAGAAGCTGGTCTTCCGGGGCGTGAAGGCGGTCCAGTCGAGTGAGCTGGAGCGGAGCATCTCGGTCGAGGAGTCGCGCTGCCGGAGCAAGCTCCTGATCGTCTTCTGCGTCTTCTCGAAGTCGGCCTATTTCTACGAGCACGAGTACCTCGACCGGACCGAGTTCCAGCGCGACCCGCTGCGCGTGAAGGTATTCTACTACAAGCGCGGCTACCGCGAGGCGACGGTCGACACGAGCGTCGTGAAGGGCGAGGACGGCAGGGTGACGGTGACGTTCACGGTCACCGAGGGGCCGCCGACGGTCGTGCAGAAGGTGACGGTCCTGCCGCTCGGCGAGCCGCTCAACCGGCGGGAGATCGCGCGCAGCGTGAAGGTCCGCGCCGGGAAGCCGTACAACTTCTTCCAGATCGACACGACGCTCACGAACCTGCGCGACGCCATGTGGGAGAAGGGCTACGGCGACGCGGCGGTGGACGTGGCCGACGCGCCGGGCCCGGTGGACAGCGCGCACCAGGCGACCGTCACGTTCACGCTGGACCCGAAGAAGCTGACGACCGTCGGCGACATCCACGTCGTCGGCATCGACAAGGTGGACGAGCAGACGGTCCGCAACTCGATGACGATCCGGGAGGGGAAGGTCTACCGCCTCTCCGACGTCACGCGCAGCCAGCGCCGCCTGTACCAGTCGAACCTCTTCCGCAGCGCCCACATTCGCGTGGTGCCGCCCGAGAGCGCGTCGTACTACGCGAAGCTGCAGGACCCCGAGCGCCACGCGGCGGGCGGCTCGCCCGACAGCGTGAAGACGGTCGTCGTGCAGCTGCGCGAGGCGCCGCTCCGCTCGGCGCGGGTGAGCACGGGGTTCAACAACGTGGACTTCATCCAGGTCGAGGGGCGCTTCACGCACTACTACTGGCTGGACGGCCCGCGCCGGCTGGACATCCAGGGCACGCTCGGCAACCTGCTGGCCGAGCAGCTCAACGGGCGGCTCATCTTCCGCGACCGGCTGAAGATCAACGAGGTGGCCCTCGGCGAAGGGGGGCGGTTCCTCTCGCCCACGTGGCAGGCCAGCGCGGAGCTGCGGCAGCAGTGGTTCGGCAACCCGCGCCACACTGCGGGGCTGAGCGTGTTCGGGCACCGGCGCTCGTGGCCGGGCGTGTACATCGACCACGGCTACGGCACCAGTCTGACCTTCACGCGCGAGACGGGGATCCGCTCGCCGCTCAGCGCCAACTACCGCTTCGAGATCACGCGCGTCGAGGCGGGGGACGTGTACTTCTGCGTCAACTACGGCGTGTGCGACCTCGGCACGGTGTCCGCGCTGGCGGGCAATCAGCGCCTGTCGCCGCTCGCGCTCACGATGTCGCTGAACCGGACCGGCAACCCGTTCGCGCCGACGCAGGGCTTCAACGCCCAGGTCGAGCTGGAGCACGCGTCGGCGTTCACGATCTCCGACTTCCGCTACAACCGCGCGTACGGGCAGGGCGCGATCTACCGCCAGGCGATGGGCGGCATCGTCGCCTCGCGGCTGCGGCTCGGGCTCGTCCGCGCGCTGGCGAGCACCGGCGAGGCGACGGGGGTGGGCGCGGCGAACGGCATCCTGCATCCCCGCAAGCGCTTCTACGCCGGCGGCGCGCAGTCGGTGCGCGGCTTCGGGGAGAACCAGCTCGGCCCGCGCGTGCTGACGATCCCGAGCGACGTGCTCACCGGGCGCTTCGACTCGATCACGGTCAACGCGGCCAACCCCGCGCTGAAGGACACGGTCGTCTTCTACCGGCGCTGCGACCCGCGCACGCAGGCGGAGGGGATCGCGGGCTGTCCGCTCGACGACGTCGTGGTGGGCCCGCTCGGCGACACGGTGAAGATCAGCAACAAGAACTACATCCCGCGCCCGCTGGGGGGCAGCCGGCTGATCGAGGCGAACGTCGAGTACCGCCGGCGGCTCTGGGGCGCCCTCAGCGGCGCCGTGTTCGTGGACGGCGCGGTGGTGGGCGGCGGCGCGGCGGGGGACCAGCGGGAGCGCAACCTGCTCAAGGCGACGGGCGCGATCACCCCCGGCTTCGGCGTCCGCTACCAGTCGCCGGTGGGGCCGATCC
>DATFPD010000391.1:0-3724 GCA_035265005.1 Gemmatimonadaceae bacterium | reverse complement strand
AAGCGACAGAATTTGTGAGGGGACGCGGGGCTGACCGAGCGGCCGTCATCCTGACCCTGAGCGCAGCGAAGGGGAAGGACCCACTGTCACCGGGTCTGGGGTCGGCCCAGGGCGAGTAGGTCCTTCCCCTTCGCTGCGCTCAGGGTCAGGATGACAAACGCTCGGGACGCCCCTCCCTCCAGTCCCTCAGTCCCTCGGTGCCGCCCGCACCACCACCCTCCCCTCTCCGACCCGCCCGCGGAACGATGCGGTGATCGTGCCCTCGCCGGGGGCCACCGCGACGACGGGCGTGTTCTCGCCGATGAAGCCGAGCGCCCTGATGCTTCCGGCGAGCTCGATCTGGAGCGGCAGGCCGGCGATGTGGCCGCCCTCCGCGTCCCACCCGATCGCGCCGACGATCAGGGTGTCGCCGACGGCGACCGTGTCGCGCGTGACGCGCACCTCGATCCGCGCGACCGGCGGGATCACGCGCACGGTCGCGCTCCCGCTGATGCCGCGCGCGGTTGCGGTTACCGTAGCGAGGCCCGGGCTGACGCCGCGCACGAGCACCTGCGCGACCGACTCCGAGTCGGTGGGCGGCGGCGGCGGGACCGGCACCAGCCGGACCGTGCCGCTGTCGCGGGACGACCACGCAGCGTCGAGCAGCCGGTCGTAGAAGAGCAATCCGAGCAGCCCGTCCACGCTGCCGGCCGCGCCCATGCGCAGCGTGTCGCCCACCTCCACGACGCCGTGCATGGGTCCGACGGCGACCGAGGTCAGATGGCCGCCCCCGGGGCTGAGCCCGGTGAAGTCCCACTGCTCGCAGGCGCCGAGCGTGAGGGCGGCCAGGGCTGCCAGGGCGGGGGCGGCGGAGCGAGGGAGACGCGAGGGCATGAGTCCGACCGTGGGTGAGCGTACCGTCGTTCGCGCGCGATCGCGCCCGCCATCCTAGCCAGTCAGGCGACGGCGGAGGATACGTCGGACGACGTAGGAGCGTGTCCCGGCGCGAATGGGCAGCCTCTGCCCATGCGCCGGGACGGCCGATGTGGGTAGCCTCCTCAGCCGCCGGGGCGCAGCCGCCGTCGCGGTCTGTCGCCCGTTGGGGCTCCCATGCCTCACCCACATCGGACGGAGGAGCTACATGAAGAACCTGAAGCTGAAGCTCGAGGAGCTCGAGCAGCGCATTGCGCCGGATTCCGTGGGAGCCGCCGGGAACAGTGGCTCCGGCAGCGCCGGGAATGGCAACGGGAACGCGGTGTCGAACGGCAGCTCGCCGCAGCCCGTGCACCACTAGGGTCGCCGCGCACTGAGTGAGGGGCCGCGGCACGTGCCGCGGCCCCGTCCCTTCTGTCCGGAGGTGTGCTGGTGCCGGCTGCGCAGCCCCGACTGCGAGACGATCTGCTCGTCAGCAAGCAGGAGACGCGCGACGAGACTTTCTTCGTCGTCAAGGACCCGACGACGCGTCGGTTCTTCCGGCTGCGCGAGGCGGAGTACTACGTCGCGCGCCAGCTCGACGGCGCCAGCCCGCTCGAGGCCGTGCGGGGCCGCGTCGCGACCACGTTAGGCGAGGAGCTCGAGCCGGACGAGCTCGAGGGCTTCGTCGCGCAGCTGCGGCGGCAGGGCCTGCTGGCGCCCGAGGGGGAGCACGGCGCGCCGGCCGCCCGCGGCGGCCTGCTGCGCGGCAACCTCCTGTGGCTCCGCGTGAAGGCGATCGACCCCCATCGGCTCTTCGAGTGGCTGCTGCCCCGGGTGCGCGTCTGCTTCACGCCCGGCTTCGTGACCCTGGCCGCGATGGTGATCCTGGTTGGAGTCGCGATCGTGCTGACCAGCGGGGCCCAGATCGCGGCGGAGGTGCGGTCGCTGTGGAGCCCCCACGGGCTCCTGCTGGCGTGGGTGACCATCCTCGGCGTGACCGTGCTGCACGAGTTCGCGCACGGCCTCACCTGCCGCCACTTCGGCGGCGAAGTGCGCGAGATCGGGTTCCTGCTCATCTACTTCCAGCCGGCGTTCTACTGCAACGTCAGCGACTCCTGGCTCTTTCCCGAGAAGTCGAAGCGGCTCTGGGTGATGGCCGCCGGCGGCTTCTTCGAGCTGTTCGTCTGGGGACTGGCCGCGATCGTCTGGCGCATCGCGGAGCCCGGCACGTGGCTCGGCGTGGGCGCGCTCGCGATCGTGCTGACGTCGGCGGTCCGGCAGTTCTTCAACCTGAACCCGCTGATCAAGCTCGACGGCTACTACCTCCTGAGCGACGCCCTCGAGGTCCCGAACCTCCGGGGCCGGGCGTTCGAATATCTCACCGCGCGCTTCAAGCGGGCGCTCGGCCTCTCCGCACCACCGGTCGGCGACCCGAGCCCGCGGGAGCGCCGGATCTTCATCGCCTATGGCCTCCTCGCCATGACGTTCTCGTACTGGCTGCTGACGTCGTTCGCGCTGCACGTCGCCGGCTCGCTGACGCGCCACTACCAGGGGTGGGGGTTCCTCGCGTTCGCCGGGGCCGCGAACCTCGCCCTCGGGAACCCGCTGAAGAAGGTCGTCCCGCCCGCGCCCAGGCGGCTGGCCGCCGTCCCCCGGCGCTACCTCGTCCCCGCCGTGCTGGCGGCGCTCGCGGCGCTCCTCGCGCTCGTGCGCGTCGAGCTCACCGCGTCGGGGGAGCTGCGCATCCTCCCGCTCCAGCACGCCGACCTGCGCGCGCAGATCGAGGGCGTGGTCGAGCGCGTCTACGTGGACGAGGGCGCGCGGGTCGCGGCGGGCGACACGATCGCGCTGCTCGCCGCGCGCGACGACGAGGCGCAGCTGCGCGTGGTGGAGGCGCGGATCGGCGCGCAGCGCTCGCGCCTGGCGCTGCTGCGCGCCGGCCCGCGCGGCCAGGAGGTGGACGTGGCGCGCCTCGCCGTGCTGAAGGCGGACGAGCATCTGCGCTACGCGGCGCCCGAGCTGGACCGGCAGCGCGCGCTGGCCGCGGCGCGCGTCGCCACCCGCCTGGAGCTCGAGCAGGCGCAGGAGCGCGTGGCGGTGCTGACCAAGGAGCGCGAGGAGGCCCAGGGCCGGCTGGAGCTGATGCTGGCGGGCACGCGGCCCGAGTCCCTCGCCGCGCTCGGGCAGGAGATCGCGAGCGCCGAGGCGGAGCGGCAGCGGCTCGCCCAGCGCCTCGCCCACGCGGCGGTGATCGCGTCCCACGGCGGGGTCGTCGCGACGCCGCGCCTCCGGGAGCGGGTCGGCCGGTACGTGAAGGCCGGCGACTCGATCGCCGTCGTCGACGCGGTCGACACGGTGACGGCGGAGATCGCCGTCCCGGAGCGCGAGATCGGGGACGTGCGCGTCGGCCAGCCGGGCGTGCTCCGGCTGCGCGCCTACCCGGAGCGCGCGTTCCAGGGCCGCGTGACGGCGATCGCCCCCGCGGCCGAGGAGCACCCCGCCGCCGGCCGCGTCATGCGCGTCCGGATCGCGCTACCTAACGATTCCGGGCTCGTCAAGCCCGAGATGTCCGGCTACGCCCGGATCTACTGCGGCAAGCGGCCGGCGCTCGACGTGCTGACGCGGCGGTTCCGCCGGTACCTGCGCGTGGAGTTCTGGTCGTGGTGGTGATCGGCGCGCCGCCCGCTTCTGGGCCGCGCCGCGTTGTACCCTTTCACGGAGGAGACACATGAAAACACGCAAACTGCGTCTCGAGGAACTCGAGCAGCGCATCGCCCCCGATCCCATCGGCGGCGGCAACCCGGGCAACAACAACCCGCCCGCGAACAAC
>DATFPD010000390.1:0-28313 GCA_035265005.1 Gemmatimonadaceae bacterium | reverse complement strand
ACACCCGCCCGTCGGGCGCCCCGCCGGCCGCGTCGACGGCGTACAGCATCGCCAGCAGCGCCCCCCAGGAATACCCGACGATCGACGGGCCGTCCCCCCCGGCGTCGAGCCCCAGCTCGGCGACGACGCGGGCCAGGTCATCGACCTGGCCGCGCCAGGTGATCGGCTCGCGGTCCTCGTCGTACTTCGAGCGTCCGCCCCCGCGCTGGTCGTAAAACACGAGCTCGTGCTCGGCCGCCAGGTGGAGCATCTGGGGGAGCAGGTAGTCGTGGTGGGCGCCCGGCCCCCCGTGGAGCACCAGCAGTCGGGGCGCCCCGGACTCCCCGTAGACCGCCCAGTAGAGGGGCACCGGGGTGGTGGTGGTGAAGCCGCTCTCGCGGGGAGGGGGGATCGTAGGAGGCACGGGGAGAAATGTCAGAGTGACCGACTCGGGGTGGGGGTGCGGTCGCTGCGCCGTTCCGCGACACGCCGGCGATCGTCAGAAAGTTGATCCCACAAGTTGCCCTGCAAGTCGCGCCGCACTGCGGCAAAGTGACCACACTCACGGCGGAATTTGTGGCGCCGCTCTAACGTTCCCCCGCGCCCGAAGAATTTTCGGGCGTAAGTGTGACGGGCCGTGCTATAAATAGTCCTTCCTACGAGCACGCCCGCCGCGACTGGGCAACATCCGCAGCTCGCAGCGCCAGCCACAAAAATAGTAGCAGCCCTGAAGAGACCGGGTCCCGCGCGCATTCGAGTCCGGGTGCGCGACCCGTACGGGATACCCGCAGCCCTGAGCCGGAGATCACTCCCATGTCGTTCGTCAGCCTTCGCCGCATCGCACTGCCCGCTGTGCCCGTGCTGGTCGCGCTCACCACCGCCTGTGCCGGCCGGACGGCGCGGACGCACGAGTCGCTGGCGTACGGCGCCGTGGAGCCCACGGTTCTGGAAGCCAACAGCAAGTGCGCCGAGCTCGAGCCCGGCGCGCAGCGCCTGAAGGCGTGCCGCACCGCGCTCGGCCGCAACGCGAACGACGTCGCCGCCCACGAGGGCGTCGCGATGTCGCTCTTCGCGCTCGGCAAGAGCGAGGAGGCGCTGGCGACCTTCGAGCGCGCCCTGCAGCTCAACGACACGAGCTTCCGCACGCAGTACGGGGCCGGGATGGCGCTGTCGCGCCTGGGCCGCCACAGCGAGGCGCTGGCCCACTTCCAGCGCGCCGCCGAGCTGCGTCCCGAGGACGCGCTCTCGCGCATTCGCGTCGGCACGGCGCTGCACTCGCTCGGCCGCACCGAGGAGGCGCTCGTCGCCTTCCGCGAGGGCGCCCGCCGCGACCCGAACAACCTCTCGGCGTGGAGCAACATGGCCGTCTGCGCGTCCGAGCTGCACCGCCCGGCCGAGGCGGTCTCGTACTGGCAGCGCATCCTCTACATCGACCTGACCTACTTCGACAAGCAGGTCGGCATGACGGAGCGCGAGATGTTCGAGGCGAGCCTGCGCACCGCCGGCATCCAGGAGGCCGCGAAGGTCGAGACGCTGACCCTGCGCCACGCGGGGCAGACGCGGTAACGGCGAGTCCGAGATCCGAGAGACGAGACCGGCCCCGGGACGCTCTGGCGTCCCGGGGCCGGTCTCGTCTCTCGGATCTCGCATCTCGGTAGTGGGTCGGTTCGAGAGCGACGGCGACGGCAACAGCAACAGCAACGGCTCTGACAGGATGAACGGCGACAGGATGGACAGGAGGGTGAACAGGAGGAACGGCCCCGGGACGCGAGCCCGCCCGAGCGGCCCGCATCCTGTTCACATCCTGTCCATCCTGTCGCCGTTCATCCTGTCAGAGCCGTTGCCCTCTCGCATCTCGGACTCGCTCACGCGAACGCTCCGGCGATGCGAACGGTGTTCACGTGCGCCTGCACGGTGTCCGCGATGTCGCGGCCGTAGCCGCCGGCGATCGTGATGGCGACGGGGACGCCGATCTCGCGGCACAGCTCGAGGACGATGGCGTCGCGGCGGGCGAGGCCGGCGTGGGTGAGACGGAGGCGGCCCAGGGCGTCGCCGGCGTGCGGGTCGGCGCCGGCGAGGTAGACGACGAGGTCGGGGCGGGCGCTGGCCAGGACGCCGGGGAGGGCGCCGGCCAGCAGCGTCAGGTACTCGTCGTCCCCGGCGCCGTCGGCGAGCTCCAGGTCGAGAGTGCCGGGGACCTTGTGGAAGGGGTAGTTCTTCCCGCCGTGCATGCTGAAGGTGAAGACTGCCTCGTCGCCCGCGAATACGGCGTGGGTGCCGTTCCCCTGGTGGACGTCCAGGTCCACGATCGCGGCGCGGCGCACCCGGCCGTCGCGCTGGAGCGCGCGCACGGCGACGGCGACGTCGTTGAAGACGCAGAAGCCCTCGCCGTGGTCGGGGAAGGCGTGGTGGGTGCCGCCGGCGAGGTTCATCGCCACCCCGCGGTCGAGCGCCGCCCGCGCCGCCGCCACCGTCCCGCCGACCGCGCGGTACGAGCGCTCGACGAGATGCTCCGACCACGGAAAGCCGATCCGCCGCTGCTCGGCCGCCGACAGCCGCCCACTCGTCAGGCGCTCGACGTAGTCCGCCGTGTGCACGAGCCGCAGGTCCTCGACCGCGGCCCGGTCGGGCTCGTGGAGATGCTCGGGGCGCACCAGCCCCTCGGCGAGGACGCGGTCGCGGAGGAGGGAGTACTTCGCGATCGGGAAGCGGTGGCCCCGCGGGAGCGGGATCGCGTAGCGGGCGGAGGACCAGGCGTGGAGGGGCATCGCGAGCAACGGCGTTGTCAGTTCTCAGTAGTGGAGTTGTCAGTCGTCAGTGGTCAGTCATCAGTCGCCAGTAGCACTTGGCATCCCGGATGGCGTGTCGCTACTGACAACTGAGGACTGAGCACTGACGACTGACAACTCCACTACTGAGAACTGACAACCCGCCGTTTCCTACGGCAGCGGCGCCGGCGCCCCCGGCTGCTTGTAGACCACGCCCCCCTTCATCACGAACGTCACCCGCTCGGTCGCCGTGATGTCGCGCAGCGGGTCGCCCGGGACCGCGACGACGTCGGCGAGCTTGCCGGCGGCCAGGGTGCCGACGCGGTCCTGCCAGCCGAGGAGCCGGGCGCCGCTCGAGGTGCCGGCGACGAGCGCCTGCATCGGCGTGATGCCGCCCCACTCGACGAGGAGGCGGAACTCGCGGGCGTTGGCGCCGTGCGGGCCCACGCCGGCGTCGGTGCCGAGGGCGATCGGGACGTTGTTCTTCGCGGCGGTGCGGATGCCGTTGCGCATCGCCCGGGCGGCGGCGAGCCCCTTCTCGGCGCGGAGCCCCGTCAGGCGGCCGCTCTTCGCGGCGTTCTCCACCGTCTCGCCGGCCATCAGCGTCGGCACGAGGAACGTGCCGCGCTGCGCCATCATCCGCGCGGCCTCCTCGTCGAGGAAGGAGCCGTGCTCGATCGACGCGACGCCGGCCTGCACGGCGAGCTTGATCCCCTCGGTGCCGTGGGCGTGCGCGGCCACCTTGCGCTCGAGCTTCTTCGCCTCGTCCACCGCGGCCCGCATCTCGTCGAGCGTGTACTGCGTGGCGCCCACCGCGTCCCCCTCGGAGAGCACGCCGCCGGTGGCGCAGATCTTTATGACGTCGGCGCCGTACTTCACCTGGTAGCGCACGGCCTTCCGCACCTCGTCCGGGCCGTCGGCGGCGCCGGTGCGGTAGTCGGCGTCCTCCAGCCCGGGGCGGTAGCCGTTCTCGTCGCAGTGGCCGCCGGTGATGCCGAACGAGTGCCCGGCGTTCTCCATCCGCGGCCCCACCGCGTACCCCTCGTCCACGGCGCGGCGGAGCGCCATGTCGTCGAAGTTGGGCGAGCCGACGTTGCGGATGCTGGTGAAGCCGGCCATCAGCGTGCGCCGCGCGTTCTCGACGCCCACGATCGCCGCGAACCCGGGGTAGTCCTTCACCGTGGCCTCGTCGCTCTGCGGGTCGGCGAGCGGGCGCCCGATGATGTGGGTGTGCGCGTCGATGAACCCGGGGAGCAGCGTGGCGTCGCCCAGGTCGATGGTGCGGGCGCCCTGCGGCGCGCGCACCGCGCCGGCGGCGCCGACGGCGATGATCCGGTCGCCAGCCACGACGACGACGCCGTTCTGCACCGGCGCCGCGCCGGTCCCGTCGATCAGGCGGGCGGCGCGGAGGACCACCGTGTCGGCGCGCGCCGGGGCGTTAGGCGTCTGGGCGGCGGCGGCGGCGGAGAGCGCGACCAGGAGGAGGACGGATCTGGGCATGACGCGATGTTGAAGAGAAGGAGGACTGAAGAGCGTTGCCAGTTGTCAGCAGTTCAGTTGCCAGTTGTCAGTCGAGAGTTGCCGGTTCCCAGTGGTACCCGAGTACGACTGACAACTGGCAACTGAACTGCTGACAACTGGCAACGCAGTTGCCGTGAGCCGTCACCCGCTCCCGCGCCGCCCGAGGGTGGCGGTGAGCGTGACGCGCTCGCCGTTTCGCAGCACCACCACCTCCACCACGTCCCCCGGCTGCTTCGCCCGCAGCGCGTCGGTGTAGCTGTAGAGCTCCGTCACCTCCACGCCGCCGAAGCTGACGATGACGTCGCCGGCCTTGAGCCCCGCCTTGTCGGCCGGGCTGCCGGGGGTGACGCCGGAGATGCGCATCCCCTGCACCTCGCCCGCGGCCATGTCGGGGACGGAGCCGAAGTAGGCGCCCCCGCCGCCGCCGCTCATCATCCGCGGCGCGGCGGCGGTGCGCGTGAAGGTCAGCCGCGCGGGCCGGTCGCCGACCTCGCGCACCACGCGCTCGGCGAGCTCCACCACGCGCGCCGCGCCGCCGGCGTCGATCCGCTCCACGTCGTCGCTCGCGCGGTGGTAGTCGTCGTGCACGTTGGTGAAGAAGTGCAGTACCGGGAGGTCCTTCGCGTAGAACGAGCTGTGGTCGGAGGAGCCGAAGCCGTCGCCGGTGGCGGTGAGGACGAGCGGCTCGCGCCCCGCGCCGCGCGCCGCGCGCTGGTTCGCCGAGTCCACGATCGCCGGCAGCTCGGCGGCGGTCGCGGTGCCGTAGACGACGAGCTTCCGGTCGCGCATCCGGCCGACCATGTCGAAGTTGAGCATCGCCACGACCGAGTCGAGCGGGACCGGGAAGTGGTCCACCAGGTACTGCGAGCCGAGGAGACCCAGCTCCTCGCCGCTGAAGAGCGCGACCACCACCGAGCGCCCGGGCGGGCGGCGGGAGAGCAGCCGCGCGAGCTCCAGCACCGCCGCGGTCCCGGACGCGTTGTCGTCGGCGCCGTTGTGGATCACCGCGCCGGCGTCCGGGTCGAGGGCGCCGAAGGTCCAGCGGCCCAGATGGTCGTAATGCGCGCCGAGCACCACGTACTGCCCGCGGAGCGCGGGGTCCGAGCCGGGGATGATCGCCACCACGTTCTGCGTTGGCAGCTCGCCGGGGAGCCCGGAGTGAGCCGCCGCGGCGGAGCGCGCGGTGAAGCGCTGGAGCTCGGCGCGGAGCCCGAGCCGCTCGAGTCGGCGCGCGATGTACGCCGCCGCGCTGTCGTTCCCGGCCGAGCCCGTCGCCCGCCCCTCCAGCGAGTCGCTCGCCAGATGCGCGACGTCCCGCAGGATCGCGGCCGAATCGGCCCGCGCGAACGCGGCCAGTCCGCCGCGGCCGCCGCGCCCGCCCGCGCAGGCGGCGAGCAGCAACGCGATGAGAAGCGCAGGCAATTGGGGTCTCGGATGCATGGAAGGCGAGATGAGCGGGGAGAGGGAATGGTAGAGACAAGATACGAGATACGAAACGTCTCGTATTTCGTATCTTCAGTGGTGGCGTCCCCTTTCGCCTGCCTCTAACTTGGCTCTCGTCCGCTCCGCCGACGGGTCGGCCAGCTCGCGCGCATGGATTACTCGGTCACACTCGCCCGACACTTCTCCCGCCTCGTCTGGCTGCTGCTGCACGAGCCGACTGCGATCGACGAGCAGAAGGCCGCGCTGCGGGCCATCGTGACGGTGAGCAAGGAGGGGGCGGTCGCCCTCGCCACGCAGAACTGGCGGCTGGTGGTGAACGGCGCCCATCTCCCCGAGGCGCTCACCGGCGTGCAGGACCTGACGGCGCAGCTCATCGGGCACGCGGTGCGCGAGCTGCGCATCGCGAAGGGCGCGGCGCCGGCGGACGTGCTTGGGGCCGCGCGCATCCTGGCGAGCGAGCCGGTGCCGGGCGACGGCGGGCAGGCGGTCGCGGCGCGGCTGGCCGCGCTCGGCGCGACCACGGTCGAGGCGCTGGTGCACGGCACCGCGCCCGTGATGGAGGCGGCGCCCCCGGCTTCGTCCGCACCGGCGATGGACGCCGCGAACCTCGACGACCTCCAGCTGGTCGACGACGTGCCCGAGCCGCCGGCGCCGCCCTCCGCGCCCTCCGCGCCCTCCGCGCCCTCCGCGCCTCCCGCGGCGGCGCCCGACCTCACGCCGACGGCGGGGAAGGGGGGCGAGGGGGGCGACGAGGGGATGTTCCTCGCGTTCTCCGCGGTCCAGCAGCCCAAGGGGTCGGCCGGCGACCTGCTGTCGCAGCTCGACGGCACGCGCTCGCCCAACGTCGTCACGCGCGTGCTCGACGAGCTGGTGACGATCGCCGAGAACGCCCAGCGCGAGGGGCGCAGCGACGCGGTGGCCGAGGTCTTCCACGGCGTCGTACGGCGCGAGGCGAACATCGGCGAGGGCGACCTCAAGCGCGCGTTCGTGATGGCGATCCGCCGGATGTCGAAGCCGACGCTGCTGCGGGCCATCGCGCAGATGCTGCCGCGCCGTCGCGAGCGGCACGACGAATATCTGGCGGTGCTGACGCGCACCGGCGAGGACGGCGCCGACGCGGTGATCGACCAGCTCACCAACGCGCAGTCGCTGGCCGACCGGCGGGTCTACTTCGACACCCTGCTCAGGCTCAACGCCGGCGTCTCGGCGCTCATCCACATGCTCGGCGACGCGCGCTGGTACGTCGCCCGCAACGCCGCCGACCTGCTGGGCGAGATGCAGGCGCCGGAGGCCGAGGTGCCGCTCGCCGAGGCGCTGCACCACGACGACGACCGCGTGCGACGCGCGGCCTCGGGCGCGCTGTCCAAGCTCGGCACGCCGAAGGCGCTCCAGGCGCTGCACGTGGCGCTGCGCGACAACTCGCCGCAGGTGCGCGAGCAGGCGGTCGCGGGGCTCGCCACGCGCAAGGGGCAGAAGACGGCGGCGACGCTGGTGAAGGCGCTCGACGAGGAGACCGACCCCGAGGTGCAGCACGCCATCCTCCAGGCGCTCGGCCGGCTCGGCACGCCCGACGCGGTGCAGAAGCTGATCAAGGCCGCGGAGCCCGAGGGGCGGCTCTTCCGCAAGAAGTCGCTCCCGTACCGCGTGGCGGCCGTGCACGCGCTCGGCGAGGCGCGCACGCCGGCCGCCATCGCCGCGCTGCAGGCGCTGCTCAACGACAAGGAGAAGGACGTGAAGGAGGCGGTGTTCCGCGTCGTCATGCAGTCCCAGCAGCGGCCGGAGACGGCATGAGCGACGCGCGCATCGCGTACGACTCGCGCCTCGCGCACGCCGCACTCGCCGCGCTCCGTATCGTCGCCGCACTGATCCTGCTCCAGCACGCCGGCCAGCAGCTGTTCGGGCTGCTCGGCGGCCACCTCAACTCGGGGCAGCCCTCGCCGACGCTCTCGCGCGCCTGGTGGGCCGGCGTGCTCTCGATCGTCGGCGCGCCGCTGGTGGCGCTCGGCCTGTTCACCCGACCGGCGGCGTTCGCCCTCTCGGGGCTGATGGCCATCGCCTACTTCTGGGTGCACGTCGAGCGCGGCTTCTTCCCGGTGGTGAACCGCGGCGAGCCGGCGGTGCTGCTGTGCTTCGTCTTCTTCTTCCTCTTCGCGGCCGGACCGGGGGAGTACAGTCTGGATGCGAGGCGGGGGAAGGAGCGATCCGCGAATCACGAATCGCGAATCGCGGATCGCTCTACCGCGCCGTGAAGTCCGTCTCGACCGTCACCCGCCGGCACGACTCGGCGATCAGGCTGGCGGTGCGATCGAGGTCGTCGAGGCTGATCATCTCGTTCGGGGAGTGCATGTAGCGGTTGGGGATCGAGACCAGCGCGGTGGCGATCCCCTCGCGGGCGATGTGGATCGCGTCGGCGTCGGTGCTGGTGTCGCGGCCGGCCGCGTGGATGGAGAAGGGGATCTCGCAGTCGCGCGCCGTGGTGCGCAGGAGCTCGAAGACCACCGGCGAGATGACGGAGCCGCGGGTGAGCACCGGCCCGCCGCCGAGGCGGTGGTCGCCGATCTCCTTCTTGGAGATCCCCGGGTGGTCGGTGGCGAAGGTGACGTCGACGACGATCGCCATCTGCGGGCCGATGCAGCTCGCGCAGACGAGCGCGCCGCCGGCGCGCCACGCGATCTCCTCCTGGGCGGTGGCGGCGGCGACGACGCGGGCCGCGCCCGGCTTCTCGGCGTAGCGCCGCAGCGCCTCGAGCACCACGAACGCCCCCACGCGGTCGTCGATCGAGCGCGAGACGAGGCGGTTGTTCGGGAACTCCATCGTGTTCGAGTCGATCACCCCGGGGTCGCCGACCGAGAGCCGCGCCTCGGCCTCGTCGCGCGTGCGGGCGCCGATGTCCACCCACAGGTCGGGGATCTGCGACGCCTTCTCGCGCGCGTCGGGCTTCATGAGATGGATGGGCAGCTTCCCCACCACGCCGTAGACGACGCCGTCGCGCCCGATGAACCTGATCCGCTGCCCGACGAGCACCTGCGGGTCCCAGCCGCCGATCGGGCCCACGTGCGCGTAGCCGTCGTCGTCGATGTAGGTGACGATTAGCCCGATCTCATCGATGTGGCCGGCGAGCATCACGGTGGGGCGCCCGTCCGGATTCACCTCGGCCATGCTGTTGCCCGCGACGTCCGGGCGCACGCCCTGGGCGAACTTCGCCGCCTCCTCGCGCCACACCCGCGCCGGCGCGCCCTCGAAGCCCGACGGGCCCGGCGTGTCGAGGAGCCTGCGCAGGAACGCGAGAGAGGCGGGCTGAAACATGGCAACGGGTGCTTTGGGGGGAGTCAGTCGTCTGACGTCAGGCAGGTGCTCGCAAGAACTGTAACATGTTCGAAGGGACTGAGGGACTGAGGGCGGGGCGTCCCGAGCGGTGTCATCCCGCACGGAATGTCGGGATGACAGGGACGGGCTACTCCGCCCAGCCGCCCACTCAGTCCTTCACTCGCACCGCCCTTCCTTCCGTCGGCTTCTGAAACAGCCCGGGGTTGAAGATCGCCGCGAAGGTCTCGATTCCGTCGACGAGCCGCGGGCCCGGGCGGCTGACGAGCGCGTTGGCGTCGACCGCCCAGACGGCGCGGCCGCGCAGCCAGCGCCAGGCGTCGTCCGCCATCAGCCGCGTCACCTCGCCGGCCGCGCGCGCCACGTCGTAGCCGCACGGCGCGATGATCACGACCTCGGGGTCCGCCGCCGCGACGTCGGCGAGCGGCATCGTGCGCGAGTGCTCGCCGGGACGCGCCAGCACGTCCACGCCGCCCGCGCGCCGCACCATCTCCGGCACCCAGTGCCCGGCCGCGAACACCGGGTCGGTCCACTCGATCACCGCGACGCGCGGGCGCGGCGCCGCCGCGGCCTCGAGGGTCTCGTGCACCGCGCGCATCCGCGCCCGCAGCCGCTCCACCAGCGCCGCGCCGCGCTCGGGGGCGCCGAGCGCCTCGGCCACCCGCGCGACGTCCTCGAAGACGCCGTCGAGCGTGCTCCCACCGAGCGTGACGACGCGCGGCACCGCGGGAAGTCGGGCGGCGATCGCCCGCACGTCGGTCTCGCTCACCGCGCACACCTCGCACAGCGCCTGCGTGACGATGACGTCCGGCCGCAGCGCGCCGATCCGCGCCTCGTCGAGCGCGAACAGCGGCGCCCCCTCCGCGGAGCGGTTGCGCACCGCGCGGTCCACCTCGAGCGCGCTCGCGGCCGCGTCGACCGCGCTGGCCGTCACCCTCGGCAGCGCGCGCGCACGCTCGGGGAAGTCGCACTCGTGCGTGACGCCCACCAGCGCGTCCACCGCGTCGAGCGCGGCGACGATCTCGGTGGCGGCGGGGAGGAGGGAGAGGATGCGCATGGTAGGTGCTGCGTGCTGCGTGCTGCGTGCTGCGTGTGGTTGCAGGTGAGGTGGGTGAGGCTCGCCGGGTCCGCTGTCACCCGCACGCAGCACGCAGCACGCAGCACGCAGCTTCGCTATCTTCGTCCCGGCACGACGAGCAGACTCCCCACCAGCAGCGTCAGCCCCGCCGCGAACCAGCGGGCGTCGCCGGTGAGGTAGTAGTAGGAGGCGCCGAACAGCGCCGGCATCTCGGCGGCGGCCCAGGCGAAGATCGTGTACGACGCGCGGCGGCGCTCCTCGCGGGCGCGGGGGATGAGGAGCCAGAAGCCCACCACGGCCGCGAGCGCCACGAGCCAGACGCCCGCGCCGAAGGTGCGCATCGTCTCGATGGCGGCGGCGCCGGCGGGCGGGGCGCCGCCGCGCCGCCGCATCAGCCACACCGCGCCGCCGAAGGTGAGCACGCCGGCGACCAGCGCCATGCGGATGACGGCGAGCCGCGCCGCGCGGGAGCGCCCCGCGGCGTCCGAGGCGGGCGACGGGGACGCGGCCGACGGCGGCGCGGCGGAGCGCCTGACGATGGGGTCGGTCTTGAGGTGGCGCTTGTTGGGCATCGGGCGGCCGGCGCGCTCAGTTCGTCCTCGGGCGGGCGGCGCCCGCGTCGCGCTCGTAGACCGGCTTCCCCGCGAGGTACGTGGCGATGACCTGCGTGCGCAGGATGACTTCCGCCGGGACGCGCATGATGTCCTGGTCGAGGATCACGAAGTCCGCGTACTTCCCCGGCGTGAGGGAGCCGAGCTCGCGCTCCTGGAAGCCGGCGTAGGCCGGCCAGATCGTCATCGAGCGCAGCGCCTCCTCGCGCGTCATCCGCTGCTCCGGGTACCACCCGGACGCCGGCCAGTCGTGCTCGTCCTGGCGCGAGACGGCGGCGTGGAAGGAGATCAGCGGGTTCACGGCCTCCACCGGGAAGTCGCTCCCGTTCGGGATCACGACCCCGCTGTTGAGCAGCGACCGCCAGGCGTACGCCCCCAGCACGCGCGTCGGGCCGATGCGGTTCGCCGCCCAGTACATGTCGCTCGTCTGGTGGCTCGCCTGCATCGACGGGATCACCCCCAGCTCGGCGAAGCGCGGGATGTCGTCGGGGCTGATGATCTGCGCGTGCTCGACCCGGAAGCGGTGGTCGGCCGTCGGGACGGCGGCCAGCGCCGCCTGGTAGGCGTCGAGCACCACGCGGTTGCCGCGGTCGCCGATGGCGTGCGCGTTGACCTGGAAGCCGGCGCGCAGCGCCCGCTGGGCGACGGCCCGCAGGTGCGTGGTGTCGGAGACGAGGAGGCCGCGGTTGTGCGGGTCGTCGCTGTAGGGGTCGAGCAGCGCCGCGCCCCGGGAGCCTAACGCGCCGTCGGCGTAGAGCTTGACGCTCCGCACCCAGAGGCGGCCGTCGTGGAGCGCGCTGCGCGGGCCGACGCCGAAGTAGTACTCGAGGGCCGCCGAGTCGTCGGCGATCATGACGTAGGCGCGCAGGGTGAGCGCGCCGCCCTTCGCCAGCTCCTCGAAGATCTCGATCGCGCGGCGCCCCTCGCCGGCGTCGTGCACCCCGGTGAGCCCCCACCGGTTGGCCTCGGCGACGGCGGCCGAGATGGCGGCGCGCATCTCCTCGCGCGACGACGCCGGCACGGCGCGCTCGACGAGCCCCTGCGCGTTGTCGACGAACACGCCGGTCGGCGCGCCGGCCGAGTCGCGCTCCACGCGACCGCCGCTCGGGTCGCGGGTGGCCGCCGTGACGCCCGCGGCCTGCATCGCCCGCGCGTTGGCCAGCGCCGCGTGCCCGTCGACGCGCTCGAGCAGCACGGGGTGGTTCGGCACGGCGCGCGAGAGCGCCTCGTGGGTGGGGAAGCGGGTGTCGCCCCAGTCGTTCTGGTCCCACCCGCGGCCGAGGATCCACGTGCCGGCCGGCACCTCCTTCGCGCGGGCGGCGACGCGCGCGATCACCTCGTCGTACGACTTCGTCCCCACCAGGCTCACCCGCCGGAGCGCCTGGCCGAGCCCGGAGATGTGCCCGTGGGCGTCGGTCATCCCGGGGATGACGGTGTTGCCGCCGGCGTCGACGATGCGCGTCCCCGGCCCCTTGAGCGCCATCGCCTCGCGCGCCGACCCGACGAACTGCACGCGCCCGCCCCGCACCGCGAACGCCTCGGCGAGCGGGCGCGCGTCGTCGGCCGTGTACACGCGGGCGTTGGTGACGATGACGTCCGCGGTCTGGCGCGCGGGGAGCTGCTGCTGCTGTTGCTGAGCAGGAGCTGTGGCGGCGACGAGAAGGAGCAAGGCGGCGGCTGCGCGGCGCATGCACGATTCCATGAGAGGGACGCGGGTCCGGCGGTCGCGTGGAAGATACGGCTTCGTCGCGGCGACGGGTACGGGAACGGCCGAACACGGATGAACACGGATGAGAGCACGGATGAACGCGGATCTGTCCCCGTGCGAGCCGTCACCCCCGCGCCCTGGGCGGCAGCATGCCGGACTCCCAGCGCGCGTGCGCGTCGCGGAGGCGCGCGAGCACGTCGGGGAGCGCGGCGGCGAGGTCGCCCTTCTCGCCGGGGTCGGCGGCGATGTCGAACAGCTGCTCGCGGTCGCCGGTCTTCAGGAGCTTGTATCGCCCCGCCCGGGCGGCGCGCTGAATCGCGCGCTCGCGGGTGTTGCTCGCGCGCCAGTACAGCGTTCGCTCGGCGAGCGGGCGGCCGTCGCGCAGGAGTGGCAGCAGGTCCACGCCGTCGAGCGGGTAGGCGGGGTCGGCCGAGGCGCCGCCGGCGGCGAGCATGGTCGCCGTCCAGTCCATGGTGATGATCGTCTCGTCCGACACGCGGCCGGCGGGGATCGTGCCCGGCCAGCGCACGAACGCCGGGACGCGGATCCCGCCCTCCCAGAGCGTCGCCTTCATGTTCGACGCCGGCCAGTTGAACGAGTAGCGCTCGCCGCCGTTGTCGCTCGTGAAGACGACCAGCGTGTCGCGCTCGCGCCCGGACTTCTTCAGCGCCGCCAGCACGCGGCCGACGCCGTCGTCGAGGCTGCGCATCATCTCGGCGTACACCCGCAGCGAGCCGCCGGCGTTGGCGAACTGCTTCGCCTCGCGCAGCGAGTCCGTGCGGTGCCGGTCGTGCGGCCCCTCCCACGGCCAGTGCGGGGCGTTGAAGTGCAGCGCCAGGTAGTACGGGCGCTCGTGCCGGCGGCCGACGTACTGCACCGCGCGCTCGGTCAGGAGCTCGGTCAGGTAGCCGACCTTCTCGACGGGGTCGAGGTTCTCGTACAGGTCCAGCTTCCCGTCCCGGTCCTGGTGGCTGAAGTAGTCCACGCCGCCGCTCAGGAAGCCGAAGAACTCGTCGAAGCCGTGGCGCAGTGGGCCGTACTCCGGGCGGTAGCCGAAGTGCCACTTGCCGACGAGCGCGGTGTCGTAGCCGGCGCGCTTGAGCAGCGAGGCGGGCGTCGGATGGTCGGGCGGCAGCCCGACGACGTCCGGGACGCCGTAGTCGATCGGCTCCTCGAGCCCCACCGGCAGCCGCGCCGGGTAGCGGCCGGTCATGAGCGCGACCCGCGTCGGCGTGCAGACGCAGTGCGCGGTGTAGACGCTCGTCAGGCGCGTCCCCTCGCGCGCCAGCCGGTCGATGTGCGGCGTGCGGTAGTCGGGGCGCCCGAACGAGCTCAGGTCGCCGTAGCCGAGGTCGTCGGCGAGGATGAAGAGGATGTTCGGCCGGGTCGCGCGCGCCGCGCCGAGCATGGACGCCAGCGCCGCCGGCCCCGCGACTGCCGCCGCCGCCGTCGCGCCGAGAAAGTGCCGCCGCGTGACCATAGGGCAAATACGAAGGACGAAGGACGAACCGCGGGATGCGGGACGCGGGATGCGGGATGCGGGATGCGGGATGCGGGATGCGGGATAGGAGATACGAAACCGCCTCGGGACGCGGAAGTATCCCGAGGCGGTTTTCGTATCCCGCGTCCCGCATCCCGCATCCCGCATCCCGCGGTTCGTCTCTCTCACTGGCTCTCCGGTCTGCCTCCCGGCTTCCAGGCCGGCGGCGAGTCGGCGTCGGCGGCGAGGCGGACGGCGCGGATGGCGGTGCCGACGACCTGCGCCATGTGCGCGGCGTCGATCCGCCCCACCTCGTCGCTCGGCTGGTGGTAGTCCTCGTGCAGCCCATACGAGGAGAGTGCGTGGGAGACGATCCCGAGGCGGGCGAAGGCGATGTTGTCGCTGCGCTCGAAGAAGCGCATGTCGGGGTGCGGGTCGGGACGCACCGCCAGTCCGCGCGCGACCAGCGTCTCGCCTAACGTCGAGCGCTCGAAGCCGGTCAGCCACGCCCGGCCGGTGCCGCCGGCCGCCGAGTCGGGGCGGCCGACCATCTCGACCACCAGCACCAGGTCGGTGCGGTCGAGCGGGACGGCGGGGTGCTGGACGTACCACTCGCGGCCGGCGCCGCCCATCTCCTCGCCGGTGAAGGCGACGAACACCACCGTCCGGCGCGGCGCCGGCCCGCGGGCCAGGGCGCGCGCGACCTCCAGCACCGTCACCACGCCCGACGCGTCGTCGTCGGCGCCGTTGTACACCGAGTCCCCATCTACAGGGCGGCCGAGGCCGATGTGGTCGTAGTGCGCGCCGACCACGATGGCCCGGTCGCGCAGCGCGGGGTCGCGCCCGCGGACGATGCCGATGACGTTCTGGTCCGCCGCGCGCCGCTCGGGCGGGATGGAGTCCGTCGTGCCGTCGCGTACCTCCATCTCGGGCTGCCCGCGCCGCCCGACGACCGCCGCGAGCTGCATGCGCTGGAGGTAGCCCCCGCCGTCGCCCCCGGGCTCGAGTCCGGCCTGCCGCATCAGGTCCGCGATGTAGCGCGCCGCCCGCGCGGCCCCCGGCGTGCCGGTGCGCCGCCCCTCCATGGAGTCCGCGGCCAGCACGGCGACCATCGCGCGCACCTCCCCGCTGTCCGGCGGCGCGACGTCGGGCGCGTCGCCGGCACGCGGCGAGGAGTGGCAGGCGGCGAGGGCCGCGACGAGCAGGCTGATGAGGCGCTTGGGCACGGGCACGGGCCGGATCGGAGGGGTCGGGGAGATCTCCGGTAAGCTACTGCCTGGCCCCCGGATTCACGGCCCTCGCACCCTGGCCCCGTAAGTCGCGCCGTGCCAAGCCCCTGGTTGTGACGCTCCGCACAATGGCCCCCACCTTGCCATTCTACGTGGGTCACGAGGCTAACTGGAGATGGAGATGGCTATTCGACGTGGAACGCTTGGCGCCGCGGCGCTGGTGCTCGCCGCCGCCGCGCCGGCCGCGACCCCGGCCCGCGCGCAGGCCCCGCAAGCTGGGGCGGTGGAGCTGTTCGGGTTCGGGCAGTACGCGAAGTACGACGACAAGACCAACCTGGGCAGCCACGCCGGCGGCGGCGGCGGGCTCGGGCTGTACGTCATGCGGTGGCTGTCGGTCGAGGCGGACGCATCCTACGCCTCGATCGGCGTGGCCGGCGGGAATCACGTGTCGCACATCCCGCTGCGGCTCCGCGGCGTACTCAACTATTCGATGGGCGAATCGTCGGTGTTCGCCGGGGTGGGCGGCGTGCGCACGCAGTTCGGCAGCGCCATGGACACCCACTACTGGGGCGTCTCGACGGTCGCCGGCGCCCGCGTCGGCCTCGGCATGCGCGGGCTCGCGCTGCGGATCGACGGCACGGGCGACTTCCACCCCGAGCCCAAGTACGCCGTCCTCGGCGCGCGGGCGGGGCTGAGCATGCGCTTCGGCGGCGAGACGACGACCACCCCGGCCCCGAAGCCGGAGCCGGTCCTCGCCGACCGGAGCGACAGCGACGGCGACGGCGTGAACGACGTGCGCGACCGCTGCCCGGGGACGCAGCGTGGCGTCCAGGTCGGCGAGAGCGGCTGCCCGACGATGGCCAGCACCGGGCTCGTGGACCCGTCGCTCGCCCCGCAGGCGCCGCGCACGCAGACCACGCTGCCAGTGGTCGTCGCGCCGCGCCGCGATTCGACCGCGATGGCGGACCCGATGACCGCCACGACTTCGGCGACGGCCGACTCGGCCACCCGGGCCGCGCAGCTCCGCGACTCGGTGACGCGCTCGGTCATCTCCCGCGACTCGGCGGAGCGTCTGGAGCTGCGCCGCATGCTCGAGATGCGCCAGGCCACCATTCGCGACTCGCTCGCCCGCATCGAGCAGGCCCGCCGCGACTCGATGGCGGCGGTCCCCGCGGCTCCGGCGTTGACGATGCCGACGACGCCGGCCATGACGGCGCCGGCCATGACGACGCCGACGGCCCCCGCGCGCGTGGACAGCGCGAGCATGCCGACGCGCGCCCCGACCACGACCCCCGCGCGCACCGACAGCGCGGCGATGACGCAGAGCGCACCGGCGCGGACGACCGCCGCCACCGCGCCCGCCCCGGCCGCCGTAAGCCCGGCTCCGGCCGCGAACGCTGCCCCGTCGCCCTTCGGCGCCGGCAGCGCGACCGTGCTGGAGAACGTGTCGTTCACCCTCGCCGCGGCGTCGCTCGAGCAGTCCTCGTACGCGGAGCTCGACCGGATCGCCGAGTGGCTGCTCCAGAACCCGTCGGTGCGCGTCGAGGTGGGCGGCTACACCGACGCCTCGGGCCGCCGCGAGTCGCAGATGCAGCTCTCGCAGGCGCGCGCGCAGGCAGTGCGCGACTACCTGGTGCAGCAGGGCGTCCCGGCCGCGCGCGTGACGGCCAAGGGCTACGGCCCCGCCAACCCGCGCGCCGGCAACAGCACGCCGGAGGAGCGCGCGAAGAACCGGCGGATCGAGCTGCGGAAAATGTAAGTAGCATTGCGAGGTGCGAGATGCGAGTTGCGAGAAGTCGTCAGAGATCAGTGCAACTGACCCCTGACGACTTCTCGCAACTCGCATCTCGCACCTCGCAATCGCCCCAATGCTCGTTACCCGCGCCACGATTCGCGTCGCCACCCTGCTTCTGACGGGCGCGACCACCACGCTGGGCGCCCAGACCGCCCCGCCTCGCCGGCCGTTCCACGCCGAGCTCTCGGGGTTCTACAACCGGCTGGACGGGCCGTACGGGGCCTGGCGGGGGGTCGACGTCAGGCTCCAGTACGCCACCCCGCGCCTCACGCCGATGCTGTTCGCGTCCACGCAGACGCGGCGCGAGGGGACGCAGCAGAGCTACGGCGTCGGCTCGTACGTCGTCTTCAACCGCTGGGTGTACGCGATCGTGGGGGCCAGCGGCGCGCCGGCCGGGAGCGCGATCCTCTACCCGCGCCTCAGGCTCGACGCCTCGGCGCTGGCGAATGTCCCGGGGGTGCCCGGGCTCGTGGCCACCGCCGGCATCACCGAGATCGACTTCGACGGGGACGGCGGCGGGCGGATCTGGTCGGTGGGCTCGCTCTACTACCGCGGGCGCGTCATCGTCACCGACGTCCTGCGCTTCAACCGCGACCGGGTGAGCGGCGCCGGCTCGATGTCCGGACTCGTCGGCGCGCAGTACGGCGCCCAGGGCGACTACTGGCTCGGCGCCAGCGTGGGCGGCGGCACCGAGGCCTACCAGGTGCTGGCGGCGACCCCGTTCGACGTCCGCTTCCGCAGCGTCGGCGGATCGGCCTTCCTTCAGAAGTGGCTGCGCCCGGCGGCCGGGCTCACGGTGCGCTACGAGTACGAGCACAAGCTGACGGCGTACCACCGGCACGGGGTGTCGTCAGGCATTTTCGTGGATTTTTGAGGCGGTCGGCAGTTACGGCAGTTACCGCAGTTGCCAGTTGCCGGTTGAAGTGGCCAGTTGGGAGTAGCGACAGGCCATCCCGGATTCCCGGTGCTACTGACCACTGTCAACTTCAACTGCCAACTGGCAACTGCGGTCTTCGCCCGATGCACCGTACTTCGACCCCGACCCGTGCCCACCTGGACCGAAGCCGACGAGCGCGCCTGGCGGGAGACCGTGGGCGAGCTCCCCGCGCCGCCGCGGCGATGGTGGACGCGCGCCGGCGAGCGCATCGACCGCGTCCCGGCCGCCGCCGCCGCGGCGGGCGTCGCGCTGCTCTCGGCGCTCTCGGCGGTCGCGTATCTGCTGAGCGCCGAGAGCCTGCGGCACGAGCGGGCCGCGCTGCCGTACCGGCGGTGGCTGTTCGGCGAGTACCGCGCGCGCGGCGCGCCGGTGCTCCCGGACGCGAGCGCGGCGGCGCGCGTGGACGCGGGCGGAGCGTGGACGGTGCTCGCGTTCGCCGGTGCCTGCCTGCTCGCCGCGCTGCTGGCGTGGATGGCGCGGCGCGAGGAGCGGGACGTCGGCCCCGAGCTCGCCGTCTACACGTTCGCGGCGGCGGTGGCACCGGTGCTGCTGCTCGCCGCCGCGTGGTGGCCGGACGGCCGCGGTCACCTCACCTCGCCGGCGCTGATTACCGCGGTGGTCGGCGCCGTCGCGCTCGCCGCCGCGGCGGCCGCGGTGAGCGCCCGCCGGCGCGCGCGGGGCGGCACCCTGGCCGCGGCGCCGCCGGGTTCCGACGGCGCCGCACCCGGTGGTGCGTCGTCAGGCGGGGGCGCGTGGGGATGGGGGACGCTGGCCGCGGCCGCGCTCGTCCTCCCCGCCCTCTGGTGGAACGCCGCCAGCGACCTCCGCGGCTACGACTCCGTCGCGTACCACCTCCCGATCGCGGCCGGCTGGCTGCGGCACTCGCGGCTCGTCACCGGCGACGAGCGGCAGCTCACGATGTTCTTTCCCGGGAACCACGAGCTGCTCCTGCGCTGGGCGCTCGCCCTCGGGACCGACAGGTACGCGTTCGCCGTCTCGCTCGCCGCCGGCGCGCTCTCGGTCTACGCGGTCTACAAGCTCGGGCGCGAGGTGGGGCAGCCGAGGGATGCCGCGCTCGCCGCGGCCGCCTGCGCCGCCACCTGCCCGCTACTCGTCTACCTCGGCACGACGGCCTACAGCGACGTGACCGCCGTCTGCCCGCTCCTCTTGGCCCTGCTCTTCGTCCTGCGGTGGGCGCGCGCGGACTGTGCGCGCGCCGGCACGCTGGCCTGCGCGGGCGCCGCCGTCGGGCTGGCGGCGGGGAGCAAGCTGTCGGCGCTCCCGCCGGCGGCCGCGATCGCCGCCGCCGCGCTGGCCCTCGGGGTGCGCGCCGGCCTCCGCCGCCCCGGCCCCGGCGAGGCGGCCGTCCCGTTAGGCCGGCCGGCACCGCGGCGCCGCCCGCGCGCCTGGCGGTCGGTGCTGGCGTTCGCCGTCCCGGCCGCCCTCTGCGGCGGCTACTGGTACGCGCGCAACCTGGGCGAGCACGGCAACCCGTTCTTCCCGGTCTCGGTGATCGGGCTGCGCGGGCTGGACATGCGCTACTTCGTCTACGCGCGCCCGGATCTCGCCGCGCCGAGCTGGCGCTGGCCGCTCTACCCGTGGCGCGAGTTCGGCTTCCTGTCCGAGTACGAGGACGGGCTCGGGATCGCGTTCGCCGCCCTCGCCGTCCCGGGGCTGCTGCTGACGCCCCTCGTCAGGCGGCGGGAGCGCCGGGCGCGGTACGCCGTCTGGCTGGTGGCCGCGTGCTCGTACCTGCTCTGGCTCGGGACCGGGAACGCCACGCCGCGCTACGGCCTCTTCCCGATCGTGCTCAGCTACGTCTTCGCGGGCGAGCTGTGGGCCTGCCTGGGCTCGCGCGCGCTGCGGGCGGTCACGCTCGCCTGCGTCGCCGCCGCGACGCTCGTGACCGGCTACTCGCTCGCCGCGCACGCGGTGTACACGACGCTCACCGGCCGGAGCCGCCAGGACGTGCCGGCGGTCGTCGACACGCTCCCGCCGGCGCGGATCTACAACGCCGCTGGCGCGCAGCGCAGCTACTTCGCCATGGGGCGCGACCACCGGCACCAGGTCGTCACGCCGTTCGGCGACGCCACGCCCGACGACGTGCTGCGCGTGCGACCCGACTACCTGCTGCTCGACGAGCGCCGGCTCGCCGCGTTCGCGCCGCGGCTCGCGCTGACGCTGGTGGCACGCTCGGGCGAAGCGAGCGCCCCGGTGGCGCTCTGGAGACTGGACCGGCCACCGGGCGGCGGCGGCGTGAACCCTGCGAGTCGGTGACGCCATGCGCGCCTCATCTGCGCTCGCTCTCCTCTTCCTGCTTGCCGCCGCGGCCTGCGGGGACTCCAATCCCTCCGGTCCGTCCGCGCCCGTCGATCCGGTGCTCTTCCGCAGCTACGTGGCGCTGGGGAACAGCATCACCGCCGGGTTCCAGGCGGGGGGCATCAACGACTCGACGCAGCGCGAGAGCTACGCGCGGCTGCTCGCGGAGCAGATGCGGACGCCGTACCGGTATCCGTCCGTCGGCAAGGCGGGGTGTACGCCGCCGCTGGCGAACCTGCTCGACGTGCTCTCCAACCCGATCATCCTTCTCACCTGCTCCGCGCCGAGCCAGCCCGCCGCCGGCCCGCTCAACAACGTCGCCGTGCCGGGCGCCAACTCGTTCGACCTGACCGACCCCGGCATGTCCACCACGAACCGGCTCGCCCGCTACATCCTGGGGACCGGGGTCACGCAGGTGGCGCGGGCGAAGGAGGCGGACCCGAGCTTCGTCACGCTCTGGATCGGCAACAACGACATCCTGGGCGAGGTGACCGAGGGGATGCTGCGCGCACCGGACGCCGCCGGGACGCCGCCGGCGCAGTTCGCCGAGAACTACGCGCGCATCACGAGCGCGCTGCTCGGCCCGAACGTGCGCGGCGGGGTGCTGATCGGCGTCGTGGACGCGTCGCTCGCGCCGCTCCTCATCCCCGCGTCGGCGCTCGCCGACCCGGCGGTGCGCGCGGGGATCGAGCGATACGCCGGGCGCGCGGTCACGGTGCGCGCTGACTGCGCGGGCTCGGCGTCGCTCATCTCGCTCGGCGTGGCGGTCGCGCTGCGCCTCGACTTCTCCCACACGCGCGAGTCGACGATCGGCTGCGAGAAGGCCGCCGGCCAGACGGGCGGCGTGGGCGACGAGTTCGTCCTCGACGCCGACGAGATGGCGGCGGTGCGCCGCACGGTGGCCGCGTACAACGCCTACATCCGCGCCAAGGCCGACAGCCTCGGCTTCGCCTACCTCGACCCGAACCCACTGCTGCAGGCCCTCCGCGCCGACGGCCGCGTCCCGCCGACGCCGGACTTCGACAGCACGACGCGCCCCTTCGGCCTCTACGTCTCCGCCGACGGCGTACACCCAGCCGGCGCCGCGCACCGGCTGCTGGCGAACGAGCTGATCGCGACGATCGACGCGAAGTACGGCGTCGCGATCCCGCCGCTCGCGGCCACCGTCGCGCGATGACCCAGATGGCATCGGGGCTCGGCCATCGGCACTCGGCACTCGGCACTCGGCAGTGGGGCATCCCGGGGCACTCACTGGTGGGCCCTTGATTCATCAAGGGCCCGAGCATCCCGGCCGGGCAGCCCTAGGCCCTTGATGAATCAAGGGGCCCACCACTGCCCCAGGACGCCACCGTGCCGACCGAGAGCTCGAGCGCCTCGGCGATCTCGGGGTGCGTGAGGCCAGGCGCGGGTCGAGAACAGCCGCGCCGGCTTCCTGCCTGGTCGGTGCACGTGCACGCCTCCGTGGCTCGATTCCCCGCTCCGACCATCGAGAGGAGGGCAGGGCCCAAAGCGTTCGGATCGGGTGCTAGCGGGCGGGCGCCTCGCGGCGGAATTTGTGCGTCACCCACGCGAACACGAGGTGCACGCTGCACGATCTGCTCGAGTACTACGCCCGCCGGGCGGGAGAGTACGAGCGCGTCTACGCGAAGCCCGAGCGCCAGAGCGACCTGGCGGTGCTGCGGGATCTCGTGCGCGGTGAGCTGGCCGGGCGCTCGGTGCTCGAGCTGGCCGCCGGGACCGGCTACTGGACCCGCGTCGTCGCCCCTGTCGCGAGATCGGTGCTCGCCACCGACGCCGCCGAGGAGCCGCTCGCGATGGCGCGAGCGAGAGCGTATGCTCCCGGGCGAGTGACGTTCGCCGTCGCCGACGCGTTCGACCTGGCGGCCGTGCCCGGCGAGTTCGACGCCGCGCTCGCCGCGTTCTGGTGGTCGCACGTGCCGCGCGCCGAGCTGCCGCGCTTTCTTGGCGGATTGCGCGCGCGCCTGGGCGCCGGCGCTCGGGTCGTGCTCTTCGACAACCGATTCGTGCCCGGCAGCAGCACGCCGGTCGCGCACACGAGCGAACGCGGCGACACCTTTCAGCTCCGCCGGCTCGACGACGGGGGCGAGTACCGGGTGCTCAAGAACTTCCCCGACGAGACCGAGATCCGACGCGCCGTGGCGCCAGTCGCGGCGGATGTCAGGTGCGTGCAGCTCGAGTACTACTGGCTGCTCGCCTACACTACGGCCGACGCGGACGGAGACCCCGGAGACCGATGAGCGAGGCGCCGGCGACGATGTCCTCCGACCTCCCCGTGCCCGCGCCGTGGCACCCGCGGGCGTGGGTCGCGGTCGTGCTCAGCATCCTCCTGCCCGGGCTCGGTCATCTGTACGCCGGGCGGCCGCTGCGCGGGCTGGTGCTGCTCGTCGCCCTGCACGTCTTCGCCGTCGCCGCGATCCTGCTCGCGCTCGGCGCGCCGGGCGCAATGCTCCGGATCGCGCTGTTCGTGCTCCTGTTCGTCATCGGGGCGTCGGCCGCGCCGGTGGACGCCGCCCGTATGGCGCGGCGCGCCGCGCCGGGGCGCAAGCGCATGTACCAGCGCTGGTACGCGCTCGCCGCGGTGTGGCTCGTGGCGACCGTCATCGGTCCCGACTGGTTCATCGGCTTCGTCAAGCGCAACGTGGCCGAGGCGTTCAAGATTCCAACCGGGTCCATGAACCCGACGCTGCTCGCCGGCGACTACGTTCTCGTGAGTCACCGCGTGCCGGAGCCGCTGCGGCGCGGCACCGTCGTCGTGTACTACTTCGACGAGAAGGGGACGCACTACACGCACCGGGCCGCGGGCGTCCCCGGCGACACCCTCGAGATGCGCGATTTTCGACTCTACCGAAACGGGAAGCCGGCGGATGAGCCGTGGGCGCATTCGGACAGCGGCGCTCCGGACCCCGCCGGCGTTGCCGAGTTCGAATGGCAGCGGTCGCGAACGCTCCCGGGCGGCCGCGCGTCGCCGAGCTACGGCAACTGGGGTCCGCTGGTCGTGCCGCAGGACAGCGTCTTCGTCCTCGGCGACGACCGCAACCACAGCCTCGACAGCCGCTTCCGGGGCTTCGTGCCGCGCAGCCACGTCGTGGCGACGCCGGCGTGGATCTACTTCTCGCGCGACCCCGAGAGCGGCGAGATTCGATGGGAGCGCATTGGCCAGAGAGTACAGTGAGGGGGAGATGACGTCGAGCGTGGGGAGCAACGGAACGGAGCGGACGACCGACGCCGCGCACGCGCCGCCGGAGCAGCACGCGGGCCGCCCCGACCCGAACCACTACTTCATGGCGATCGCCCTCGCCGTGCGCGAGCGGGCGGACTGCACGGGCAACCGCGTCGGCGCGATCGTCGTGGTCGACCGGCGGATCGTCTCCACCGGCTACAACGGCACGCCCGAGAACATGCCAAACTGTTCCGAGGGCGGCTGCCACCGCTGCGCCAACCGGGAGCTCTACCCGTCCGGCACGGGCTACGACCTCTGCATCTGCGTGCACGCCGAGCAGAACGCGATACTGGCCGCGGCGCGCTTCGGCATCGCGGTGCAGGGGAGCACCATGTACTCCACGATGCGCCCCTGCTTCGGCTGCACGAAGGAGATGCTTCAGGCCGGCGTGCGCGAAGTCTACTACCTGCACGACTGGGTGCACCCGGACCCCGACAAGCAGGCCGAGTACCAGCGCCTCCAGGGGCGATTCGCCGGCGGCATCCGCAAGCTGGAGATGGACGACCCGCGCGCCTCGTGGGCGATCACCACCCGCCGCGACGCGCGCCCCCGCGTGCCTGACGAGACGGGGCACGCGCCGGGGTGAGCGCCGCGCGATCCGCGACACCAAGTGGAGGCCCCGATGCTCGCCCGTAAGACCCGAGTCTTCATCCCGCTGGCGCTGGCGCTGCTCCTGACCGACTGCGCCACCAAGCGGCTGGCCGAGGAGCACCTGCCGCGCGGCTACCCGCAGCAGGTGGTGGACGACGTGCTGCGGTTCACGCTCTCGTACAACACCGGCGCGGCCATGAGCTCGTCGCTCGGGCGCTTCTCGCGCGTCGGCTTCAGCGTGATCGCCGTGGTGATGCTCGTCGTGCTGCTGCGCGTCCTGCGCACGGCGCCGCCCGACGACACCTGGGTGGGCGGCGCGCTGGCGCTCATCTGCGGCGGCGCCGTCGGCAACCTCCTCGACCGGCTGCGGTCGCCGAACGGCGTGGTGGACTTCATCGACGTCGGCATCGGCACGCACCGCTTCTGGATCTTCAACGTCGCCGACATGGGGGTGACGGTTGGTGCGGCGCTGCTGGCGTTCCTCCTCTGGCGCCGCGGCGACCTGCCGCCTGCTCCCATGCCGCCACCTTCTTCCCCCACTCCGTCCGCGCCATGACCGACCGCACCCGGCTCCAGATCTCGAACGCTCTCTTCGTCGTCGCCATCCTCCTGCTGGCGACCGCCATCTACGGGATGCTCCAGTCGCCGCGTCCGGGCTGGACGCGGATCTCGCCGCTGACCGCGCTCGTCCTCATTCTCGCTGCCGGCCGACTGCGCCGCCGCGTCGGAAGGGGCACGGAGGCGGAGGAGCCCCGCACCCCCTGACCGCGCGGCCGCCGCGCGATCTCGATGGCGAGCCCCTTGCAACATTGGCCCGGCCCGCCGGGAGCACGGGCGGCGCCACCGAGAGATCGCAATCGACGGAGCATTCGTCATGGACGAGAAGTCGCCATCCCTGAGCGGGCAGGATCTGCGGCAGAGCGCCGAGCAGGTGCGGCAGATCGCCGAGGACGCCCGCGCCAACGCCGAGGCGCGGCGCGAGGCCGTCGCCGTGCGCCGCTCGCCGGAGGCCATGGACGACGCGCGCACCGCCGAGCGGCAGGAGCAGCTCGCCGAGGCCGAGGGCCGCGCCGCCGAGCGGCTGGCCGAGAACGCGCGCGCGCTCCGCGAGTCCCGCAGCGCCATCCAGGAGACGCGCGAGCGCGTGCGCGACACTGCGGACACCGTGCAGTCGCTCGCCGCCGACGCCGAGGCAATGCAGGCGCAGACCGAGCGCATCGCCGAGACGCAGCGCGCGATTCCGATCGGCGACGGGGACGACGACGACTCGAGCCGCGGCCAGAGCGCGGGCGGTGGACGCGCGACGGACGGCCGCTCGCAGGCGGGCGGCGAGGACGGGAGCGTGGGGTCGGGCGAGCCCGGTCCGGCCGCGGAGCTCGGCCGGTCCTGATCGGGTCCTAGCCGGCGAGCCGGGCGACGGCGTCGGATTCGCGCCGTCGCCCGGCGGCACCGAAATCCAGCTCCCGGACCGCCGCGCGGTGGCGCGGCGGGAGCAGCACCCGGTGCGCGAGCGCGCGCAGCCCGAGTCGCACCGCCAGACGGTAGAGCAGCACCGCCCCGCGCGCCCACGTCGGCTTCGGCATGCGCAGCAGCGCCCGCACCAGCGGCGGCGACAGCAGCGCCTGCACGCGGAGCAGCAGCGCATAACGCCACCATCCCAGCTCGGCCCGGTAGCGGGAGTACAGCTCGGCGGTGAGCGCGCCGTACGCCAGGTCCCGCTCCATGTGCCGCAAGCGGTCGGCGCGCCAGGCGTCGTAGTCCGGCGGCAGCTCCGGGATGCCGAGCCCCTCGCCGACCCGGCGGAAGACGTCGTACAGCTCCTCGCGCTCGGCGGCGGTGAGCGGCCGGTGCAGCGTCTCGTGCGCCCGCTCCGAGTAGCCGATCAGCATGTACAGCACGTCGCGGTGCGCCCAGTCGGGGATCCGGTCGCCCCGCCGCGCCTCGACCGCCTCGTGGATCGCGCGGATGCGGCCGAGCGTGCGCTGCGCGGTCGCGTCGTCCACGAACACGATCTCCTGCGCGAACGCCGCCGTGCTGAACACGCGCCCGATCGGGTCCGCCGGAAGCGCGCCCGTGTAGAAGAGCCAGTCCACCGCGCGGTTGAGCGCGAACTCCGCCGCCGACCCCGCGAAGACGAGCAGGATCGAGTCGGCCTCTCCCCAGATGCGGCGGACCACGGAGTTCGGTCTGACGAAGGGCGGCATCTGTGGAAAATAGCGGAACGCGGCGTGCGAGTGCGCACCGGAATGCCTACCGGTCGCGCACTCATCGGCATCAGCGGCTACGACTACAAGCCGTGGCGCGGCCGGTTCTACCCGGACGACCTGCCGGCGCGCAGGTGGCTCGAGTACGCGGCCTCGGTCTTCGACTCGATCGAGCTCAACGGCACCTTCTACAGCCTGAAATCGCCCCCGGTCTTCCGCCGGTGGGTGGACGAGGCGGCCGACGTCGCGCGGCCCGGGTTCGTCTACGCGGTGAAGGGGAGCCGCTTCATCACCCACAACCTCAAGCTCGCGCGTTCCGAGAGCGCCCTGGGCAACTTCTTCGCGAGCGGCGTGCTGGCGCTCGGCGCGATGACGGGGCCGTTCCTCTGGCAGCTCCCCGGCACGTACCGCTTCGACGCCGAGCGCCTCGACCGCTTCATGCGGCTGCTGCCGCGCGACTCGACCGAGGGAGAGTCGGTCGCGCGGATGCACGACGGCCGGCTGCGGCGCGGCGCGCTGGTCGACGCCGAAGAGCGGGTGCCGTACCGGCACTGCTTCGAGGTGCGGCACGAGACGTACTTCCACTCCGAGTTCTACGACCTGCTTCGCGCGCACGGCTTCGGCTGGGTCGTCGCCGACACGGCGGGGAAGTTCCCCTACGCCGAGGAAGTCACGGCCGACTTCGCGTACGTGCGGCTGCACGGCTCGCAGGTGCTCTACACCAGCGGCTACGCCGACGACGAGCTCGACGAGTGGGCGGTCCGCATTCGACGCTGGACGCGCCGCAGGCTCGACGTCTACGTCTACTTCGACAACGACGCCAAGGTCCACGCCCCGCACGACGCGCTCAGGCTCATCGAGCGGGTGCGGCCGAAGCGAAAGGGAAGGGGGACGGGGAAGGGTTCATCCCCCATCCCACGTCCCCCTTCCCCTTTCCTTTAGCGCCTCCCCTCAGATCCCTGCGTCGAATGACGCGCTCGACGTCGACTCGCTCGCGCTGGTGGCCGGCGGGGGCGGCGGAGGCCTCGGGGCGGTACGGCCGGCGTCGCCGCCGCTGTCCGGCTTGTCGTCGTCGCGCTTGCCCCGCATGAACGACCAGAGCCAGCGAAGCAGCCAGGCGATGATCAGGAACGGGAGCAGGAGCTTCAGGATCAGCAGCCCGAACGAGAGCGCCGCGAAGATCGCCATGACGATGCCGCCGCCCACGACGAAGATCAGGATCAGCGGCAGGCCGAAGAGCGCGAGGATGAAGAAGACCGGCAGCCCCACGACCAGCAGGATGATCAGCAGCGGCAGGCCGACGAACTTGAGCAGGAACGCCAGCGGCAGCAGGGCGAGCAGCGCCGCGATCCGCTTGCCCAGCACCTTGAGCAGCAGCCACTTGATGAACGTCGTGATCAACCGCCACATGCGCGCACCTCCGGTTCGTCGGATCGGGTACCCGGGGGGGCGTACGGTGACACAGGGGCGCGGGGTTTCAGAGGCAGGGACTGCTGGGCGGCAGGGTAGTCTCCTCCATCAATGTTCCTTCAACGACCTCGCCACGACTCCCAGCCCGCCGAAGAGCAGCACCAGCATCACCAGGGTGTTGAACAGGCTGGTCGGGCGGAAGTAGATCTGGAGGTGCATCAGGATGCCGACGAGGATGATCGCCGCACCGCAGACGGTGAGCAGCCAGCCGAACAGCGAGCGCCCGTTGTAGAAGAGGAGGGCGATCCCGATCAGCAGCGGCAGCAGGGTGAGGCCGAAGGTGTTGGGGCCGAAGAAGCCCCAGAAGCCGCTGCTCACGCTCACCTGGTTGGTGAGCAGGTAGGCGCCGGCCGCCGTCATCGCCGCGCCGAGAAAGAACTCGCCCAGCCCGCCCGCCGTGCCGCCGGCGCCGCGCCCCCTGGGCGTCGTGTGAGGGTCCGTGCGGGGGTCCGTGCGGGGGTCGCCCATCGGTTCGCGCTCCATGTGCTCGTCTCGCTCGGTCGTGATGGTTGGACGGCTGGTGGACGATGGGCGCGCGGGGGCCGCGGCCGCAACGGGCCTCTGGACACGCCGCCGGCCCGCGCGTACTATGTCCGCGACCGATACATCCGTTGC
>DATFPD010000389.1:0-9881 GCA_035265005.1 Gemmatimonadaceae bacterium | reverse complement strand
TACCCTCGGCGTGATCGGCGCGGCGGCGCTGTCGCGTCTGGCGGCGAGCCTCCTCTACGGCGCCGGCGGCGAGCCGCTGATCTACGGCGGCGTGGCGGCGCTGCTGGCCGCGATGGCGCTGGCCGCGGCGCTGGTGCCGGCCCGGCGCGCGACGCGGGTGGACCCGCTGACCGCGCTCAAAGCGGAGTAGGGGACTCTTGCGGGCCGCGACCGCCTCCCGCACTGTGGACCCATGGCCCCGGTCCGCCGGCTCGTCCTCGTCGTCGTGCTGCTCGGTGCCTGCCGCGCCTCAGCCGGTGCGGGCGGGGCGCCGCCCGGGATGGACCCGTACGCGAAGGACCTCATCGATTCGATCACGAAGGCCGCCGGGCTCCTGACCGTCGCGGCGGCGCTCGCCGGTCTCGCGATTCAGGTGAGCAAGGCGCGTGACGAGCGCCAGGCGAGCGAGCACCAGCGAGCGCAGCGGGCGCAGGACGAGCAGCAGGCCCGCGATCGGGAGCTGCAAGCGCGGCGGGACGAGGAGACGCGCCGCGGCGAGGAGCAGCGCTGGCGCAAGGCCGGGCTCGCCCGCGAGGTGCTCAAGGAGCTGCTCGGCGATCCGCGCGCGGAGTCCGCGATGCAGATGCTCGACTGGGACGGGCGGTCGTTCTCGATCCGAGGGGTGAGCACGCCGATCACGACGGCCGAGATGCATCGGGCGCTGCGCGTCGTGGACCTGAAGTTCGACGCGAAGGAGGCGTTCGTGCGCGACGCGTTCGATGCCTTCTTTAGCGCGATGCAGTCGATCGAGCACTACCTGAAGACGGACCTTCTGGCGTTCAAGGACGTGACGTACCCGTTCTCGTACTACGCCCGACTGATGGCGAAGAACAGGCCCGTGTTCGAGGAGTTCCTGCGGAAGTACGAGTACGACGGCGCGCGCGCATTTCTCGAGCGGTTCGCCGAGCAGTGGCCGGCCATGCCAGCCGTCGCTGCAAGCGGGGCCCAGGGCAGGCCGGATCCCGCGGCGCGCTCGACTACCGCGCAATAGGCCAGGCCGAAGTGGGCAGGTTGCCAGCAGGGATCATAGATGCAGGAAGCTGTATGAAGGGGCGGCCACACGCCGCCCCTTCCGCTTCTCTGACGACTGACCACTTCAACTGACGACTGACAACGAAGTGCCGAGCGTTTACTCTCCCTGCATGCCGTATCAGATCAGCGAGCTGGAGATCGATGCCGTCAGCGCCCTCCCCGCCCTCGAGCGGTACGCGCACTTCCTGAAGCGGGTCGCGGACTGGGAGGAGCTGTGGAGCCTGCGCGCGGGCGACGCCTGGGTGCTCTCGGGCGACGACGACGGCGAGCGCGAGCTGGTCCCGGTCTGGCCGCACCCGCGCTACGCCGAAGCCTGCGCGACCGACGCGTGGGCGGGCGCCGAGCCGGCCGCGATCCGGCTCGGCGAGTGGCTGGACGTGTGGCTCCCCGGCATGCGCGGCGACCGGCGCGGGGCGGCGGTGTTTCCCGTGCCCGGCGAGCGCGGCGTTGCGGTGGAGGCCGAGCGACTGCGGGCCGACCTCGAGGCGGCCGCCGAGCCGTACGAGTGAGCGCGGGGCCGGCCGCCGAGCAGCGCTTCCGGACGCGGCGCGTCGAGTTCGCGGGCGCGCTGCGCCAGCTGCTGGGCGCCCGGGCGGCGCCGGAGCCGCTCGCCGACCGCGCCAGCGCCGCCGCGCTCGCGGCCGAGCTGGCGGCGACGCTGGAGGCGGCCGAGCAGCACGACTGGGGCGTGGTGTCGCGCGAGTGGTCGGCCGCCGACGCCGAGGCGATGGCCGAGGTGATGCACCGGCTCTCCGGCAACCTCGGCGCGCGCGCGGTGTGGCTGCTGACCGCGGACCCGGAGCCGCAGGGCGCGCCGCTCGGGAGCGACGCCGCGCTCGACAACCCGCTCGGCTTCGCGGCCGCCGGCGGCCACGAGCTGCGCCTGCTCGACCGCGAGCTGCCGGCGGGGCTCTGGCTGGTGCGCCACTCGCACCACTACGGGCCGAGCACGATCCGCTACCGGTGGGCGCTGGAGGTGTGGGGGGAGCCGTGGCTCTCGGCGGCCACGCGGGCGCTGCGCGGCGTCGGACCGTAGGGCCCGTTACCTAACGCCGCGGACGCCGCTGGCCCGCGCCCTGCGGCTGCAGGGACCCGTGCCCTCGTCCCGCTCGCCCTGGCCGCGCCGGCTCGGCCGGCTGCTGCTGTGGAGCTTCCTCGCGCTCGCCGTGGTGTACGCGGTGGGCGGGGCGCAGGGCTTCCGCCGCGCCCGCCGCTGGATGCGCGCGTTCCTGGAGCCGCCGACCCCGGCCGAGATGGCCCGCGCGCGGCGCGCCGACAGCGCCGCGCAGGCGCAGGCCGCCGCCGCGCCCCCGCTCCCCACCGGCGCCGCCGCGGTCGGGGGCGAGCCGACGCCGGTCGGGACGATCGTGCTCGTCATCGGCGGCGTGCTGGCGGGCGCGCTCGTGCTCGCGCTGGTGACGGGGAGGAGGTCGACGGGCAGGCAGTGAGGCAGCAGCAGGAGCTGGATACCGGAGCAGTGGTGGGCCCTTGATTCATCAAGGGCCCACCACTGCTCCGGTATCCAGCTCCTCCCGAGGTGCCTCACTGGAGCGGTTGCCGCCTGGCTGTTCACCACGGAGCCCGCGGCGGGCCGCGGCTCCCTGGCATCGCCGGGGTGCGGACCCACCCGGCAACGGCGCTAGCCCAATGCCCGGTGGCACCGCCCGCCGCGCCGTGCTACCCTATCGCCCTCACTCTCTCACGCAGAGCATTCAGGCAATGGGCAAGGGGCGGCTCGAGGCGTTCAGCGACGGGGTGCTGGCGATCATCATCACCATCATGGTGCTGGAGATGAAGGTGCCGCACGGCGACACCGTGGCGTCGCTGCGGCCGCTGCTGCCGGTCTTCGCCAGCTACGTGCTGAGCTTCGTGTATCTGGGCATCTACTGGAACAACCATCACCACATGCTGCACGCCTGCCAGCGCGTGGATGGCGCCGTGCTGTGGGCGAACCTGCACCTGCTGTTCTGGCTGTCGCTGGTCCCGTTCGTCACCGGCTGGATGGGGGAGAACCACTTCGCCCCCGCGCCGACCGCGGCGTACGGTGTCGTGCTGCTGATGGCGGCGCTCGCGTACTGGGTGCTCCAGCGGGCGATCATCGTCGCGAACGGGCGGGACTCGCTGCTGGCGAAGGCGATCGGGCGGGACTTCAAGGGGACCCTGTCGCCGGCGGCGTACCTCATCGCGATCCCCGCGGCGTTCCTGAACCAGTGGATCTCGGGCGCGCTGTACGTGGCGGTGGCGCTGATGTGGCTGGTCCCCGACCGGCGGATCGAGCGGGTGATGGCGGCGGGCGGGGCGCAGCATGCCGCGTAAGCCGCTGACCGCCGCGACGGATGAGGAGCTGGCGCGGCGCGTGGCGCGGGCGCTGCGCATGCGTACGCCCAAGTCGTTCTTCGACGCGCTGTACGATACCCAGGAAGGCTTCTGGGGCGCCCCGTACGCGGACGTTCCCGAGATCCTGCGGATGGCGAAGGTCCTCACCTGGCTCGGTTGGGACATCTCCTCGAAGGGCGACGGCATCGCGGACTTCCTGAAAGATCAGACCCACGATGCCGGTGCCTACGCCCGCGAGGCCGTGGAATGGTGCCGCGAGATCGGCGCGAAGCGCGCCGCGGCGTACGTGGCCGGCGCGGTCGCGCTCCTCCCGCGCGGGCGCGTCCCGGCGAAGCCGCTCGACCGGATGGTGGCCGTCTTCAAGATGGAGCAGCGCAAGCTCGACGCGTTCGCGGCGCTCGACCGCAAGTACCGCGGTACGGACGCCGAGCTGGCCGAGCGGCTGCGGGCATACTTGCGAGAGCACCGCGACGAGCTGGTGGAGGCGCTCTCCCGGACGCAGGCGCGGGTCCTGGCGCCGCCGGTCGTCGCGGGGGCGCTCACGCCGGTGCTGGACGAGGAGAAGGAGGGGCTCGACTTCTGGGACGCGTTGCACGACGTCATGTCCCGACTCCAGCAGGGGTGGCCGGACGCCGAGGCGCAGCCGGAAACGGCGGAGATGGTCACGGTGCTGTACGGGATCTGGATGGACGTCGGCAACGAGGGCCTCTGGAGCTTCCTCGACAGCGCGCTCGGTCCGGACCTGTCCAATGCCGCGCGCTGGTGCCGGAAGATCAAGGCGAAGGAGACGGCTACCTACCTGGAGAAGGCCGTGAAGCTCTTTCCGGGGGGCCGCGTGCCGGAGGACGAGCAGAAGCGCATTGCGGTGATCGAGGCGATCGAGGAGCGCGGCGACCCGTTCGGCGCGCTCGACGACCAGTACCGCGACGTGATGAGGGACGAGCTGCCCGCGCGCCTGCGCGACTACCTGCGCGCGAACCAGGCCAAGGTCGAGGCCACGTTCGAGCCCCGCACATGACCACTCCCGTGCAGCGCTGCCCCTGGCCGCGCGCCGACCTCGACATCGCCTACCACGACGCCGAGTGGGGTGTGCCGGAGCACGACGACCACCGGCTGTTCGAGCTGCTGACGCTCGAGGGCGCGCAGGCGGGGCTCAGCTGGTCGACGGTCCTCAAGAAGCGCGACGCCTACCGCCGCGCCTTCGCCGGCTTCGACCCGGCGCGGGTGGTGCGCTTCGGGCCGGCCGACGTCGAGCGGCTGATGGGCGACGCGGGGCTCGTCAGGCACCGGCAGAAGCTCGAGAGCACGGTCGGCAACGCCCGGCAGTTCCTGCGCGTGCAGGAGGAGCTCGGCTCCTTCGACCGCTACCTCTGGCGCTTCGTCGGCGGCGCGCCGCTGGTCAACGCCCGCCGTTCCATGGGCGAGATCCCCACGCGCACGCCGGAGTCCGACGCGCTGAGCAAGGACCTGCTCGCCCGCGGCTTCAAGTTCGTCGGCTCGACGATCTGCTACGCGTACATGCAGGCGACGGGGATGGTGAACGACCATCTGGTCGGCTGCTTTCGGTACGATGAGCTGCGAACGGCGGTCAGCCCTGTCGTCACGCCGTGAACGCCGCCGCCAGCTTGCGCAGCCGCTCGGCGCTCTCGGCCAGCTCGCTCGCCGTCGCCGCCACCTGCTCGGAGGCGGCGGCGGTCTGCTCGGCGCCGGCGCTCGCCTCCTCGCTCGCCACCGCCTGCTGCTCGGCGTAGCCGGCGGTGCTCGCCACCTGGGCACCGAGCGCCTCGACCGAGGCGCGGCTCTCGTCGGCCGTCCCGCTCACGGCGCGGGTCAGGGCGTCGATCCGGGCGATCGCGCCCTGGATCGAGCCTAACGCCTCGGTGACGGCGCGCGACGTCGCGTCCACGTCGCCGAGCGAGCCCACGCCCTCGCGGAACGCCCGCGCCGCCGTCCCCACCTCGGCCCGCATCGTCGCCACCACGCCCCGCACCTCGTCGGCGGTGCGGCCACTGTCGTCGGCCAGCTTGCGCACCTCGTCGGCCACGACGGCGAAGCCGCGCCCATGGTCGCCGGCGCGCGCCGCCTCGATCGCCGCGTTGAGCGCCAGCAGGTTCGTCTGGCTCGCGATCTGGGTGATCGTCTCCAGGAAGCGCTGCACCACCGCCGACGCCTCCTCCACCCGCTGCACGTTGGCCGCCGAGGCGCCGATGACGTCGCGCGCGCGGGTGAGCGTGCCCAGCGCGGCGGCGATCCCCTGGCGCGCCTCGGCGGCCAGCCGCTGCACCTCCTGCTCCAGCGAGCGCGCGGCCGCCGCGGTGTCGTCGAGCACCTCGGCCGCCGACTGGACGCGCTCCACCACCGCCCGCGTCGCGTCCACCGACTCGCGCTGGCGCCGCGCCACGCCGGCGATCTGCACCACGATCTCGCTCACGTGTCCGGTCGACTCGGCCACCGAGCCCGACGCCGAGGTGAGCGCCGACGCCGCGTCGGCGACGTCCCGCGCCTCGGCCTGGATCTCCCGCACCAGCGCCGAGAGCCGGCGCGTGGTGTCCGTCAGCGCCTGCGCGAGCACCCGGTACTCCTCGTCGAGCCCGGTGGGGTCGGCCTCGGCGCGCAGGTCGCCCTCCCCGACGCGGCGGGCGACGGCGGCCAGCCGGACGAGCGGGCGCGCGACCGCCTGCCAGGTGACCCAGCCGAAGACGAGCGCCGCGGCCAGGCCGAGCGCGAGCAGCGTCTGCACCAGCGCCTGCTGCCGGCTGACGAGCGTGTGGGCGCGGGCGAGCATCACCGCGGTGCGGTCGTCCTCGGCGCGGATGATCGCGCCCGACTCGGCGAACAGCGAGTCGAGCAGCGCGGTGGAGAGCCCCGTCTGCGCCGCCGCGGCGCGCGGGTCGCCCACGTCCTGGTAGGCGCGCGCGATCGCGAGCCGCGTCCCGATCCGCGCCTGCAGCGCGCCGACGCGCGACAGCCGGGCGCGCTCGGCCTCGGTGATCGAGCTGCCGGTCGTGAGGAGGAAGCGGAGCGAGTCGGCGACGTTGCTCACGCTGTCCATGCCCGCGGCGTGGATGTCGGCGCCGCGCAGCAGGTCGTTCTGCGCCAGCACCACGTACTGCCGCGTGGCCTCCTGGCTGGCGAAGAGCTGGTTCTTGACGTCGATGACCTCGCGCGTGCGCGCCTCCAGCTCGCGGTGCGCCCCGCGCAGCACCGCGCTCCCGACCGCGCCGGTGAGGAAGAGCAGCGCGATGCTCGAGCCGAAGCCGACGAGCAGGCGCCGGCGGATGGTCCACCGCGCGCGGGGCGCGGCCGCGTCAGGCGGGCCCTGCATCACCGGCCCGCGGTGCGCACCAGCACCGGCTTCTCCACCGGGTCTCCGCGCGCGTCGAAGCGGACGCGGCCGGTCACCCCGTCGTACGCCGGCGCCGCTCGTCCGACGGCGGCAATGCGGTCGCGCACGCGGCGCCGGTCGGGGCCGACGTCGTGCACGGCGAGGCCGATGACCATCGCCGCGTCGTACGAGAGTGCGCCCCAGTAGTCGGCGGTCCGCCCGGTGCGGCCGAGGAACGCCTCGGCGAAGCGCTCCGCGCCCGGGCTCACCGGGCGGTCGGCCGCGTAGAGCTCGACGTACCGCATGCCGGCGAAGTCGCGCGCCGCGGCGGGGTCGCCCGCGACGTCCGTCGGCGCGTTCGACGAGAGAAAGACGGGCGAGCCCCCGGCGCGGCGGATCGCGCGGATCGCGGCGAGCGCCTCCGGGGAGTTCCCGAAGATGACGACGCCGCGCGTCCCGCGCCTGACGAGTCGGCGGGCGTAGGCGTCGAACTCGGGGATCTCCTCCAGGAACGGGTCGCGCTCGGTGATCGTGCCGCCGCGGCGCGCGTACTCGTCGGCGAAGGCGCGCAGCAGCTCCTTCGGCGAGACGTCGTTGCGGTAGAGTGCCGCGACCGGCCCGAGACGCAGCGAGTCCGCGGCGTAGCGCGCGAGCGCGCGCGCCATGTCGGCGCCCACCGGGGTCACGCGAAAGACCCACCCGCCCGGCCGCGTGACCGGCGCCGCGTTGGCGGTGGGGGTGACCGCGGCCAGCGCGTCGCGCCCGCCGTGCGCGCGGTCCTCGTACACCGGCGCGGCGCTGATCGTCGCCGCGCTCTCGGTGTGGCCGACGACGGCCACCACCAGCGGGTCGTCGCGGAAGGCCGCCGCCACCTCCACCGGCGACGCCGCCCCCGCCGGCGCGCGCCGGAGGGCGAGGGCCGGCGCGCCCCCGGGGCGGCGGCCGTTCAGCTCGTCCAGCGCCAGCTGCACGCCCTCGAAGACGTTGACGTAGCGCTCGGGCGACTGGAGCCCGACGGCGACCCCGACGTAGACGGTGTCCGCCGACGCGAGCGCGGACCCGCCGAGCCGCGCCTGACGACAACCGGCGCCGGGGAACAGACAACAAGCCGCGGCGGCCGCCAGCGCGAGCGGGGCGAAGATGCTATTGTTGGATGCGCGGTGCACGTGAGAAACGCCTAATGGGCGGAGCGCTCGTAATGCACAAGTCGCCTGTTCATATCATAGTGGCAACGCTGGTGCCAGTGCTGATGGGGACGCTGCTCGGCGCCGCGCGCTGCGGCGCGGGGAGCGGCGGCGACGCGCGGGCCGCGGAGCGCGTGGACTCGACCTTCCGCGCGCCGCAGCGGGTCACGATTCGCGGCTACGGCGGCGTGACGATGGAGCCGTTCGTCACGCGCGAGGGCCGCTGGCTGCTGTTCAACAACGCGAACGACCCGGCCGAGGCCACCGAGCTGCATTACGCGCGCTTGGTCGACCCGCTGACGGCCGAGTACCGCGGGTCGCTGCGCGGCGCGAACGCCGCCGGCGCGCTGGACGGCGTGCCGACGGTCGACCGCGACGGCACGCTCTACTTCGTCTCCACGCGCAGCTACGCGACGACGCTCTCGACGCTCTACCGCGGCCGCTTCGCCGACGGCGCGGTGAGCGAGGTCGCGCTCGTCCCCGGGATCCCGCGGCGGCGCGGCACGGTGGTCTTCGACGTCGAGGCGAGCGCGGACGGCTCGGCGCTCTACTACGCGAGTGGGGAGTTCCGCGGCGGGCCGGTGCCGGAGTCGGCGGACCTCGCGATCGCCGTGCGGCGCGGCGCGGTGTTCGTGCCCTGGGAGCGGAGCGCAGAGGTGCTGACGCGCGTGAACACCCCCGACGCCCTGGAGTACGCCGCCGCGCTCTCGGCGGACGGGCTGGAGCTTTACTTCACGCGCCTGCGCGGACGCGACGCCGCGATCTACCGCGCCACCCGCCCGCGCCCCGACGCACCATTCGAGGCGCCGGCTCGCGTGGGCGCGATCACCGGCTTCGTCGAGGCCCCCACCCTCTCCCCCGACGGCCGCAGCCTCTACTACCACGCGCGCGCGGGGAACGGCTTCGCGATCTACCGCGTGACGCGCCCGTGAGGGAACTTGTTGTGCTTGGGGGGTCTTACGGAGGGCTCAAACCGGCTGGCCAGGCTTTCGGCCGGGATGTTCTGAGAGAATGAACCACAGAGGACACAGAGGACACAGAGGACACAGAGGGAGCGCCACGAGGCCGGGCCGGGGCCATCAAAGCACTTCAGCCTGCCCTTCGTAGGGGCGCTCCCTCTGTCGTCCTCTGTGTCCTCTGTGGTTCAATTATCAAGCTGTCCCGAGCGAGAGCTCAGACTTTCGAGAGGTGATCTCATGAAGGGTTCTTTCTTACGCGCGATGCCACTTGCCGCGCTCATCGCGCTCGCCGCGCCGCTGCATGCGGCGACCCCGTCGCGCGCCGCGGCGCCGATGGATACCGCCATCTTCGCCGGCGGGTGCTTCTGGGGGATCGAGGCGGTGTTCGAGCACCTGAAGGGGGTGAAGCTCGCCGAGTCGGGGTACGCCGGCGGGGGAAAGTCGTCGCCGTCGTACGACGACGTGAGCTCCGGGGAGACCGGGCACGCGGAGTCGGTGCGCGTGGTGTACGACCCGGCGCAGATCTCGTACGACCAGCTGCTGGAGGTCTTCTTCTCCGTCGCCCACGACCCGACGCAGCTCAACCGCCAGGGCCCGGACGTCGGCACGCAGTACCGCTCGGCGATCTTCTACCGCGGCGATGCGCAGAGGCGCGCGGCCGAGGCGTACGTCGCGCGGCTGCGCGCGGCGAAGACGTTCTCGCGTCCGATCGTGACGCAGATCGCGCCGCTGCGCGCCTTCTACGTGGCCGAGGCGTACCACCAGGACTACATGAAGCACCACCCGACGCAGCCGTACATCGTCTACAACGACGCGCCGAAGGTGGAGCACCTCAAGAAGCGGTTCCCGGCGCTGTACCGCGATTAGCGCTGCGCCATCGCGTCCATCCGGCGCACGCTCGTGACCTTGCGGTCGGCGCCGAGCAGGATCTCCAGCAGCGCGCCGGTGGCGTCGCGGGCGATGAGGAGCGTCGTGCCGTCGCCCTGCGGGATCTGGGTCATGACG
>DATFPD010000388.1:0-3496 GCA_035265005.1 Gemmatimonadaceae bacterium | reverse complement strand
CAAGGCGTTAGGCGACGAGGTGCTGCTGGCCGACGAGTTGAACGGCGAGCCGCTCGCGCCGCGGCACGGCGCGCCGCTGCGGGCGGTGGTGCCGGGGTACATCGGCGCCCGGAGCGTGAAGTGGGTCGAGGCGGTGACCGTGCGCGCCGAGCCGACCGAGAACTACTACCAGCGTGCCTACTCGCTGCACCCGCCCGACGTGACGTCCCCCGCCGACGCCGACCCGGCGCGCGCCGCGGTGCTCGACGAGTCGGCGCTCAACTGCGTGATCTGCACCCCGGCCGACGGCGCCACGCTCCACGCCGGCGCGCCGCTGGTCGTGCGCGGCTACGCCCTCACCGGCGGCGGCCGCACGGTCGCGGCGGTCGAGCTCTCCGCCGACGGCGGCCGGAGCTGGCGGCCGGCCGCGCTGGAGGACCCCGCCGACCCCTGGGCCTGGCGCCGCTGGCGCGCCGAGGTCGCCGTGCCGGCCGCCGCCGCCGCCGCCGCCGCCGCCGAGCGCTCGCTGCGCCTCGTCGCCCGGGCGCGCGACTCGTCAGGCACCCTGCAGCCCGCCGACCCGGTCTGGAACTTCAAGGGCTACATGCACAACGCCTGGCACGCGGTGGAGGTCACCGTCGGGTGAGTGGGTAGGCGCTTGCCGAACGGCAGTTGCCAGTTCTCAGTCGAAGTTGCCAGTTGCCCGTAGGGGCGAGGCATGCCTCGCCCCCTGCGCATCCCGGATGCCTGGTGCTACTGCCAACTGGGGACGGGTGACGCGCGCGTCGCCCCTCACTGAGAACTGGCAACTGAACTACTGACAACCGGCAACTGCCGTTGGGCCGCCCGCACACCGGGCGCCGACCGTCTACGGACTCCCGTAGCGCGGCGGGAGGCTGCGGTACCGGCGCTCCAGCAGGTCCTGCCGGGACGGCGAGTCGGTGATCTCGCGGCCGCGGAGGAAGACGTGCTCCACCTGCGTGCTGAGCTCGAACGGGTCGCCGCTCCAGACCACCACGTTGGCGACCTTCCCCGGCTGGAGGGAACCGTACCTGTCGGCGACGCCGAACATCTCGGCCGGGGTGAGCGTCACCGCGCGCAGCGCGTCGTCCCACGACATGCCGTAGGCGACCGCGTTGCCGGCCTCCTGCTTCACGTTGCGGATGTTGAACGCCTCCTCGTCCCCGCCCCCGGCGTTGCCGACGATCGCCACCTGCACGCCGGCGCGGCGGAGGAGCCCCGGGTTCTCCTGGCGCTGGCCGAGCGCGGCGAAGCTCGTCGGGATGTTGTTCATCGCCCCGGTGAGCACGGGCACCTTCGCCGCCGCGATCTTGTCGGCCACCAGCCACGCCTCGGCGGCGCCGCCGAGGATGAGGCGCAGCCTCAAGTCGGCCGCGAGCTTGAGCGCCGACTCGATGTCGCTCGCCTTGTCCGCGTTGACGAGCAGCGGCAGCCGCCCCTCGACGACCGGGATCAGCGCCTCCAGGTCGAGGCGGCTGGCGGCGAACGGGCGCGTGTCGGCGCGCTCGAACTCCGCCTTGCGGCGCGAGTACACGCGCGCGTCCTCCAGCACCTCGCGCAGCTTCACCAGCAGCTCGCCGCGCGACCCCGCGCCGGCCGAGGCGGGGTCGCCGATCTGCGCGACCATCGCCACCGGCGAGCGGTCGATCATGTCGGCCGCCGAGCCGTCGACCAGCGAGAGGATCGCGGCCTGGCCGGCGATCAGCCCGCCGCCCGGCAGCACGACCGCCGAGGTCACGCCGCCGTTGCGGTTCGCGCGGATGTTCACCGACGCCGGGTTGAGCCCGTCCCACACCGTGAACGCCGCCGCGATCCGGTCGCGCCCCTGCGCCCGCTCCTCGCGCGTCTGCGCCACCTGCCCGACCTCCACCAGCCCGAGGTTCGTCGCCGAGTTGACGAGCCCCGGCGTCACCCACTTCCCGCTAGCGTCGACGCGCTGCGCGTCGTTCGGGATGCTGACGTTCGTCCCCACCGCGACGATCCGCCCGTCGCGGATCAGCACCGTCCCGTTCTCGATCATCGGCCCGCTCACCGGGTACACCCGGCCGCCGGTGATGGCGATGATCTGGGCGGGGAGGGGGAGGGTCGCCAGTGCGATGCCCACCACCGCGCACGTCATCCGCATCATCGGCTTCCTCCCCTGTTCGCCGGCACGAAGCCGAGCTCGAAGTCCGTGCGCCACTGCTCGGTGTCGTCGTTCCGGTCGTACATGAGGGCGCCGTCGATCCACACCCGCTCGGGGCGGCTGTAGACGCTGAACGGGTTCCCGCTCCACAGCACCACGTCGGCGTTCTTCCCCACCTCGATCGAGCCGATCCGGTCGTCCAGGCCTAACGCCCACGCCGGGTTGATCGTCGCCCACCGGATCGCCTGGTCCTCGCTCACCGCGATGCCGATGCGGGCGCCCTCGGCCATCCCCTTCGCCGCCTCCTGGAGCAGCCGCTGGGAGCCCGACGGGTCGTCCGAGTGGATGATCGCCCGCACGCCGGCGCGGTCGACCAGCGGCAGGTTCGCGCGCACCGCGTCCATCGCCTCCATCTTGAACGAGCCCCAGTCGGCCCAGATCGACGCCGAGATCGAGTCGCGCGCCAGCAGGTCGGCGATCTTGTACGCCTCGACGCCGTGGTGGAACGACCGGATCCGGTAGCCGAACTCGTGCGCGATGTCGATCATCTGCGCCATCTCGTCGGCCCGGTAGCAGTGGTTGTGCACCAGGATGTTGCCGCGCAGCACCTCGGCCAGCGTCTCCATCCCCAGGTCGCGCGAGGGCGCGTCCCCCTGATGGTCGGCGTTCCACTTGTCCCAGCGCCGGCGGTACTGCTCCGCCTGGATCCACTGCGTGCGGTAGCCGGCGACGTTCCCCATCCGCGTCGACGGGCCGCGGTTGGCGTAGACGCGCTTCGGGTTCTCGCCGCACGCCATCTTGAGGCCGTACTTCGCGCCCGGGAACTTCATCCCCTGCACGGTGCGCGACGGGACCACCTTGAGCACCACGCTCCGCCCGCCGATCAGGTTCGCCGAGCCCGGAAGCACCTGGAGCGTCGTCACGCCGCCGGCGAGGTTGCGCGGGAACTGCGGGTCCTGCGGCCACACCGAGTGCTCGGCCCACACGTACGGCGTCGAGGGGTTGGTGGCTTCGTTGCCGTCACTGAGCGCATCCACCCCCGGCGAGGCGTACACGCCGAGGTGCGAGTGGTCGTCGATCAGCCCCGGGGTGACGAACTTCCCCGTGCCGTCGATGACGACGGCATCCGATGGCGCGTCCACGCTCGCCCCTACCGCCGCGATCTTCCCGTCCCGCAGCAGCACCGCGCCGTTCACGATCCGCGGCCCCGCGGCCGTGAGGATGGTGGCGTTGCGGATCACCGTCGTCCGCGACGGGAACGGCCTGTACGTGCTCGGGAACGGGTCGGCGTTCGGCTGCGAGAGCGCGCCCGGCCCGGGCTGCCCGGGCGTCGGCGGCTGCTGCGGCACGGTCCGCGCGCGGCTCGTGCCG
>DATFPD010000387.1:0-9833 GCA_035265005.1 Gemmatimonadaceae bacterium | reverse complement strand
GAAGCCCTGGGGGCGCGTCCGTCCCGCGGTCACGCCGACGCTGTAGTTCGTCTTCTTCTGCACGTCGCCGACGAAGGGCAGCTCGGTGTCGATGAAGTTTCCCCCGACCCCCGTCGAGAAGACGACCCGGACGGACAGCGGCCGCCCCACCCGCAGGCGCACGCGGCCCAGAACGGCTTCGATTTCGTCGGCGCCGGTGGCCCGCACCTCGAGGTCCGCTCCGCGCAGGATGACACGCTCGGCGCCGGGCTGAATGACCTCGGCGCGAACGAGCTGGAGGTTCGTGTACGGGGCCTGTCCGTAGTAGACCACGAGGAGATCGGAGGGCTGCTCCGGCTCGGTGCAGGCGGTGGCGGCGGCGAGGAGCAGCAGGAGGGCGGCGGCGGGGCGGGAGAAGCGTGGGCGAAGCGGGTACGGCATGCAGCAGACTCCAGGTGCAGCGAGAGGGGGCATGGTGGGCCGATGCGGCGACGTGGCCGCATCGCGTGGCAGACCCGCCGAGCGCGTGCCTCGTCACGCTCCGCGGCGCCCGGTATCTTCGCCTTGCCCACGACACGCCGGCATTCCCGTCGAGATCCACCATGCCACTCCCGAGTCTCCCGCCCCGGCTCCTGCTGGCGCTCGCCGCCCTCGTCATGCGCGCCGCCGCCGCCCCCGCGCAAGCCCCCGCGCAGACGCTCTACGACCCCGTCCCCGACGGCGTCGAGACGCGGTGGGCGAGCCCGGAGAACCCCACCGGCGCGAAGGGGCAGGCCGGGCGTGCCGGCGGCGGCCGCAAGGGCGCGCCGACGATCGCCGTGAAGGCCGGCGCGAGCGTGGTCCTGGCCGAGGCGCAGGGGACGAGCGGCACCGTGCGGCGGATCTGGATGACGTTCTGGGACCGCAGCCCGCGGATGCTGCGCAGCCTGCGCATCGACATGTACTGGGACGGCGCCGCCACCCCCGCCGTGAGCGCGCCGCTCGGCGACTTCTTCGGCGTGGGGCTGGGGCGCACGGCGGTCTTCCAGTCGGCGCTCTTCTCCAACCCCGAGGGGCGGAGCTTCAACTCGGCCGTGCCGATGCCGTTCCGCACGGGGATGCGCATCGTGCTGACGAACGAGAGCGGCGCGGACATCCCGGAGCTCTTCTACGATGTGGACTACACGCTCGGCGACCGGCACCCGCCGGGGACGCTCTACTTCCACGCGCACTGGCGGCGCGAGAACCCGACGCGGCTCAAGCAGGACTACGAGATCCTGCCGCGCGTCGCCGGGAAGGGGCGCTACCTGGGCGCGAACGTCGGCGTGATCGCGAACGGCGCCGAGTACTTCAGCACGTGGTGGGGAGAGGGCGAGGTGAAGATCTACCTCGACGGCGACACGTCGCTGCCGACGATCGCCGGCACCGGCACCGAGGACTACATCGGGACGGCGTGGGGGCAGGGGCAGTACGCGCACCTGTACCAGGGCGCGCCGGTCGCGGACGAGGGGCGGATGCAGTGGACGTTCTACCGCTACCACGTCCCAGACCCGGTCTGGTTCCGCCGCGACGTTCGCGTGACGATCCAGCAGATCGGCTACCTCGCCGACGGCGGCCGCGGCGGCTTCGTCCGCACCGGCAAGAAGCTCGTTAGGGCCGGCGAGGGGATGGCGGAGATGGACATCCGCTCCGACGGCAAGTTCGAGCGCGCCGACGACTGGTCGAGCTGCGCCTACTTCTACCTGGACCGCCCGGAGAACGGCCTGCCGCGGCTGGCGCCGGTGGGGGAGCGGGTGGCGGGACTGTGAAGAGGGGAAGGGGGACGGGGGAAGGGGGATGAGCTGCTTCCGCCGACAGCCTGCCCTGAGCGCCAGCGAAGGGTTCATCCCCCTTCCCCCGTCCCCCTTCCCGCCCTTCCTCACCCCAGCTCGAGCACCACCCGGTACGCCTGGATCGTGTCCCTGAGGAAGCCATCGACGCACCCCCAGAGGTAGAGCTGGAAGACGCGGTGCACGGCCTTGCCCCAGCGGCGCTCGATCTCCGCGCGGTTGTCCTCCAGGCGCTGCGCCCAGTGCTTGGTCGTCAGCAGGTAGTTGTGGCGGTCGTTATGCACCGCGGCCACCGAGAAGCGGCTGCGCGCCACCTCGGCCAGGTACTCGTGCAGGCAGAGCGGGGTGCCGTTGCCGGGGAAGATGTAGCGCAGCAGGAAGGTCGAGAGGTCGTGCCGCTTCCGCGCCGCGCTGGCGTCGAGGTAGATCCGCCCGCCGGGCTTGAGCAGCCGCTCGTAGATCTGGAGCGTCGCCCGGTAGTCGGGGAGGTGCTCGGTGACGCCGAGGTTGACGATCGCGTCGTAGGGCGCGCCGGGGCGGTGCTCGTAGAGGTGCTCGCGCACCACGCGGCAGGGGAGCCGCTGGCGGTCGATCAGCGCCTGGATGAAGCGCTCCGACTCCTCGGAGATGGTGAGCGACGTGACGTGGATGCCGCGCCGCCCGCCGTACTCGACGAACGCGCCCCACCCGCCGCCGATGTCGAGCACGCGCATCCCCGGCCGGATCCCGGCCGCCTCGGCCGCGAAGTCGAGCTTGCGGGCGATCGCGCTCTCCAGCGGCTCGTCGTCGCGCGCGAAGACGCCGTGGGAGTAGCAGCGGTACTGGCGGTCGAGGAACAGCAGGTAGAACTCCGGCGGGTACTCGTAGTGGTGCGCGATCCAGTACTTGTCGCTCGCCACCTGCCCGTGGAACAGCGGGCGCAGGAAGTGCCAGGCGCGCCTGACGAGGTCGCGGTCGGAGAACAGGTCGCGCAGCGCGAGCGTGCGCCACAGCTCCCCCTCCACGTCCACCGCGCCGCGCAGGTACGCCTCGCCGACCGCCGTGATGTCGAGCGAGCGCAGCGCGGCCAGCCCCTCGCGGTCGCGCACGACGATCGTGAACGCGGGCTCGCCGCTGCCGAACACGTGCAGCCGGTCCCCGGCCGCACCGGCCGCGCCGGCCACGCGCAGCGCCCACGCCGCGGCGTGGCGGGTGGTGGCGCCGCCGGCGCGCTGCGCGTCGGCGACCAGCGCCGCGTAGCGCGCCTCGAGCCGGCCGATCAGCCGGTCGGCGGCGCCGCTCGTGCCGTGGGTGCCGTGGCTGCCGTGGGAGCCGTGGGTGCCGTGGGTGCCGCTCATGCGATCCATGCCGTCCATGCGCTGGCGTCCCTCCCTTCGTCCAGGAAGCGGGTGGCGTACTCGTACCCCGAGCGGGCGATCTCCCGCATCGCGGTGAACTCCAGCAGCCCGAAGCGCTCGATCGGCGGGCGCAGGCAGAGGTCCGCGCTCTGCACCATCTCGGCCTCGCGCCGGATGCTGCCGAGCAGCGTCGAGCGCACGAGCGTCTCCATGATGCCGGGGAAGCGCAGCGGCGCGCGCCCCCTGCGCGGCGGCACGCGGCTGCGCAGCATCTCCCACGGCGTCGGCACCCGGTCGACGGCGAACGTCTCGTCGTCCTCCAGCGACACCTCGACCGCCACCACGCGCGCGGCGCCCATCTGCTCGCGCATCACGTCGACCGGCAGGTTGTTGACGAGCGCCCCGTCCACCAGCAGGTGGCGCCCGTCGGCGATCGGCGGCGAGAAGACCGGGAGCGACGCGCTCGCCATCGTCGCCCAGCGCAGCGCGCCGGCGCGGTGCACGACCATCTGCGCCGTCGTCAGGTTGCTGGAGACGCAGAAGTAGCTGGTCCAGCAGTCCTCGACGTCGGCGTCGCCGTACAGCAGCTCGGCGCACCGCATCGCCTTGCGGTTGTCGACGATCGCGATCACCGGCACGGTCACCTTGTAGTGCGGCTTGAGCTCGAGCCAGACGCGGGCGTTGGCCTCGAGCATCGTGTCGTAGTCCCACCCCAGCGCGCACTGGGCGGCGATCGCCCCGCCCATGCTCGTGCCCCCCACCAGGTCGATCGGCACGCCGGCCTCGCGCAGCGCGCGGATGACGCCGATGTGGGCGAAGCCGCGCGCCCCGCCGCCGCCGAGCACGACCCCCACCGAGCGGCCGGCGACCAGCCGCGCCAGCCGCTCGAAGTCGGCCGGCACGTCCCACCGCAGGTGCTGGTGGTCGCGCACCGGGCGCGCGGCGAGCCACCGCGCGGTGCCCGACGGCAGCCGCGCGCCGCCGCGGTGCACGAGCACGAGCGTCCGGTTCGCCGTGGTCGTCGCGCGCCCGTCGTCGCGGCCGAGCAGGACGTGCTCCTCGACCTCCCCCGGCGCCGGGTCGCCGCCGGCGGCGCCGACCAGGAGGATGCGGTCGGCCTGCCGGATGCACCGCCGCGTCCACGGCGTGTCTCCCGGGTCCGCCTCGTAGACCACGAACTGGTACTCCCCCTCCTGCGCGTCGAGCCACGCGGCGAGCCGGGCGCCCCCCTCGTCCTGCTCGGTCGCCTGCGCCGCCCCCGCCGCACCCACCGCGTCGTCGACGCGCCCGCTGGTCAGGTGCAGCGTCGAGCCGTAGGCCGACATGGCGGCGGCGAGCCGGATCGCGAGCTCGGGCGCGGCGAACTCGGGGCGCGTGGGGACGACGGCGACGTTCGCCACCGCCGCCCCCGGCGTCTGCGGCCGCATGCTCCGGCGCATCCGCTCGATCAGCAGCCTGACGATGCTCGTCGTCACCTGCGGGTGCCGCGCCACGATGTCGTCGAAGACGTCGCGTGAGAAGCGCAGCAGCACGCTGTCGCGCAGCGCGGCGAGCGTGGCGCTGCGGGCCTCGCCGGTGAAGAACGCCATCTCCCCCACGCTCTCGCCGCGCGCCACCTCGCCCAGCACGCGCTCCCCGCCGCCGGCGTCGCGGTGGACCACCTGGAGCCGCCCGCTGATCACGAGGTACAGGCTCCCCCCGGGCTCCCCCTGGCGGAACAGCACCTCGCCGCTGGCCAGCGCGAGCCACTCCGCCCGCCTGGCGATGGCGAGGGCGGTCTCGGGCTCGAGCGGGCCGAAGAGGGCGTGCAGCCCGGACAGCAGCTCGGCGTGCAGCTGCTGCACGCCGAGGGTGGGGCGGAGCTGGGGCATTGCGGTGGGAGGCGCCTGGGGGGATCCGGGAGTCGAGAGTACGACGGACGGAGCGGTCCGGCAAGGGCGGCGGGCGACGCGGGATGCGGGATGCGGGCCGCCCGGGACAGCTTGTCTTGAGCGCAGCGAAAGATCCCGCGTCCCGCATCCCGCATCCCCCATCCCCTCTACCCGTTAGGCCTGGAACGTGTCCACCCGAGCGCCGCGCACGCGAGGAGCAGCGCGGCCGTCCGGCCGATCACCCCTCCTGCCCCTCCGCCCGGAGCCCCAGGAGCGCCATCCCCAGTCGCGGCTGCCGCTTGGCGACGAGCAGCGCACTCGCCATCACCTGCGCCACCTCGGCGTCCCACGGCTCGGCGGCGCTGGCGCACACGACCGCGGGCAGCCGCTCGACGGCGGCCGCGTACGCCGCCAGCAGGTCGGCCGGGACGGGCGGCCCCCCGCCGCGATGCCGATACGCCTCGATGCACGCCACGAGCTGCGCCGCCTGCGCCCGCTCGCGGAGCGCGAGCCGCCCGCCCGACGCGAGCAGCAGCGCCACCACGTGCGGCGCGGCGGCGTACGACGCCGTGTACACGCGCTCCTCGTGGCAGAGCAGCCGCCAGAGCGCGAACCAGAGCTGCGCCCGGTCGCCCTCGTCAGGCGTCGCGCCCAGCGCGGCGAGGAGGCGCGGCACGTCCTCGGCCGAGCCGTACGCCTGCGCCAGCTCGGCCCACCGCGGGCTGTCGAGACTCAGCACGCGCCGGGACTGCCATGTTGGCCACGGATGAACACGGATGCACACGGATCTCTCCGTGCATCGTTCCGAGATCCTCTCGCCATGGTGAGGAAGGTACGCAGCGCGTCGAGGAAGCTCTGCATTTTGACAGGATGAACGGGATGAACGGGATGGTGCACAGGACGAGGGCCCCAGGGAGCGAAGCCGCCCGGGGCACCTATCCTGTTCACCATCCCGTTCATCCCGTTCATCCTGTCAAAATGCCGTCGCCGCTACTTCAAAGCGACCCACGACGGGCGGCCGCTCCCGCGCACCCGGGAACGCATTCTGCACCACCGCCCTCTTCGCCGCCCGCGTCGCAGGCGCGGCGGCTCACTCCAACCCGTGGAGGTCGAACGATGGCGGAGAGTCGAAGGGGCGGCGACCAGCGCGCCACGCGGCGCGACGGGCCCGGCGGCGCGAGCGCCGGCCCGAAGGTGCGCGTTCGGGCCGGCGCGAAGCGCGCGAGCGGCCGGCAGTCGGGCTCGAAGCGCCCGGCGGTGAAGACCGGCGCCGCCAAGCGGGCGCCGAAGAAGGGCGAGCGGGGGTAGGCGCCTAACACCGGGTGCGCCGGTGGCCGCGTCGATCCTCCGGCCGTTCCTGCCCGCGTCGGGCGGCCCCGGCTACCTCCGGCCGCGCTGGCTCTTCCTGCGCGCGCTCGGGCTCATCTTCTTCTCGGCGTTCTACGCGCTCGCGTTCCAGATCCACGGGCTGATCGGCGAGCGCGGGATCCTCCCGGCGGGCGAGTACCTCGCGAACGTCGCGCACGCGCTCCCCGGGCTCGCGCGCTTCTGGCTCGCGCCCACGCTGCTCTGGCTTTCGGCGGGCGACCGCGCCCTGACGGCGGTCGTCGCGGCCGGCGTCGTCTGCTCGCTGGCGCTCGTGCTCAACGTCTGGCCGCGGCTCGCGGTCGCGCTCTGCACGCTGCTCTTCCTGTCGTGCGTCGGCGCGCTCCAGGACTTCTCGTCGTACCAGTCCGACGGGATGCTGCTCGAGGCGGGCTTCATCTCGATCTGGTTCGCGCCGCGCGGGCTCCGCCCCGGACTCGGCGCCCACGACCCGCCGTCGCCGGCCAGCCTCTGGCTGCTGCGCTGGGAGTGGTTCCGGATCTACTTCGAGTCCGGGGTGGTGAAGCTCGCCAGCGGCGACGTGCACTGGCGCGACCTGACGGCGATGGACGAGTACTACCAGAACGGCCCGCTCCCCGCCTGGCCCGGCTGGTACGTGCAGCACTTCCCGCACTGGTACCACGCGGCGACGGTCATCTTCACGTTCGCCGTCGAGCTCTTCGTCGTCTGGGCGGTCTTCCTCCCGCGCCGCTTCCGCCTCGCCTGCTTCGCCATCGTCACCGCCCTCCAGCTCGGCATCATCGCCACGGCGAACTACGCGTTCCTCAACTACCTGGTGCTGGTGCTGGGGGTGCTGCTGCTCGATGACGGGGTGCTGTCGAGAGGGGATGGGGGAAGGGGGAAGGGGGATGAAGTACCTCGGGATCCTTCGCTTCGCTCAGGACAGGCTATCCCGAGCGGCAGTTCATCCCCCTTCCCCCTTCCCCCTTCCCGCTTCATCCAGGCCCTCGCCCTCTCGTGGGTCGCCTACGCCACCGTCGCCGTCGTCTTTTTCAGAAGCGGGCCGCTCGGCGCGCCGGCGCGGGCGCTGGAGCCGTTCCGGATCGCGAACCAGTACGGGCTGTTCGCCGTGATGACGGAGGCCCGCTACGAGATCGAGTTCCAGGGCTCGCGCGACGGCGGGCGCACGTGGGTGGCGTACCCGTTTCGCTACAAGCCGCAGGACCCTCGTCAGGCACCGCACATCTACGCCCCGTACCAGCCGCGCTTCGACTGGAACCTCTGGTTCGCCTCCCTCGGCCCCTGGCGCGAATCGCAGTGGGTCGTGCTCGCCCAGGCGCGCCTGCTGGAGGGGAGCCCGAGCGTGCTCCGGCTGTTCGGCGGCAACCCCTTCCCCGACGCCCCGCCGGCGCAGGTGCGGACCGTGCTCTGGCGGTACTGGTTCACGGACGCGGCGACGAAGCGCGCGACCGGGGCCTGGTGGCGCCGCGAGGAGCTCGGGCCCTTCACCGGCGTGCTGTCGCGCGGGGCCGACGGGCGGTTCGTCCTGAATCCGGCGCCGTGACCGGCGCTGTCATCCCCCGTGAAACGGCGACGGCAGGGGCGACGCGCGCGTCGCCCCTACCGAACGGCCTATCGTTCACGCATCGCGCACCATCACCATCCACCATGAAGATCTGGATCGACGCCGACGCCGCGCCGCGCGACGTGAAGGAGATCGTCTTCCGCGCCGCGCAGCGGCTGGGCCTCGAGACGGTGCTGGTCGCGAACCACCGCGTGCCGGTGCCGCCGGCGCAGACGCTGATCACCGCCGTGTGGGTGAACGGCGGCCCGGACGTCGCGGACCGGCACATCGCCGCCGCCGCCGAGCCCGGGGACGTGGCCGTCACCGCCGACATTCCGCTGGCGGCCATCCTGGTGGCGAAGCAGGTGCTGGTGATCGACCCGCGCGGCGAGGAGTACACCCCGGAGAACGTCGGCGAGCGGCTGACCGTGCGCGACTTCATGGAGGGGCTGCGCGGCGCGGGCGTCGAGACCGGCGGGCCGAAGGGCTACGGCGCGCGCGAGAAGCAGGCGTTCGCCGCGACGCTCGACCGCCTGCTCAGCCGCGCGATACGCCGCCGGCCACCATCCGCGCCACCTCGCGGCTGACCTCGGCGCTCCAGGTGGGTGTGCCGTTCGGCGTGCCGCGGTCCCCCAGCTGGCGCGGCTCCGCCCGCCCCGGAAGCCGGTGTGGCGCAGCTGGACCGCGAAGTGGCCGCCGTTGCCGTTACCCCGGGAGCGTGAGGCGCTCGACGGTGCCAGTGATCGTCGCCCCGTCGATCGAGATGAAGAGGTGGCGGTCGGTGACCGAGAGGTCGAACGCGATGCGGCGGTCCAGGTGGCCGACGAGGGCGGCCAGCATCTCGCGGTCGACCGCCCACAGCTCGAGCGCCTCGGCGCGGTGGATGCGCTCGCCGGCGAGCTGGCGGACGAGCTGCGGGCCGCCCTTGTGGGTGTAGACGGCCACGCGCGGGGCGGCCTTGCTCGCCTTGTGCAGCCGGGCCGCGTCCGGCGCCCCGACCTCGATCCACGCCTCGAGGGCGCCCGTCAGGTCGCGCACCCGGAGCGCCGGCTCGTCAGGCTCGGCGAGCCCGCGCGAGAACTCGATCCCCTCGGTGTACTCCAGGCAGTACGCCAGCACCCGCGTCAGCAGGTACTCCTCGGTCTCCGACGGGTGCCGCGCCGCCTTGAACGCCAGCGACTCGTACACGCCGCGGTCCACGTCGGCGAGCTGGATCGCGAAGTTGTAGAGGGTGGAGGTGAGGGCCATGGGGGGAAGATAAGCCCTTCCTCATTTCGCACGGCCGGCCCCGGCCGGCCCCGGCCGGCCCCGGCGGCGCGAGGCCGGCGACGCGGAACGCGGAATGCGTCATGGCCTTTCCCCCGCTGTACACCACGGAGCCGCCACTACAGATTCCCGGCATGACGCGCCCCGAGACCGAGACACTGGCGAAGGTGGAAGTCCTCGCCGACCTGGAGCAGGTGGTGCACGAGCTGATGGACGTGCACGAGTCGAAGCGGATCCTCTGGTTCCCGAGCGAGCTGCTGGCGCCGGCGCCGGACACCGACCCCGACGCGCACGTCCGCGCGCTGCGCGACCGCGCGACCGGGATCAGCTGGCCGGCGCGGGTGGCGCTGGCGCTGAACCTCCTCACCGAGGAAGGGCTGCCGCACTTCCACCGGCTGCTCGCCGCGTACCTCGGCAGCGACAGCTTCTGGACGCGGTGGACCAACCTCTGGACCGCCGAGGAGGACCGGCACGGCGCGGTGCTCCACGACTACTCGCGCGACAGCCGGATCCTCGACAACCCGGTGCTGGAGCGGATGCAGTTCGAGTACCTCCGGGCCGGCTTCGAGCCCGCGTGGGACAAGGACCCGTACCGCGTGTTCGTCTACACGACGCTCCAGGAGCGGGCGACGCAGGTGAGCCACGCCAACACCGGCAAGGTGGCCGGCGAGACCGAGCCGAC
>DATFPD010000386.1:0-1683 GCA_035265005.1 Gemmatimonadaceae bacterium | reverse complement strand
GATGTCCTTGCGGTCCTCGGCGGTCGGAGTGCGGAACCACACGTGGCGGCCCATGCGGCCCGGGCGGATCAGCGCGGGGTCGAGGTCGTCGAGGGGGATGTTGGTCGCGCCGATGAAGAAGACCTGCTCGGGCGAGGGCTTCGGCCGGGCCAGCCGCATCGACTTCTTGCCGATGCGCTGAGGGATGAAGTACATGGCGTCGAGCCAGGTGTTGACCTTGTTGGTGACGATGCGGCGGAAGAAGGGCGGCTCGTCGATGCCGTCCATCTGGACGAGCAGCTGGTTGAGGGCCAGGCCGCCCATGCCGCCGCCGAAGAACGGCAGGTAGCCTTGCACGCCCTGGGCGACCCGTCCGGCCCACCCGAGTCGCGGCTCGGGGGCGCGGGCGCGGAAGAGCTTCTCGCGCCATTCGCGGGTCTCGAGGATCATGTCGCCGCTCGCGGTCAGCGCGCCCATGCGCCCGTAGAAGCAGAGGTCGTGCAGCGACGGTGCGCCATCGTCGAACGTCGGCTGGGCCATGCCCGGCATCCCTCCGACGCCCTGGCGCCGGCGCCCCACGGCGTCGATCTCGTCGATGAAGATGATGCACTGGCCGCCCCACTTCTTGGCCAGCCGCTTGGCCTTGTGGATGAGGTACATGACGACGATCACGTCGATGCCGATGAACGTCGCCGCAAAGCCCGAGCCGGGGATGGTCACGAACGGGCACTTGAAGTTCGTGGCGATCGCCTTGGCGAGCATCGTCTTGCCGGTGCCCGGCGCGCCGAGGAAGAGCATGCCGCGCTCGCGCTTGCCGCCCCGCTGCTCGAACTCCTCGCCCGACTGCCACAGGTTCACCACGCGGGCGACCTCCTGCTTGGGCTCGGCCTGGCCGCGAACGTCCGCGAGCTTGACCCCCCAGTCCGCGTCCCCCGGCTCGTAGCCGCGGATCTGCTTGATGTTGGCGAACATCAGCGGCCCGATGAAGATCAGGACGTTGATCAGCAGGAAGAACGGCAGCTGGAGCAGCAGTGCAGCGAGCTGCGCGCCGTTCTGCGCGATGAAGGGGCCGAGGAAGTCCAGCGTGCCGAACAGCGGCAGCTTCGTGCCGAACAGCCGCAGCACGAGGTTGAGGGCCAGCAGCGCCCCGAAGAGGACCACGACGAGCGTCACCGTGCGCTTGAAGAACTTGCGCCAGAACCACACCCGCCGGCGGGCGACGACGTCCTCCTCGGCGAGCTCGTCGTCGGCGCCGTACATGCTCGGCCACGGGAGCAGCCGCCGCACGACCACGTCGATCAGCCCGCGGAAGGCGGCGACGCCGAAGGCGGTGACGATCAGGGCGACCGGGAGGCTCCAATGCAGCCCGCTGTAGAGCCAGAGGAAGAACGCCGGCGCGGTGAAGAGTCCGACGATCGTCGCGGCGCGACGCAGCCGGCGCCACTCCATGGCCAGCGAGACGTTCTGCTGGCTCATGGGCGTGGAGAAACTTTGCTCTTCGGCGTACGCCATGCCCAGTCAGGAGGGTACTGCGGTGCGACGTTCCCCGGAGATCAACGCGGGCTGCCTCTGGCCATGCGCCGCCGGGGTCCAGACCAGCGATCTTTCCCAGGCTGGATAAGACCTCACTAATTCAGATAGAGGGTGTGCATGTGCCGCTGCAGGCGCCCGCCGCCCCGCCTGGCGCGCTCGGGCATCGAGCGC
>DATFPD010000385.1:0-2639 GCA_035265005.1 Gemmatimonadaceae bacterium | reverse complement strand
CGCTCACCGACCCCGTACCGGTCTCGTTCGCGCGCGAGTTCCAGGAGAGCACCATCCATCAGCCGATTCCGGCCGAGTTCGTGGACCGCGCGGTCGGCGAGAGCCTGAAGATGCCCGCGAGCGTGTGGCGCGGCCTGATGGCGGGGATGGCGAGCACGGACGCCCCCGTCGCCCTGGGCCGCCACCGGATCCCGACGCTCGTGCTCTGGGGCGAGAAGGATTCGGTGTTCCCGCGCGCCGAGCAAGACTCGCTGGTCGCGCTGCTCGGCACCTCGACGCTCAAGGTCTACCCCGCGACGGGCCACGCCCTCCACTGGGAGCGCCCGGCGGAGTTCGCGCGGGACCTGGAGAGATTCATCGAAGGGGCTTGAGCTCCCAATCACTTCTCCGGCAGAAACACCGTGAAGTGGTGCTCGATCGATTCGGCGGCCGGCACGCAGGTGGCGAGAAAAGGGAAAGGCATCGCGAGGTGCGAGGCGCGAGACGTGCTCGACCAGTCCTACCGGCTACTGGGCACTTCTCGCATCTCGCGCTTCGCACCTCGCACCGTCTTTCGCCGCGTGCCCCTCCAGCCACGCCTCCACCAGCCCGAAGGCGCGCTCGCGGCCGTAGTCGACCGTCACCACGTGCCCGCACCCCTCGACCCACACCAGCCGCTTCTCCGGCGCGCCGAGGCGGGCGAACTCGCGCTCGGCGGCGTCGGGGGGGATGCGGTTGTCCTCGCGCGACTGGATGACGAGCGTCGGCGTCGTTATGCGAGGCAGCGCTGCGGCGGCGCGCTCCATCACGCCCAGGAGTTCGAACAGCAGGCGCGCGGTGACGGCGCCGTAGTTCAGGCTCCGCCGCAGCTCCTCCGGGTCGTGGATCGACCGCGGGCCGCCGGCGCTGGAGAGGTAGCCGGCGAGCGGGCCCCACAGCCGGTGCGCGCGCGCCAGCCGCCGCAGCGTGCGCGGCATGCTCACGTACGGCGCGACCAGCGCCAGCGCCGGCGGGGGCGGCACGGCGGGGTCGCCGGCGAGCAGCGCGGCGAGCGCCCCGCCCATCGACACGCCCACGAGGTAGGCGCCGGGGTACCGCTCGCGCAGCCGGGCCCACTCGTCGCGCGCGTGGTCGATCCACGCGTCGCCCCCCGACGCCGCGAAGTCGCGCAGCGTGCGCCCGTGTCCGGGGAGCAGCGGCGCCCGCACGGCGTACCCCGCGCGGTGGAGATGCTCGGCCAGGTAGCGCAGCGACTGCGGCGTGTCGCCGAAGCCGTGCAGTACGAGCACCGCGCGATCCTCGCTCCCGTCGGCGAGCTCGATCGGCTCCGCCCCTGGCACCATCCCCGCCCCCCCCGCGACGAGCCGAGCCCCCACCTCGCGCTCGACGCGGCGCGAGCCGGCGCGCAGCCAGCCGTAGAGCGCCGCGGCCGCGCCGGCGAACAGGACGAGAGGAAGCATCGCTCTATCGAGCGCGGGGCACGGCCGAGCGCCGAGCGCCGAGCGCCGAGTCCCGCATCAGTACCTCGCCACCGCCGGGTCCACCTCCGCGCTCCAGCGGTCGATGCCGCCGGCGAGGTTGAGGACGCGGCGGAAGCCGGCGGCGCGCAGGCACTCGGCGGCGGCGGCGCTGCGGACGCCGTGATGGCAGAGCACCACCATCTCGTGAGCCGGGTCGAGCGACGGGAGCGCGCGCTCGAGCGTGCCGAGCGGGACGAGCCGGGCGCCCGGGACGCGCGCGATGGCGTACTCGTACGGCTCGCGGACGTCGATCAGCTCCAGCGCGTCGCCGCGCTCCAGCCGGGCGTGGAGCTCGCGCGGCGTGATCTCGAGCGGAGCGTCATCGCCGGCCTCGCCCGCGTCGGCGACCCCGCGCCCCACGCCGCAGAGCTCGTCGTAGTCCATCAGCTCGCGGATCTCGCGCGTCCCGCACGCCGGGCACGCGGGGTCGCGCCGCAGCCCGATCGTCCGGAACGACATGCGCAGCGCGTCCACCAGCAGCAGCCGGCCGGCGAGCGTCTCGCCAATGCCGCACGCCAGCTTCACCGCCTCGGTGGCCTGCACCATCCCGACGAGCCCCGGCAGCACGCCCAGCACGCCGCCCTCGGCGCAATTCGGGACGAGCCCCGGCGGCGGCGGCTCGCGGAAGAGGCAGCGGTAGCAGGGCCCGTCGGCCGTCGCGAACACCGACGCCTGCCCCTCGAACCGAAAGACGCTCCCGTAGACGTTAGGCTTCCCGAGAATGACGCAGGCGTCGTTCGTCAGGTAGCGCGTCTGGAAGTTGTCGGTGCCGTCCACCACGACGTCGTACTCGGCGACGATCTCCATCGCGTTGGCCGAGGTGAGCGACTCGTCGTACGCCTCCAGCTGCACGTGCGGGTTGATGTCGTGCAGCCGGTCGCGCGCCGACTCGGTCTTGCGCCGGCCGACGTCGCTGGTGCCGTGGAGGACCTGGCGCTGGAGGTTGGTGACGTCGACGGCGTCGAAGTCGACCAGCCCCAGCTGGCCGACGCCGGCGGCGGCGAGGTAGAGCGCCGCCGGCGAGCCGAGTCCGCCGGCGCCCACCAGGAGCACGCGCGCCCGCTTCAGGCGGCGCTGGCCGGTGACGCCGACGTCGGGGAGGATGAGGTGTCGGCTGTAGCGCAGCACCTCCTCGTTCGA
>DATFPD010000384.1:0-4322 GCA_035265005.1 Gemmatimonadaceae bacterium | reverse complement strand
GTGCGCGTCGGCGCGTTCATGGGCTACCGCATCATCGCCGAGCTCTCCGGCCTCGGGGTCGCGCGGGCCGGCGAAACGGTTTCGATTGACGACCCGCGGTGGGGCGGCTACCTGGCGAACCTCACGCCTGACGAGCTCACGGCTCGCTTCGAGCGCGGCCTGCCGGAGCGGATGCTGGGCGCCGACTTCCTGGCGCGCTTCGGCGGCATCACGGACGCGGCCACGAGCGTGATCCCCGAGCGCTGGTACCCCGTGCGCGCGGCGACCGCGCACCCGGTGCGCGAGCAGGCGCGCGTGGAGCGATTCGCCGCGCGGCTCGCCGAGCTGCCGCGCGACCCGTCGGCGGCGGCGGAGCTGGGGCGGCTCATGTACGCCGCGCACGAGAGCTACGGCGCGTGCGGCCTCGGCAGCGGCGGCACCGACCGCCTGGTCGAGATGGTCGCCGAGGCCGGACCGGCGTCAGGGCTGTTCGGCGCGAAGATCACCGGCGGCGGAAGCGGCGGCACGGTCGCCGTGCTCGGCACCGCGGACGCCGAGCCGCTGGTGCGCGAGATCGCCGAGCGCTACCGCGCCGAGACCGGCCTCACGGCCGAGCTGTTCGCGGATTCGGGGCCGGGGGCCGAGGAGACTGGGGTGCTGAGCGTGGGGCTCTGAAGTACCGCGGCGAAGCTTGAATGCGGGAGCTGTGGTGGGCCCTTGATTCATCAAGTGGGCCCTTGATTCATCAAGGGACCACCAGAATTCCGCAGAGAAGGCTCCTCCCTCACTACCGCACTTCCTCCCATTTCCCCGTCTCCGCCGAGCGGAAGAGCGCGTCGAGCACGGCCATGTTGGCGACCGCGTCTTCCAGCGGGACCGGGACCGAGCCCAGGCCGCGCACCGCCTCCGAGAAGCGGTCGCCCTGGAGCGTGTACTGGTCCACCGCGGGCAGCTCGATCGCCTCGGCGCTCGCGCCGCCGAGCTCGCGCCCGTCGTCCACCCAGATGCGGCAGGAGCGGTCCGGCGGCGCATTGAAGGGGATCTCGACCTCGATCCGCCCGCGGGTGCCGAAGATCTGCATGCGCTGGTAGGGCACGAGCTGGCCGGCGCAGGTGAAGCTCGCCTGTCCGGCGGCGAATCGCAGCATCCCGGACGCCAGTCGGTCGACGCCCAGCTGCGGGTCGCGCTCGAGCTGGCACGCCACCGCCTCCGGCTCGGCGCCGAACAGCCAGCGCGAGAGGGTGACGGGGTAGCAGCCGATGTCCAGCAGCGCGCCGCCGCCCCACTCCACGCGGCTCCGGATGTCGTTAGGGTCGCGGCGGTAGTAGCTGAAGTGCCCGACCACGAGCCGCAGCTCGCCGACCCGGCCGGCGGCGACCAGCTCGCGGACCGCCTCCCACTGCGGGTGCGTCCGCACCATGAACGCCTCGCCGATCAGCACGCCCGTGCGGTCGCGGGCGGCGATCAGCTCGCGCGCCTCCGCCGCCGACAGCGCGATCGGCTTCTCGCACAGCACGTGCTTCCCGGCCGCCGCGGCGCGCGCGGACCACGGCACGTGCAGATGGTTGGGGAGCGGGTTGTAGACCGCCTCGACCTCCGGGTCGGCCAGCAGCTCCTCGTACGTGCCGTAGGCGCGCGGGATACCGAGGGCCCCGGCCGCGGTCCGCGCCCGGTCGTTGTCCCGCGAGGCGATGGCCACCACCCGCGACCGCCGGCTGCGCTGCATGGCCGGGATCACCTTCTGGACGGCGATGTTCGCGGCGCCGAGGACGCCCCAGCGGACGGGCGCGACGCCCTCGGCGTCGTCAGGCGGGGCCGGCGGCACCGCGGGACTCTTCGGCCGCCGGAGCCCTGTCCGCCGGCACGACGGGCGTCTCGCCCGAGAGCCGGATCTGCCCCACCAGCCCCTCGATCCGCTGGCGGAGCGGCGCCTCCTCCAGCCCCAGCGCGCGCGCGATGTCGGAGACGCTCATGCCGTCGAGCAGATGCATCTGCACGATCGTGCGGTCCTCGGCGGGGAGCGCGTCGAGCGCCCGGGCGAGCCCGACCCCCGGCGGGCGGATGGACGCCGAGGGCCGACGCGCCGCGCCGTCCCGCTTGACGCGGAACTCGCGCAGCAGCGCGCCGCTCACCGCCATCAGGTGCGGGAGGAGCGACTCGTCGTCGCGGAACGTCCGGACGATCGCGTAGTCGTTGGCGGCGAGGCGGTGCCTGACGATCGACGCGAACTGCTCCGCCTCGGCGCCGCGCAGCCCGTGGCGCTCGCAGAGCGTGGCCGAAATGCGGTCGATCGCCTGGAGGTTGCGGCGGAAGACCGCCTCGCCCGTGTCCCGGTCCATACTCGGTGGCATGTCAGCGGCTCCCCGGTGTGAGGGTCCAGCGTTCGGGCCTGCCGGCGCTCCGGTAGATCTACTGCGCCCGCGCCGGCTCCGCGATGGGCGGCGCGCTACCAGCGGTCGTGCACCGCCGCCCGGAAGTGAGGATCCACCGCAGTGCCAGCTCCGCCATGCTCGCCCCCTCGGGCACGAGCTCCCACAGCTCCTCGACCGCGTCGAGCCCGGCGTCGAAGTCCACGCCGCTGAACGTCTCGCCGACGTCGAACGACTCTCCGCGGCGGTTGAAGCTGCGGTGGTACGATGATCTCCTCGCCGCTCCGCTCCTTGCGCAGCCGCGCGATCAGTCGCTCGGAGTGCCCGTCGCCGTACACGTCGGCCGTGTCCACGAAGTTCACGCCGAGGTCGATCGCCCGGTGCAGCGAGCGCATCGACTCCGCGTCGTCGGTCGTGCCCCACGCGTCCCCGCCGATCGCCCAGGCGCCGAAGCTGATGGCCGAGATCCGCCACCCGGTGCGGCCGAGCTCTCTATACTCCATGTCCAGTCTCTCGTAGACTCACGGGTCCAAGATAACTGGCGGCGGCCGACTCCCATGGTTCCTTCGTCTCCATTCGTTCCCCGCCGCGTGCTCGGCCGGACCGGATTCATGGCCAGCCGGCTCGGCATCGGCGACCTCGCCGACCGCGGCGTGCCGCTCGAGCAGTGCGTCGCCACCGCGAGGCGCGCGATCGAAGCCGGGCTCAACGTGATCGATACCGCGCCCAACTACGAGGCCGGCTACTCCGAGCAGGTCGTGGGCGAGGCGGTCCGGGAGGTGCGCGAGCGCATGTTCGTGATCGACAAGATCGACATGCTCGACGAGCCCGTGCGCCCGCAGGTGGAGGCGTCGCTGGCGCGGCTGCGGCTCGACCACGCCGACGCGTTCGTCTTCCACAACCTCTCGTCGATGGAGACGTTCGAGCGGCTGGCCGCGCGCGGCGGCGGCTTCGACCAGCTCGGCGACTGCATCGCGTCCGGGCGGGCGCGCTGGCGCGGGATCTCCTCGCACAGCCCCGACGTGCTGCGGGAGGCGATCGAGGCGGATCTGTGCGACGTGGTGATGTTCGCCGTCGGGCCGTTCGTGGACGCGCGCTACGCCGGCGAGATTCTCCCGCTGGCGCGGCGCCGCGGCGTCGGGACGGTCTGCTTCAAGACCTTCGGCGCCGGGAAGCTCCTGGGCGACACCGCGGGCTACAACCAGCCGCTGCAGCTGCGCCCGCGCGGCAAGCTGTCCTCCGGCGGGTCGGACGAGACCGTTGCCACCATGCCTCGACTGAGCGTCGAGGAGTGCGTGCAGTACACGCTCACGCTGGATCCCGACGTGGCGCTGCTAGGGCTGAGCTTCATGAACGAGCAGGACCAGGCGTTCGCGGCCGCGCGCTCGTTCAGCCCGCTTGGCGCGGCGGAGATGCAAGCGATCCGCGCCCGGGCCGCCGAGGCGCGGCGCGACAAGGGGCCCTGCTGGTGGAACCCGGACCCGTCCGCCTGACCGGCTTGACAGCGAATTATCTCAGTACTAAGATTATTCGCAGGGGGAGGCGACCATGACCACGATCAGCACGTCCGCCACGCTGCGCCTGACCGGCGTCCACCACGTGAGTGCGCTCAGCGCCCACATCGAGCGGACGCACGACTTCTACACGCGGGTCCTCGGCATGCGTCCGGTCATCAAGACCGTGAACCAGGACGAGCCGAGCATGTACCACCTGTTCTTCGGCGACGGGGCCGGGAGCCCGGGCTCCGACATGACGGTGTTCGACATGCCGCGGGCGGCGCGCGAGCACCGCGGGAACAACAGCATCACGCTCACCACGTTCCGCGTGACCGGCGAGCGGGCGCTGGCGTACTGGGCAGCGCGGCTCGACGAGCACGGCGTGCCGCACCGCGGCGTCACGACGCGCGACGGGCGCCGGGTGCTCGACTTCGACGACCCCGAGGGCACGCAGCTCTCGCTCGTGGACGACGGCGGC
>DATFPD010000383.1:0-4927 GCA_035265005.1 Gemmatimonadaceae bacterium | reverse complement strand
CGGTGCTCGAGATCGTGCTCGACGGCGTGGACTACGACTCGATCGCCCGCGCGATGCGGGCGGGCATCGACGCCGCCTGCATCGACGGCGTCCTCGGCATCACCGCCGGCAACTACGGCGGCAAGCTCGGGCCGCACCACTTCAAGCTGCACGAGATCATGGGGAGAGCGGACACGGATGAACGCGGACGATGACGCCTGACACGCTCGTCCTCACGCCGCACACCACTCCCGAGCTCCCGCTCGAAGTGGACGGGCTGCTGCTCGCGCCCGGCCGGCTCGGCGGCGAGCGTGCGGTGGCGAAGATGCGCGTGTGGCACGGACGCGAGGCGGCGGAGCTGGGGGACTTCTACAGCGTGCGCGGGGGAGGCGGCGCGCGGCTGGTGATCGAGGGCGACGCGCGGCACCTCGACGGGATCGGCGCCGGGATGGAGCAGGGCGAGATCATCGTCGAGGGCGCGGCGGGGCGCTCGGTCGGCGCCGGGATGCGCGGGGGCTCGATCGTCGTGCGCGGGGACGCGGGCGACGACGCGGGGAGCGGGATGGCGGGCGGCGTGCTCGTCGTCGAAGGGAGCGCCGGGGCGCGGCTCGGCGCGGCGGTGCCGGGCGCCGCGCGCGGGATGACCGGGGGCGAGATCGTCGTCGCCGGCTCGGTCGGGGCCGGGGCCGGGCGCGGCATGCGGCGCGGGCTCGTCGTCGTCGGCGGCGACGCGGGCGCCGAGGCGGGCGCGGCCGCGATCGCCGGGACGGTCGTCGTGTTCGGTGCCGCGGGCGCGGGGTCCGGGCGCTGGAGCAAGCGGGGCACGCTCGCCATTATGGGCGGGGGCGATGTGCCGGCGAGCTTCCGCTACGCCTGCACGTACCGCCCGCCGCACCTGGCGCTCGTCCTCACGCAGCTGCGGCGGCGCCACGCGCGCGTCCTGCGCGCGATCGACGACCGGTGGATCACCGGGCGGTACCGGCGCTACTGCGGCGACATGGCCGAGCTGGGGAAAGGAGAGATCTTGCTATGGACCGAGCCAGCACCGCCCGCGGCGTGACGAGCGGGGTCGACGCCGGCGTCGCGACGCCGGGCCCGGGCGGGGGGCTCGGGCTCAACGAGCGCGCCTGGCGGCTCGCCGACGCGCTGGCCGCCCGCCACGCCGAGCTGCGCGTGGCGGTGCACGCGCTCGCCACCGGGGCGCGGGTGATCGACGCCGGGATCGCCGCGCCGGGCGGGGTCGGCGCCGGCCTGGCGCTGGCCGAGCTGTGCATGGGCGGGCTGGGCCACGTCGCCGTCGTCCCGGTACCGTTAGGCGGCGGCCTGACGCTCCCCGGCCTCCAGGTATGGACCGACCACCCGGCGGAGAGCTGCATGGCGTCGCAGTACGCCGGGTGGGCGGTGCAGGTGGGGGACTTCTTCGCCATGGGCTCGGGGCCGCTGCGCGCCCACGCGCGCGTGGAGCGCGAGCTGTTCGAGAAGCTGGGCTACGCCGAGCGCGCCGACCGCGGGGTGCTGGTGCTCGAGGGGCGCACGCTGCCGACGCCCGAGGTGGCGGCGTGGCTGGGGGAGAAGGCGGGGCTCGACCCGTCGCGCCTGACGCTGGCGGTCGCCCCCACCGCGAGCACGGCCGGCGGCGTGCAGGTCGTGGCGCGGGTGCTGGAGACGGGGCTCCACAAGATGGAGGTGCTCGGCTTCGACGTCACCCGCGTGCGGAGCGGCACCGGCACCGCCCCGCTCCCGCCGGTGGCGAAGAACGACCTCCGCGCGATCGGCCGCACCAACGACTGCATCCTCTACGGCGCCCGCGCCCACTACCTGGTGGACGCGCCTGACGAGGAGCTGGAGCCGCTCGCCGCCCGGATGCCCTCCGAGGCCTCGGCCGACTACGGCACTCCCTTCTACGAGACCTTCAAGCGCTACGGCGGCGACTTCTACAAGATCGACCGCCTCCTCTTCAGCCCCGCCGAAGTCTGGCTCACCAGCGCGACGAGCGGGCGGACGTTTCGGGGTGGCAGCGTGAATGTCGAGGTGCTGAGGGGGTCGCTGTTTGAATAGAGGTAGGGACTGAGGGACTGAGTGGGCGGCTGGGCGGAGTGGCCCGTCCCTGTCATCCTGAGCGCAGCGAAGGACCCACTCTCACTGCGCCGTGGCTCGCCACGCTGCACGGACAGTGGGTCCCGATCCTTCGCTGCGCTCAGGACAGGCCGTGCGGGATGACGGGGACGGGCCAGGCGCACCTCTGCCGTCCCGCCGTCCCGCCCCCTCCCCCGCGACCGCGCCCGAGCGGCGCACCGCCGCGTCCCGACCTCAGTGCTTCAGCTCTCGATAAATGGCATCCACCGCCCCCGCCAGGTACGCCAGCGGCGCGTTCCAGTTGATCGCGATCTCGTTCGAGGCGTAGCTGCACACGTCGTCGAGGTACGAGAGCGCGGGGAGGCGGGACGGGTAGCCGGGGCAGTGGTCCTGCTGGGCGGGGTTCGGGCCGCCCACCAGCATGCCGGGGACCGGCGCGGCGACCGTGTCCGCCTGCGAGGGACGGTGGTGCGGGGCGCGCGGCGGGCGCCAGCCGAAGCCGGTGACGAACGAGTAGCCGGTGGCGTTGCGGCCGAGGACGTAGTCCAGCGCGGCGACCGCGGCGCTCAGGTAGGTCGTGTCCCGCGTCAGGCGGTAGGCCTGGACGAGGAGCATCCCCTGGTTCGCCGCGACGGCGTTGCTCCCCCAGCCGAAGTCCCGCCGCTCGCCGATCGGCACGCCGTAGGGCGACGTGCGCGCCCGCTCGGCGAGCTCCCGCGCCGGGACCAGCAGCTGCCTGACGAGGGCGGTCGTGTCGAACCCCCGCGGCAGCTCGCGGCGGTGGTCCGCCAGCGAGTAGAGCCCGAGCGCGCGCACGGAGCCCCACCCCGGCACGCGCGCCGGCGGCGGCGCGAGCGGCTCGGCGAGCACCAGGAAGCTGTCGGCGCGCGTGGCGAGGTACAGCTCGGCGGCCGCCCACTGAAGCTCGTCGCCGAGCGCGGTGTCGCCGTAGGCGCCGGTGTTGACGTCCGGGTCGAAGCGCTCGTTCAGTCGGCGCTGGTCGTACACGGAGTCCGGGTGCGCCCGCGCCCAGCGCCAGGCCGCGGTGGCGCCGCGGACGAGCGAGTCGGCGAGCCCGGGGAGCTGGCGCGGGAAGCGGCGCACGACGAGCGCCGCGTGCGCCGCGGTGGCCGCGAAGTCGAGCGCCGCCGCGGTGCTCTTCTGCACCACGTAGCGCGGCGCCGTCGCCCGCTCCGGCATCTCCATCGCGTTGAACTCGGCGTTCGTCAGCTTGTGGTAGACGCCGCCGTCGTTCGGGTCCTGCATCGCCATCATCCAGCGCAGGTTCCAGAGCGCCTCGTCCAGCACGTCCGGGAGCGCGTTCCCGCTCTCGGGGACGTTCGTCGACAGCGACGCACCGGCGTACTCCGGGAAGTGCTCGGCCAGGACGAGCAGCGTGTAGGTGCTGATGCCGGAGTTGACGACGTACTTGTTGTAGTCGCCGGCGTCGTACCAGCCGCCGGGCGCGGCGATGCGCGTCCCCGCCGGGCGCCCCGGCCCCGCCGCCGACGGGTGCACGAGCACCGCGTCGTCCGGGTGGCCGGCGCGGCGGCTCCACGGGCCCGCGTACGCCGGCGGGAGGTCGACCGACATGCGCTGGAAGTAGAACGCCTTGACCGCCGCGCGGGCGACCGGGGTGTAGACGTCCGGCCCCACCACGAACGGCCGCGACCGGCCGACGCCGGGCACCGCCAGCACGTAGCGCCCGGGCTTCGCGAGCTCGCCGAACTCGGCCAGGCGAACCCGCTCCCCGGACGGCTCCCAGCTGGCCACGGGCGCGAGCATGCCCGTGAGCACGGTGTCGCCGCGGTCGGCGGTGAGCACGGCGAACTGGTCGGCGTGCGCGTCGGCCACCACGGCGACCTTGGGCGCCGCCGGGTGGAAGCCCACCTGGTTCAGGCGGATCGCGGCGTCGTTCTGCGCGGCCGCGCCGCGAGCCAGGAGCGCGGGCAGCAGGCAGAGCGCCAATGCGCGGCCGCTCATCCGAACACCGCGATCAGCGCGGCCCCCGCCGTGACCAGGGCGGCGCCGGCGATCCGGTTCCGGCCGCCGCCGCGCTCGCCCGCGTGTCGTAGGCCTAGCGGGCGCCGGTGCGCGCCTCGGCGGTCGCGGCCGCTGAACGGATCGCCGCGACGCCGAGCGAGTAGACGAGAAGTGCGAGCGCGACCGTCGCCGACCACTGGATTGGCGGGTGCGCGGCGACCGGTGACGAGGCGCTCCAGCCCACGGCGAGCGACGGGAGGACGAGGAGCGTCGTCGCAAGCTCAGCGATCCGCCCGAACCCCGCCGAGCGCCGCAGGTCGACGTACTCGCGCGCGAGCGGGACGAGCACGACGGCGGCGACGAATGCGACGACGGCGATCTCCACGAGACCCAGCATCTTGAACCCCGTATGCCCCGATTGGGCATGGTGAGGCAGAAAAGGGCCGAAAATCACTCGTTCGAGGGATCGAGGAGTGGAGGTGTAGGGTCCGGGCGATGGCGGTCGCACAGGAGACGTTCGAGAGCCTCCGCCACGCGGGCCTCGGAGACATCGACGCCGAGGTCGCCGACCTCCTCGGCCGCGAGCTCGAGCGCCAGCGCCGGCAGATCGAGCTGATCGCGTCGGAGAACTTCACCTGGCCGAGCGTCCTCGAGGCGGTCGGGAGCATCGCGACGAACAAGTACGCCGAGGGCTACCCGGGCAGGCGGTACTACGGCGGCTGCGAGGTCGTCGACGAGATCGAGCAGCTCGCGATCGACCGGGCGAAGGCGCTCTTCGGCGCCGAGCACGCGAACGTGCAGCCGCACGCGGGCGCGCAGGCGAACATGGCCGTCTACTTCGCCGCGCTGCAGCCGGGCGACACGATTCTCGCGCTCCGGCTCGACCACG
>DATFPD010000382.1:0-32984 GCA_035265005.1 Gemmatimonadaceae bacterium | reverse complement strand
CGGCGCGGGTCCGGCGGCCGCGCGGGCGGCGCTCGCTCCGTTCGCCGCGCTGTACGCGGGCGTCGTCGCCGCGCGGGGGTGGATGTACGACCACGGGCTGCTCCCCTCGCACGACCTGCCGATTCCGTCGGTGAGCGTCGGAAATCTCAGCGTCGGCGGGACCGGCAAGACCCCGCTCTCGGCGTGGATCGCCGCCGAGTTGCGCGACCTGGACGCCGCCCCCGCCATCGTGCTGCGCAGATACGGCGGGGACGAGCCGCTGGTGCACTCGACGCTCAACCCGGACGTGCCGGTCATCGTGGACGCGGACCGGGTGCGCGGGGTGAACCGGGCGATGGTGATGGGCGCGCGGTCGACGGTGCTCGACGACGCCTTCCAGCACCGGCGCGCGCGCCGGTCCGCGGACATCGTGCTGCTGAGCGCGGACCGATGGCAGCCCCGGCAGCGGCTGCTCCCGGCCGGGCCGTGGCGCGAGCCCGTCCGCGCCCTTCGCCGGGCGTCGCTGGTCATCGTGACGCGTAAGGCGGCCGGGGAGGAGACCGCCGCGGTCGCTCTGCGGGCGGCGCTCGCCGCGGCGCCTGACGTGTCGGGCGCCGTCGCGCTGCTCGCGCTGGGGAAGCTGCACCTGGCGACGGGACCCGGCGAACAGCCGCTGTCGCGGATCGAGGGCGCGGACGTCCTCGCGGTCTCCGCGGTCGGCGACCCCGGCGCCTTTGCCGCCCAGCTTCGCACGGCCGGGGCCGCCAACGTCCGCACGGCAACTTTCCCGGACCATCACCACTTCACCGGCGGGGATGCGGCCGCGCTGGCCGGGGCCGCCGCCGCGGCGGATCTGGCCATCTGTACGTTGAAGGACGCGGTGAAGCTCGCGCCGCTCTGGCCTCGCCAAGCCGGTCCCTTGTGGTATGTTTCCCAGCGCGTCGAGATCGAGCGCGGGCAGCGCGACGTCGATCGGCTGCTCCACGCACTCGCCGCGGCCGCGGCTGCTCGAACAGCCACGTCTCGAGTCACCACCTGAACACGTTGGAGCGCGGCCGGCCTCGGGCCGGCTCACCGACCGCGATATGGCCACCGACCTTCGACTTCCCACCGATCGCATCGTCCGGCCGGACAAGGACCGCTTCCTCAACGAGGAGAACCCGTTCGAGGCGATGATGTCGCGCTTCGACCGGGCGGCGGACCTGCTCGACCTCGACCCCGGGATCTACAAGATCCTCCGCCATCCCGAGAAGCAGATCACGGTGTCGATCCCCGTGCAGATGGACAACGGCGACGTGGAGGTGTTCACCGGGCACCGCGTCCTCTACAACACGTCGCGCGGACCAGCCAAGGGCGGGATCCGGTTCGACCTGCAGGTGACGCTCGAGGAGGTGAAGGCACTCGCGGCGTGGATGACCTGGAAGTGCGCGGTGGTGAACCTGCCCTTCGGCGGCGCGAAGGGCGGTGTCGTTTGTGACCCCCTGAAGATGAGCGCTGGGGAGCTGGAGCGGCTGACCCGCCGCTACACCGCCGGCATCATCAACACCCTCGGGCCCGACTCGGACGTCCCGGCGCCCGACGTGAACACCAACGAGCGCGTCATGGCGTGGGTCATGGACACCTACTCCATGCACGTCCGCCACACGGTGACCGCCGTCGTGACCGGCAAGCCGGTCGAGATGGGCGGGTCGCTCGGCCGCCGCGAGGCCACCGGACGCGGCTGCATGTTCGTGACGAAGGAGGCCCTCAAGCACCTCGGCATGCCGGTGCAGGGCACGACCGTCGCGGTGCAGGGCTTCGGCAACGTCGGCTCGGTCGCCGCCAACCTGCTGGCGCGCGAGGGATGCAAGATCGTCGCGATCAGCGACCGCTCGGGCGGTGTGTACAACAAGAACGGCGTCGACATCGCGGCCGCGATCGCCCACGCCAACCGCCACAAGTCGCTCGAAGGCTACAACGGCGGCGACCGGATCACGAACGAGCAGCTGCTGGAGCTGGGGGTCGACGTGCTGCTGCCGGCGGCGCTCGAAAACGTGATTACGTCCAAGAACGCGACAAATATCAAGGCGCGCATCATCTGCGAGGGCGCGAACGGCCCGACCACCGCGGGCGCGGACGCCGTGCTCGACGAGAAGGGGGTGTTCGTCATCCCGGACATCCTCGCCAACGCCGGCGGCGTCACGGTCTCGTACTTCGAGTGGGTGCAGGACCGCGGCGGCTACTTCTGGTCCGAGGAGACGGTCAACTCCCGCCTCCAGGAGATCATGATCCGCAGCTTCCACGACGTCCTGGCGCTCTCCACGCAGCGCAACGTGAACATGCGCACGGCGGCCTACATGCTGTCGATCAGCCGCGTCGCGACGGTCCACAAGCTGCGCGGCATCTACGCGTAGCACGGCGATGCGCGTCGCGCGACTCGCGCCGCTTCGCTCATGCGCATCGTCCTCTCCGTCATCGGGAAGCCGCGCGACGCCGGCCTGGCGGCGGTGATCCGGGGCTACGAGGAGCGCGCGCGCCGCTACTGGCCGCTCGAGGTGAACGAGGTGCGTGAGGAGTCGGCGCGCTCCTCGTCGCCCGAGCTGGTCCGGAAGCGGGAAGGGGAGCGCCTGCTCGACGCCGGCGGGCCGTCACCCGGCGCGCACACGATCGCCTGCGACGCCGGCGGAAAGCGGTTGACCTCCGAGGAGTTCGCGGCGTGGCTTCAGTCGCTGCGCGAGAGCGGGCGCGACGTGTGCTTCTACGTGGGCGGCGCGTTCGGACTGTCGCCGGATCTGCTCGGCGGGATGCGGTCGCGACTGTCGCTCGCCCCGTGGACGCTGCCCCACGAGCTCGCCCGGCTCGTCCTCACCGAACAGATCTACCGCGCGGGCACCATCGTGCGTGGGGAGCCCTACCACAAGTGACGCCGACGTGCTCCACGGTCGCGCCCGCCACTTTCCCACTCGCCGGCCGGTGAGCCAGATCGAGATCCTCACCGAGTCGCTCGGCGGCGCACCGCTCGCGCGGCTCGCCGTCGCCGGCGACCCCGCCATCTCCGGGTGGTACGCGCGCCTGCCGTCGAGCAGCGCCGAGTGGGGCGATCGGGTGCGCGCGCTGCGCGAGGAGAGTGCGGCGCGCGAGTGGCGTGCCCCGCTGGGCGACGCGTTCGGCGCCGTGGGCGGCGCCGCCAAAGCGCGTCTGGAGCGCGTGGTGCGCGGGCGCGGGCTCGTCGTCACGACGGGGCAGCAGCCGGGGCTCTTCGGCGGCGCGATCCTGGCCTGGACCAAGGCGCTGAGCGCGCTGGCGCTCGCCGACGCGATCGAGGCCGAGACGGGGGTGCCCACCGCACCGATCTTCTGGGCGGCGACCGACGACGCCGACTTCGACGAGGCGAGTGTCACCACCGTCGCGGCGCCCGGCGGCATCGACGTGCTCCGGATGCGGCGCGCCGACTCCCGGCCGGGAACGCCGATGTCCCACGAGCCGCTGGGCGACGTGGAGCCACTGCTGAACCGGCTCGCGGCCGGGACCGGATCGGCCGCGTATGCGCCTGCGCTGGCCCTGCTCCGCGAAGCGTATCTCTCGCCCGGCGCGACCGTGGGCAGCGCGTTCGTGCACCTGCTGCGCGGAGTGCTGGGGCCGCTGGGCATCCCCGTGATCGACGCGTCGCACCCCGATGCGCGCCGCGCTATGTATCCGATCGCGCGACTCGCCCTGGAACGCGCCGACGCGGTCTCGGAGGCGCTCCGCGCCCGGGACGAGGCGCTGCGCTCGGCCGGCCACCAGCCCCAGGTCGAGAACGACCCGTCGATGACGGTCGTGTTCCGCACCGTGCGCGGGGTGAAGGAGCGGGTCCCGGTCGAGAGGGCGTCGCTGGTCGCGCGCGAGGCGAGCCCGGGCGAGCTGAGCGGAAACGTGCTGCTGCGGCCGGTGATCGAGCGGGCCATCCTGCCGACCGCGGCGTACGTGGCGGGACCGGCGGAGATCGCCTACTTCGCCCAGGCCACGGCGGTCGCGGACGCACTCGGGCTCACGCGTCCGCTCGCCGTCCCGCGCTGGAGCGGGACGATCGTGGAGCCTCACGTGCGCAGGATACTCGACCGGCTCCGTGTCGCGCCCACCGAGCTCGCCGCTCCGCAGGCGCTGGAAGGGCGCCTCGTGAAGTCGATCGCCGAGCAGGAGGGCGCCTGGCGCACCGACGCCCTGCGCGAGGCGGTCGATCGCGCGGCCGGTCCGCTCTTCGCGGCCGCCGCCGAGCTGCCGGCTGACGCGATGCCTCGCTCGGTGATCGAGGGCGCGCTGCGGGCGATCGCGCACCGGCTGGACCGGCTCGACAGACGCTACCTGGCGGGACTCAAGCGGCGTGAGGCGGCGCTGCTCCGGGACGTCCGGGCGGCGGCCGCCTCGCTCTACCCCGGCGGGGTCCGGCAGGAGCGGGTGCTCAATTTCGTCACCCTGCTCGCCAGACACGGCGTCCCGCTCGTCGACGCGCTGCGCGCCGCGACCAGCGCCCACGGCCGCGACCTCGTGGGCGCCGGCCGCCGCGCCTCGGCGGGCGTCGCGACCGCCTCGGCCTGAGCTCCCGCGGCGGCGGTGCCGCGTCCCGCGTGGGTCGATAAGTTATATTTCCATCGATGCTTACCGTCCCCGAGGCCGTCGCCGCGAAGCTGCCGCATCTCCCGGAAACGCCCGGCGTGTACCTCTGGAGGGGTGCCGACGGAGAGGTGCTGTACGTGGGGAAGGCGAAGCGCCTGCGCTCCCGCGTCCGCAGCTACTTCGCCAGCGACCACTTCGAGAGCGTGAAGACGCGCGCCCTGGTCCGGCAGGTCGCGGATCTCGAGACGATCGTGGTGCCGAGCGAGGCGCACGCGCTCATCCTGGAGAACAACCTCATCAAGGAGTACCGGCCGCGCTTCAACATCGCGCTCCGGGACGACAAGTCGTACCCGTACATCAAGGTCACCCTCCAGGAGCCGTTCCCGCGCGTGATCGTCACCCGCCGACTGGAGGACGACGGCGCGCGGTACTTCGGCCCGTACACGGACGTCGGCTCGATGCGGCGGGCGCTCACGGTGGTGAAGCGGATCTTCACCGTGCGCTCCTGCAACTACGACATGCCGCGCGTGATGCCCGAGCGCCCGTGCCTGGACTACCACATCGGCCTGTGCAAGGCGCCGTGCATCCTCGCCCAGTCGCGCGAGGAGTACCGCTCGATGATCGACGAGGTGGTGCTCTTCCTCGACGGGCGCACCGAGGAGGTCACGCGCCGGGTGCGTGAGCGCATGGAGGCGGCCGCGTCGAACCTCGACTTCGAGCGCGCCGCCGAGCTGCGCGACGTGCTCCAGCGCCTGTCGACGATGGAGGAGCCGACGGTCGTGCTGGAGGTGGAAGGGGGCGACCGCGACGTGGTGGGCTTCGCGCGCGACGGCGAGGACGCCGTCGTGGCGATCATGCGCATCCGCTCGGGCAAGCTCCTGGCGCGCGACCATCACGTGATGGACAACGTGGACGGCGAGCCGGACGCGGAGGTGCTCGCCGCCTACCTCGCGCGCACGTACCTCGCCCAGGAGGAGCGGGCGGCCGAGCTGCTGGTTCCATTCGACTTCGAGGACCGCGAGCTGTTCGAGGCGTCGCTCGACGGCACCGCGATCCGGGTGCCGCACAAGGGCCCGCGCCGCGACCTGGTGGAGCTCGCCCAGCAGAACGCGCGACACCTCCTCGAGGAGATCCGCCTGACGAGCGACGGCGACACCGCGCCCGCCGAGCGTGCGGGCGATCCGGTCTACGAGCTGCAGCGGCAGCTCGGGCTGAAGCGCGTGCCGCGCTCGCTCGTCTGCTTCGACATCTCGCACGCCCAGGGCACGGACACCGTCGCGTCGATGGTCTGGTTCCAGAACGGGCGCCCGAACCGCGGCGAGTACCGGAAGTTCAAGGTGAAGACGGTCGAGGGGATCGACGACTTCGCGTCGATGCGGGAAGTCGTGGGTCGCTACTTCAAGCGCCGGCTGGAAGAGAGCAAGCCGCTCCCCGACCTGGTCGTGATCGACGGCGGCAAGGGGCAGCTGAGCAGCGCGGTGGCGGCGCTCCAGGAGCTGGGGCTCGGCGACGTGCAGATCGTCAGCCTCGCCAAGCGCGAGGAGGAGATCTACTTCCCCGATCGCAGCGATTCGCTCCGCCTGTCGAGGCGGTCGCCGGCACTGCGCCTCCTCCAGCAGGCGCGCGACGAGGCGCACCGCTTCGCGGTCACCTTCCAGCGCGCGCGCCGGTCGGCCCGGACGGTCACGTCGGAGCTGCTGCGCATTCCGGGTATCGGACCGGTGAAGCGGCGCCTGCTGCTCCAGCGCTTCGGCAGCGTGCAGGGCGTGCGCGACGCGACAGTCGACGAGCTAGCATCAGTGCCCGGCTTCACGCGCCGCGGAGCCGAGCGGCTGCTGGCGGCGCTCGGCGCCGCGCCGGCGGGCGCGGTGCAGCCCGCCGTCGAGAGCTCGCCCGCACCCGTCGACTCGGCCGCGGAAGCCGCCGAGGCGATTGGCGACGACGAGGACGCCGGCACGGACGACGACGTCGTAATTGCCGCGCCGGGCTCCGACCCGTGCGCGATCGACTGCGCCATCGAGGAAGCCGCGTCGCTCACCGCGGCCCCGCCTGGCGACGACCGCCCCGGCGAACGGACCGCGTAAGCCGTGAGCTCCTGGACGCTCCACTGCTCGGCGTGCGACTTCGCCCAGGCCGGCACCGAGCGCGCCTCGGTGTGCCCGAAGTGCGGCCAGCCGCTGCTCGTGCGGTACGAGAGCTACCCACGGCGCCCCACGCCCGCCCCGCGCTGGGATCTCTGGCGATACGCCGACGTGCTGCCGCTCGCGGAGGGCGAGACACCCGTCACGCTCGGCGAGGGCTGCACGCCGCTGCTGGACCTTCCCGCGCTCGCGCGCGCGGTGGGAGTTGGCGTGCTCCGCGTCAAGGACGAAGGGCTCAACCCGACGGCATCGTTCAAGGCGCGCGGAATGAGCGCCGCCGTGACCCGCGCGCGCGCGCTCGGCGTCCCGGGCCTCGTCGTGCCGACGGCAGGAAACGCCGGCGCCGCGCTCGCGGCCTACGCGTCCGCGGCAGGAATGCCCTCGCGCGTGTACGCGCCCGACACGACGCCGCCCCCGATCCTCGAGACGATTCGGGCGCTGGGCGCCGATCTTCAGCTCGTCCCCGGACACATCGGCGACGCGGGGCGGGCGACGCGCGCGTTCGCCGCGGAGAGCGGGTGGTTCGACGTGTCCACCCTTCGAGAGCCGTACCGCATCGAGGGGAAGAAGACGATGGGTCTGGAGCTCGCCGAGCAGCTCGGCTGGCGCCTGCCCGACGTGATCGTCTACCCCACCGGCGGCGGGACGGGGCTGATCGGGATGTGGAAGGTCTTCGGCGAGATGCGAGACGCCGGCTGGATCGCGCCCGACCAGCGCCTGCCCCGGATGATCGTGGCGCAGGCGTCCGGCTGCGCGCCGATCGTCCGCGCGTGGGCGGAGCGGCGCGAGAGCGCGACGCCCTGGGAGAACCCGGCGACCCACGCCAGCGGGCTTCGCGTGCCCGGGCCGCTCGGCGACCGGCTCATCCTGCGCGCGCTTCGCGAGAGCGGGGGAGACGCGCACGCCGTCGGCGAGGACGAGATTCGCGCGGGCACCCGCGAGCTGTCGACGTCGAGCGGCATCGACGCGGCGCCGGAGGGCGGCTGCGCGCTTGCCGTGCTCCGCGCGCTCGTCTCCGCCGGACGCATCGCGCGCGACGCGGACGTCCTGGTCTTCAACACTGGAAGCGGCGCCTCGTACCGGTTCTGACCATCATGCCTATCGCGATTCTCGACCCGTACAGCGGCATCTCCGGCGACATGACCCTGGGCGCGCTGCTGCACCTGGGTCTCGACCCCGACTGGCTGCGCGCGCTTCCCGCGACGCTCGGACTGGACGGCGTGACCGTGCGCATCCAGGACGTTCGGCGCGCCGGGATCGCGTGCAAGAAGGTGGACTTCGACATCCCGCCTCAGCCGCACGGCCGACACATCAAGGAGATTCGACGGCTCGTTGCCGCCGCCGGCGTGGTCCCTCCCGAGGTGCAGGAGAAGGCGGACCGCGCCTTCACCGCGATCGCGAACGCCGAGGCCGAGATCCACGGGACCACGCCCGAGAAGGTGCACCTGCACGAGGTCGGCGCGGTCGACGCCATTCTGGACGTGGTGGGATCCGTGTGGGGATTCGCGATGCTCGGCGTCGAGCAGGTGTACTGCGGCACGCTCTCGGTTGGCGACGGATTCGTGGAGGCGGCGCACGGAACGCTCCCCGTGCCGGCCCCCGCGACCCTCAAGCTGCTCGAAGGGCTGCCCGTCCGTTCGGGACCCGAGGGCGCCGGCGAGCTGGTCACGCCGACCGGGGCCGCGCTGGTGAAGGTCCTCTCGGCCGGCACTCCACCGAGGGAATACGTGCCGATTCGCAGCGGCTTCGGTGCCGGAACGAAGGACCCGGCCGGGCGCGCGAACGCCCTGCGGATCGTCCTGGCCGAGCCCGTGCAGGCGGATCGGTCGGGTGCGGTGCAGGGGCTCGTGATGCTCGCCGCCGACATCGACGACCTGTCCGGCGAGTACGTGGCCGCGGCGGGGGAAGCGCTGCGGTCGGCGGGCGCCCTCGACGTCGTCATGCTTCCGACGATCATGAAGAAGGGCCGCCCCGGGCTCCGCATCGAGGTGCTCGCCGAGCCGGGGCGCGCGGACGAGCTGCAGCGCGCCCTCTTCGCCCAGACGAGCACGCTCGGCGTCCGCCGCTGGACCGTCGAGCGCCACGCGCTGGACCGGAGCACGGCGCGCGTGGAGGTGCTCGGTCAGGCGGTCTCCGTCAAGGTCACGATCCTCCCCGACGGCACGCGCCGGGCGAAGCCGGAGTTCGAGGATGTCTACCGGGTGGCGCAGTCCACAGGGCGGACGGCACGGGATATATTCATGCTCGCGTCCGCCGCCGCTGAGGAACATTTGTAGTCACCCGGGGTAGATTCTCAGAGGCGTGCGTAGAGTTTTTTGTGGTCGGCGCCCGCGCTCGGCGCACAGTCGAAGGTCAACGATCAGGAGAAGCTCGATGAACGTACTCCGCGGAACCGTCCTCCTCGTTCTCGCCGGCGCCAGCGCGGCGGGTGCGCAGAACAAGAGCTGCAAGATCGACGACGGAAAGCCGTTCCAGCTCGCCAGCGCGCGCATCTACCTCCAGAAGGCGGCGACGGGCAAGGCGGCGGACGAGAAGCCGAAGCACCTGCAGAGCAGCCTGCGCGTGCTGACCGAGAACGCCGACAAGATCGGCAACCCGGTCGGCCGCAACTGGCTCATTGGCCGCACGCTCGTGCAGTGGATCGAGCTGCGCCCGGAGTTCAGCTTCACGGCGAAGCGTGGCGAGCTGGGCTTCGCGACCGACCCGCAGGGCACGGTGAACATCCTCGCGGCCATGGACAGCGCGTTCAGCGTGGTCGAGCAGCAGGCCCCCGAATGCACCGACACGACGACGCGCTACCGCCGCTCGGTGTGGAGCAAGATCGTCAACCACGCCCAGACGCAGCTCACGGCCAGTCAGATCGACTCGGCGGAGTACTACGCGAACCAGTCGCTCTACGCCTACCGCCGGGCCCCGAACGCCCCGTACATCCTGGCGAGCGTCGCCATCCAGCGGAACGACGTCCCGGCCCAGCTCCGCTTCTACGAGCAGACCATCCAGATGGCGGGGATGGACACCATGTACACGAAGATCCGCCGCCAGGCGATGTACAACGTGGCCGTGATCAAGAACACGCAGGCCGAGGCGGCGACGGGCGACCAGCAGAAGACGTACTACCGGGAAGCGGCGAATCTCTTCCAGACGTACCTGAAGGAGGACCCGACCAACCCCAACGCGCAGCAGGGTCTCGCCCGCGCGCTCACTGCGCTCGGCGACACGACCGCGGCGATGAACGTCTACGGCGAGATGCTCGCGACTCCTGAGAAGTTCTCCGACGTGCAGCTGTTCGAGGCGGGCGTCTCGGCGTACAACGCGAAGAAGTACGCGGAGTCGGCCAAGCTCTACGAGGCCGGCCTGGCGAAGAACCCGTACGACCGCACCGGCCTCGCCAACGCCGCGACCACCTACTTCGCGCTCCGCGATGCCGACCGGATGTCCGGCGTGATCTCCCGCCTGATGGAGATCGACCCGAACAACCCGGACAACCTGCGCCTCAAGGTGGCGGCGTTCCAGATCCGGCAGCGCGCCTCGACGGACGAGAAGCTGAACCGCGCGCTCGGCGACAGCGTGCTGAAGTACCTCGAGCTGGAGAAGAACGCGCCGATCAAGGTGTCGGTCCAGCAGTTCGCGCACAACAACGCGCGCCACACGCTCGTCGGCTCCGTGGAGAACCGCTCGAAGGCGGCCGCGACCTACAAGATCAACTTCGAGTTCCTCGACAAGGACGGGAAGGTGATCGCCCGGCAGACGCAGAACGTCGGCCCAGTGAACCCGGGCGAGTCGAAGGCGTTCACGCTGAACGTCGTGCAGTCGGGCATTGTCGCGTACCGCTACGCACCGATCTCCTGACCCTCGGCTAGCTCACGCGCGGCGCCCGCCAGACAGGCTCTGGCGGGCGCCGCGTCGCGTTTGAGCTCGGGCGCTGTTGAGCACGGAAGTCATGATGCTGCCTTGATTTCGGAGTCTGAAGCTCCTAAGTTGCGTGAGCTTCGTCAGGCAGCTCGTCACCCGGGGGAAGGCGCGCAGGCGGTCTTCCCTCGTCGCACTCGTGGGGTCGGATGGTTCGCGTCGCTCGTGTCATTGCCGGCAGCATCGCCGAAGAGATCGGGATCGCGCCGGGTACCGAATTGCTGTCGGTCAACGGCCGGGAGCTCGCCGATTTTCTCGACTGGGAGTTCCTGACCGCCGACGAGGAGCTGGCGATCGAGCTTCGCCTGCCCGACGGCGAGCACGTGATCTACGAGATCGAGCGTCCGGAGGGCGAGGCGATGGGCGTCGAGCTGGAGCCGCCCACCATTCGCCGCTGCGCGAACCGCTGCGAGTTCTGCTTCATCGAAGGGCTGCCGAAGGGGCTGCGCAAGCCGCTCTACGTGCGCGACGACGACTACCGGCTCTCGTTCGCCTACGGCAACTTCGCCACGCTGTCGAACCTGAAGGAGCGGGACTTCCAGCGCATCATCGAGTACCGGCTCTCGCCGCTCTACGTCTCGGTGCACGCCACGCCATGGGAGGCGCGGAAGACACTGCTGAACAACCCGCGCGTCCCCAACATCCTGGAGCAGCTCGTCCGGCTCCGCGACGGCGGCATCCAGTTCCACTGCCAGATGGTGATCGTGCCCGGGCTCAACGACGGCGACGTGCTCGAGCAGTCGCTCACCGACCTCTGGAATTTCGGCGACGCCGTGCTCTCGGTGGCGCTCGTCCCGGTGGGGCTCACGCAGTTCTCCCATCTCTACACCGGCGAGTCGATGGACCGCACGAACGCGTCTCGCATCCTCGAGCGCGCCGAGCGCTGGGGCGCCAGGGCGCGCGCCGAGCGCGGCGAGACGTGGGTGTACGGCTCGGACGAGCTGTACCTGCTTGCCGGCCGCCCGCTGCCTCCGGCGTCGTTCTACGGCGACTTTGCGCAGATCGAGAACGGCGTGGGGGCCGTGGCCTCGCTGCGCGAGCGCGTGGCCGCCGGCATCGCCGAGCTGCCCCGCCTCGACGGCCGGCGCATCGGCGTCGTCACCGGAACCTCGATGGCGCCGCTCATGCCGCCGCTGCTCGACGAGCTGACCGAGGCGACCGGGGCCCGCTTCGAGCTGATCCCGACCGAGAACTCGCTCTTCGGACCGACGACCACGACCGCGGGACTGCTGGTCGGCGCCGACATCCGCCGCGCGCTCGAAGGCCGCCACGATCTGGACCTCGCGCTGATCCCGGCCGAGTGCATCAACGACAACGGCGTCTTCCTGGACGAGGAGAGCTTCGTCGCCGTGCGGGAGTCGCTGCCGATACCGGTCTTCCCGTCGTACGACTTCATCGACGCACTCGCACCGGAAGGGGCCGCGACGCCCCACGCGGCATGAACGTCCCCGTCGTCGCCCTCGTCGGCCGCCCGAACGTCGGCAAGTCCGCGCTCTTCAATCGCCTCGTCGGCAGCCATTCGGCGATCGTCAGCGAGGAGGCCGGAACGACTCGCGACCGGCACTACGCCGAGGCCGAGTGGAACGGTCGCGCCTTCTGGCTGGTGGACACGGGCGGGCTGGTCGAAGATCAAAACGCCCCGATGGACCTGGAGATCCGCAGGCAGGTGATCCAGGCGATCGGCGAGGCCGACCTGCTCCTGTTCGTCGTCGACGCGAAGCTGGGCGTGCACCCGAGCGACGCCAAGGTCGCCGAGCTGCTGCGCGAGTCGGGAAAGCCGTGGGTGCTCGTCGCGAACAAGGTGGACGACCCGGCGTCGTCCGACTTCTACGAGTTCTACCGCCTCGGCGCCGGTGACCCGGTCCCGGTCTCCGCCGCCAACGGGAAGAGCTCCGGCGACCTCCTCGACGCGATCGTCGAGCGCATTCCCGAGGTGCCGCCGGACGAGGAGGCGTCGCTCAAGGTCGCCGTCATCGGCCGCCCGAACGTGGGGAAGTCCTCCTTCCTCAACCGCGTCCTCGGCGAGGAGCGCCTGGTCGTCTCGGAGATCCCCGGCACCACGCGCGACGCCATCGACACCCCGCTCACGCACCACGGCCGGCGGATCGTCTTCATCGACACGGCGGGTCTGCGCCGCCAGTCGAAGATCGACGACGGGATCGAGTTCTACTCGTCGCTCCGCACCCGCCGCGCGATCGAGCGCGCCGACATCTGCATCCTCGTGATCGACGCGACGCAGGGTCTGGAGAACCAGGACCTGAAGATCTCGGCGCTCGCCTGGGAGCATGGACGCGGGCTGATCATCGTCGTGAACAAGTGGGACATCTTCGAGGAGAAGGACGAGAAGAGCGCGGCCAAGTTCCAGAAGGAGGCGGGCGAGAAGGCGCCCTTCCTCAAGTACGTTCCCTTCCTGTTCATCTCCGCGAAGACGGGCCTTCGCGTGCACAAGGCCCTCGACGTGATCCTCCAGGTGGACGAGGAGCGCCGGAAGCGCGTCTCCACGTCCGAGGTGAACAACACGCTGGAGCAGCTCGTCGCGCGCCGGCAGCCGCCGCAGGCGGCCGGGCGCGAGGTGAAGCTCAACTACGCCACGCAGGTCGAGACCGCGCCGCCCACCATCGCGATCTTCGGCAACAACCCGGACGCCCTCCAGGAGCACTACGTGCGCTACCTGCATAACGGCTTCCGTGAGGCGTGGGGCTTCACCGGCAATCCGTTACGCATCGTCTTGCGGAGGAAGTCCGCCTAGTGCATCCGGCCGCGGGGCTGCCGCTCGCCTACCTCGCGGGCTCGATTCCCGCGGCGTACCTCGCCGGCAAGGCGAAGGGGATCGATCTTCGACAGCACGGCTCCGGCAACCTGGGTGCGACCAACGTGTGGCGCGTGCTGGGACCGGCCATCGGCGTCTCGGTGTTCGCCTTCGACGCGGCCAAGGGTGCGCTGCCGGTGTTCTACTTCCCGCGCGTCTTCCCGAGCGCGCACCCGGAGCTGTGGGCGATCGCGTACGGGGTCGCGGCGATCGCGGGCCACGTGCGTCCGATCTTTCTGCTCGGCAAAGGCGGCGGGAAGGGAGTGGCGACGGCGGCCGGCGTCTTCCTGGGCCTCGCGCCGGTCCCGCTGCTGGTCTCGCTCGCGGTGTTCGTCCTGACGCTCAAGCTGAGCGGCTACGTGTCGCTCGGCTCGCTGCTGGCGGCGCTCGCGCTGCCCATCGCCGTGCTGCTGACGCTCGGTGCGCGCTCGCCGATCTTCTGGGTGAGCGTGGTCCTGTCCGCGTTCGTCTTCTACACGCATCGCGCGAACATCGGACGGCTGCGCCGCGGCGAGGAGCATCGCTTCGGAAAGAAGAAGCCGAAAGATCCCACGGATGGTGACGCCGGTGGAGGGACGAGCTGATGCGGTGTGCGGTCGTGGGGGCCGGCGCGTGGGGGACCGCGCTCGCCGATCTGCTCGCGCGCAATGGCCACACGGTCCTGCTCTGGGCCCGCGAGCCGGACGTCGTGGAATCGGTGAACGCGTCGCACGAGAACCTGCGCTTCCTCAAGGGCGCGGCGCTCGCCCCGACGCTCCGCGCGACGGGCGACATCGCCCGCGCGGTAGAAGGCGCGGAGCACGTCACTTACGCCGCGCCGTCGCACGTGCTTCGTGAGGTCGTCCGTCGCAGCGCGTCCGCGGTCTTGCCATCGGCCGTCGCTTTGGTCGCGACGAAAGGGATCGAGCGCGACACGCTCTCGATCATGACCGACGTCGTCGCCTCCGAGCTTCCGGGGCGCGCGGTCGTCGCCGTCTCGGGCCCGAGCTTCGCCGCCGAGGTGGCGGCGCGCCAGCCGACCGCGGTCGTCGCGGCGTCCGAGAGCGCGTTCGCCGCCGAGCTGACGCAGCTCGCGCTCAGCTCGGGCGAGTTCCGCGTCTACACGCACGACGACGTCGTGGGCGTCGAGCTGGGGGGTGCCCTGAAGAACGTCATGGCGGTCGCCACCGGCATCCTCGACGGCCTCGGACTCGGCTTCAACCCCCGCGCCGCCCTGATCACTCGCGGACTCGCCGAGATGACGCGCCTGGGCACGGCGCTCGGGGCGCGCCCGTCGACGTTCGCGGGGCTGGCGGGGATCGGCGACCTGGTGCTCACCTGCACGGGTGCGCTCAGCCGCAACCGCGCGGTGGGCGTCGAAGTCGGGCAGGGGGCCGCGATCGCTGACATTCTCGCCGGACGCGAGACCGTCGCCGAAGGGGTGATCAACACCCAGTCGGCGAAGCAGCTCGCCGACCGGTGCGGGGTCGAGATGCCGATCGTCGATGCCGTGCACCGGATCCTGTTCGAGGGGCGGCCCCCGCGCGAGGCGATCGGCGATCTCATGTCGCGCGAGCTGCGCGCCGAGGAGGACTGATGGCCGCCGCCGAACCCATCCAGGAGTTCTTCTCGATCGGCGAGGTCTGCGCGCTCACCGACCTCAAGCCGCACGTGCTGCGCTACTGGGAGAGTCAGTTCCGCTTCCTCAACCCGTCGAAGAACCGGTCCGGGAATCGCGTCTACCAGCGCCGCGAGATCGAGCTGATCATGCTCGTGAAGCACCTGCTGTACACCGAGAAGTACACCATCGAAGGCGCGCGGCAGAAGGTGGACGAGCACCGCCGCGCCGGCGAGCACAAAGCCGTCGCGCGCGCGGCGCTGGAGCTGGAGACCATCTCGTCGCTCGAGCGCGAGCTGCGCGAGATCCTCGAGACGCTGCAAGGAAAGAAGTAGTGCCGGCGGTCGTGTGCGTGATCCCCGCGCTGAACGCGGAGCCCACACTCGGCGCCGTGATCGTCGGACTCAGGCACTCGCTCCCCGCGGCACGGATCGTGGTGGTCGATGACGGCTCGACCGACGGCACCCGGCGGCTCGCCGAGACGATCGCGGACGCGACGCTGGCGCACGATCGGAACATGGGAAAGGGGGCGGCGCTCCGTTCGGGCTTCGCCGAGGCGCGCCGGCATGGCGCGGAGGTGATTCTCACCATCGACGCCGACGGCCAGCACGACCCCTCCCGCGCGGCGGCGCTCGTGGACGCGCTCGCCGACGCGGACGTGGTGATCGGGGTGCGCGAGCGGATAGGGACGCGGATGCCGCTCCGCCGACGCTTCAGCAACGCGCTCTCCAGTGCGTTCATCAGCCGCTGTGCCGGCTGCCCGCTCCCGGACACGCAGTCGGGGTACAGGGCGATCCGCGCCGAGGTGATCGACCGGATTCAGCCGCGCGGCGATCGGTACGAGTTCGAGACCGACTTCATCATTCTGGCGGCGCGCGCGGGGTTTCGCATCATCGGTGTGCCGATCCCGACCATCTACGGCGCGCCCAGCCACTTCAACGAGATCAAGGACACGCTGCGCGTGGCTCGCATGATCTGGTACCACCGCGAGAAACTGCTCTGATGCGACTGCTCTGCACGAACGACGACGGCATTCTCGCCCACGGCCTCCAGTGCCTGGTGCGCGCGGCCGAGCAATTGGGCGAAGTGACCGTGGTAGCGCCCGACCGCGAGCAGAGCGCCACCAGCCATTCGCTCACCCTCCATCACCCGGTCCGGCCTCGGAAGGTCGGCGAGCGCCGGTTCCAGGTGGACGGGACGCCCACGGATTGCGTGATGCTCGCCGTCGAGGCGCTGATGCCGGAGCGGCCGGACTTCGTGCTCAGCGGCATCAACCACGGACAGAATATGGGCGAGGACGTGCTGTACTCGGGCACGGTCGCCGCGGCCATGGAAGGGCTGAGCCTCGGCATCCCCTCGATCGCCGTCTCGTTCGCCGGCGGCGACCTGCGCGCGGACACGTCGATGCTGGAGCAGCAGATCGACGCGCTCGTCCCGCTGCTGCGGCGCGTTCTCTCGCTCCCGAAATTTCCGCGCGATACCCTCCTCAACGTCAACCTCCCGCCGGTCGACGGCAGCTCGATCCGGGGGGCCCGAATCACGCGCCTCGGCCGCCGCGTCTACTCGAACTCGATCCAGGCGATGAAGGACCCCTGGGGGCGCGAGATCTACTGGATCGGCGGCGGGCAGATCGCGTGGACCGGGCAGGACGACTCCGACTTCCGCGCGATCCAGGACGGCTACATCTCGATCACGCCGCTGCACCTGGACCTCACGCACTTCGACATGCTCGCCTCGGCCGCGTCGTGGTGGCGGGACCTTTAGAGGCGCAGTTCACCGGCGCGCGCCGGCGGCTGATCGAGGCGCTCCGACAGAACGGCATCGACGACCTGGCCGTACTGCGCGCGTTCGACCTGACGCCGCGACATCTCTTCGTCCCGACCGGCGTGCGCCACCGCGCCTACGAGGACTCGGCGCTCCCGATCGGCAACGGGCAGACGATCTCGCAGCCGTCGGTGCACGCACGCTACCTCCAGGAGCTCAAGCTCACCGGCCGCGAGCGCGTGCTCGAGATCGGCACCGGCTCCGCGTACCAGACCGTGCTCCTCTCGCACCTGGCGGGGCAGGTGTTCTCGATCGAGCGCATCGGCGCCCTGGCGACGCAATCGCGAGCGCTCATCCAGCAGCTCGGCGCGCGCAACGTCTCGTTGCTGCTCGGGGACGGAACCCTCGGTTGGCGCGAGTTCGCCCCGTACGACGCCATCCTCGTCAGCGCCGCGGCGCCGCACGTCCCCGCGCCGCTCCAGGAGCAGCTGGCCGAGGGCGGTCGCCTGTTGATTCCGGTCGGTGACCGCACGGATCAGACGCTGATGATCTACACGCGCAGGGGTCCCGAGCTGCAGCAGCGGGCCATCGGACCCGTGCGGTTCGTCCCACTCGTCGGCGCGTACGGCTGGCAGGACTAGCGACGTTGTGCGCCGCGCGCGCACGCACCATATTCGCCCGCAACGCCATGGCAGACAACAAGGACGAACCCACAGGGCGTCCCGCCCGCCCAGCGGTCCCGCCGTTCCGCGGCCCTCTGGGCGGCGCCCGCGGTCCGTCGAAGCCGGCGACCGGCCAGCCGGAGCGGGGAGCGGCGCGCCCCTTCGTGCCCCCGGCCAATCTGCGGCGTCCGGCGCCGCCCGCTCGCCCGCCGGCGAGCCCGCAACTTCAGCCGCCGCGCGACGTCGCGCCGCCCGCCGCCGCGCCGGTCCCGGCCCGGCCGCCGATCGCCCCGCCCGCGCCCCCGGCCGAGCCTCTGAGCGCACACGCCATCGAGTCCGCGCCGGTGCCCACGCAGGATCTTCGCGTGGAGCTCCCGGAGGCGGCCGCGCCGCCGGCGGCGGAAGACGCCATGACGCTCACCGTCGAGGCGGACGGCGGAGTCGTCGACCTGGCGGAAGCCGAGGCCATGTCGGCGGCCGAGCACACGGGCACCGAGGTCGCGGCACGCGAGATGGAGGCGGCCGCCGAGCCGACCGAGATCGCCGAGCCGGCGCGGGCCGTGCTCGACGCCGAGGAGTCGAAGCCGATTCCGGACGTCGAGATTCCCGACTGGCTGAGGGCGGAACCTGATCGGGACGAGCCACAGCCCCAACGCGAAGCTCCTCGCGCGACGGCGCCGGCCGCCGTCTCGGATGCGGAGACGGAAGTGGCGCTGGCGCCATTCGCCGACGAGACGCCGGCGCGAGGGCTGCCGAACGTGGCGCAGGAGACGGTGCCTGCCGCTCTGGAGTCTGCCCCGCCGACCGAGGTCGCCGAAGTCGTGGACGTCGCGGCGGAGGTCTCCGCGGACGTCGCCGAGGTCCAGCCAGCGCCCGCGGCTCGAGCCGAAGCCGAGCTCGAGATCGGGGCCGGAGAGCCGTCGTCCGCGCAGGATGACGTCTGGGATCGCGACGAGCCGCTTCCCGCGCCCGCCGCCCCCGTCTACGCCGCCGACGAAGCGTTCGATTGGGCCACCTCGGCCGCCACGGCCACTCACGCGATAGATCATGGCGAAGCGCTGGCAGCGGCGCTCGAGGAGCTCGCGCAGCGTGTCCGCAGCGGCGAGCTGAACGCGTCTCTCTATCGGCCGGGCATGAACGACGCGGCCGCGCTCACCGCAGCGCTGGCGGCGGTGCTCGGGGTTCGCCGCTGACGCCGGACGCGATGCCGACGGTTCGTCTCGCGGTCAGCGGAAGAGTGCAGGGGGTGGGCTTCCGCTGGTTCGTGCGCGAGCGCGCCCGGCGCTGGGGGCTGGCCGGGTGGGTTCGCAACCGCCCCGACGGAACCGTCGAGCTGGCCGCATCCGGGTCGGACGAAGGCGTCCGCGCGCTGGTGGACGCGGTGCGATCTGGCCCGCCGGGCGCCCTCGTCGACGCCGTCGAGTCGCTGCCGCTCGATGACGCCGACCAGCTGCCGCAGCCCTTCACCGTCCTTCGCTGAGAGTCCGTCGATGCCCGATGCCGTCCGCGCGGCCGAGCGCGAGCTGACGGAGAAGATTCGCGGCGCCATCCGCGACATCCCGGACTTCCCGAAGCCGGGTATCGTCTTCAAGGACATCACGCCGCTGCTGGGCGACGCGCGCCTCTTCCGCCAGACCACCGCGGCGATGGCGGAGCCCTTCTCGAACGACCAGATCACCCACGTCGTCGCGATCGAGAGCCGGGGATTTCTGCTGGGCGCGCCGGTCGCCCAGCACCTCGGTGTGGGGCTCGTGCCCATCCGGAAGCCGGGAAAGCTTCCGGCCGCCAAGCGCCGGATGGAGTACGCGCTCGAGTACGGCGTGGACGCCCTCGAGATACACGCCGACGCCTGCGCGGCCGACGCGCGCGTGCTGATCGTGGACGACGTGCTCGCTACGGGAGGTACCGCGTCCGCGGCCCGTCGGCTGGTGGAGCTGATCGGCGCGACGGTCGTCGGCTGCAGCTTCCTGATCGAGCTGACTTTCCTCGGCGGACGCGAGGCCATGGGCGGCACGAGATCCTCGGCGCTGATCGCGTATTGAGCGCCGTCGGGCGCGCACGCTCGGGCACCGCTCTTCCTTCGCGTCCGGCGATGCGCGTTCTGGTGGTCACGCACAATTACCCGCGCTTCGAGCGCGACCCCGCGGGCGCGTTCGTCGCCAGCCTGGCGCGGGAGGCGAGCCGGCGCGGCGCGAAGGTGCTGGTGCTTGCCCCCCACGCGCCCGGAACGGCCGAGCACGAGCAGTCGGGGGAATCGCTCGAGCTTCGCCGCTTTCGCTACCTCCCCGAGCGCTGGGAGACCGTCGGGTATCGCGGGGATCTGCACCGTCTTTCGCTGGGCAAGCCGCTCCTCGCGCTCGCTCTCCCCGCGTTCATGGCGGCATTCGCGCGAGCCGTGTCGGCCGCCGTGCGGGAGTTTCGTCCGGACATCGTCCACGCGCACTGGTGGCTGCCCGGCGGGCTGCTCGCGATGCGCACGGGTCGGCCGTTCATTGTGACGTCCCATGGCAGCGATGTGCGTCTGCTGGAGCGCCCGCTCTTCCGCCGGCTCGGCCGCTTCGTGCTCTCCCGCGCCTCGGCCGCCACGACGGTCTCCCGCTTCCTGGCCGACGACATCCGCCGCCTGCTCCCCGAACTGCGGACGCCGATCCACGTCACGCGAATGCCGGTCGACGCCGAGCTCTTCGCGGCGGGGCAGAGCGAGCCGAAGGCGATGCCGCCGCGCATCCTGTACGCCGGCAACCTGGTCGAGTCCAAAGGCGTCGCGCTGCTCATCGACGCGTTCGCCATCCTCCGGCGTGGCGGCGTCGAGTGCGCCCTTCGCATCGTCGGCGACGGCCCGGACGCCGCGCGACTGCACACGCTCGCCCGCGAACTCGGAGTCTATGCCGAAATCTCGTGGTCCCCGCTCGTTCCGCAGAGTGCCATGCCTGCTGAATACGGCGCGAGCACCGTGACCGTCCTGCCTTCGCGTGGGCGCGCCGAGGGGCTCGGGCTGTCCCTCGTGGAGGCGCTGCTGGCCGGCGCGGCCATCGTCGGCACTCCTGTGGGCGGCATTCCCGAGGTTATCATTCACGAGCAGACCGGACTGCTCTCCACGGACGAGCGGCCCGAGAGCCTCGCCGCCGCGCTCCAGCGCATGCTCACCGAGCCCGAGCTTCGCGCGCGACTCACCGCCGCCGGGCGCGAGCGCGTGCGCTCGCAATTCTCTCCGGCATCGGCGGTCGAGCCATTTCTCTCTCTCTACGAGCAATTTGCGGATCGAGGCGCTCCCTGAGCTTCCGGCGGAGTGGCAAGAGCTCGCCGACGAGCGCGGGACCTTTTACCACCAGCCCGCGTGGCTCCAGGGTATCGCCCGGTGCTTCGGGTACCCGCTCCACGCAGTCGTCGCACGGGAAGGGAGCGCCCTCGTCGGCGGGTTGCCGCTGGCCGTAGTTCCCGGGCTGCTTCGAGGACGGCGGCTCGTGAGCTTTCCCTTCAGCTACGCTGTTGGTCCGATCGAGCGGCGCGAGGGCGTTCGATCCGAGCTCGGGCGGGGAGCGATCGAGCTTGCGGCGCGTCTGGGCGCGACCCGCGCCGAGGTGAAGCAGCTCGGCGCCGAAGGCACCACGCCGCCAGGGTTCGAGCGTCGGATCCGCTACAGCACGTTCCGCCTCGACACGAGCGGTGGAGAGCGCGCGATCTGGAAGCGCCTCAACGCCAGCAGCACCCAGCGCGGGATCAAGAAGGCCGAGCGCGAGGGCGTCGAGGTCGTGGAAGGCACGACCGCCTCGGACTGGCTGATGATGGCCGTCCTGGAGGAGCAGACCGCCCACCGCCTCGGGACGCCGCCGCCGCCCCGGCGATTCTTCGTGGAGTTTGGGTTCGGCCTGCAAGCTCGCGGGCTCGCGTCGCTGTACATGGCTCGTCTTCCGGACGCCACCGTCGGCGGCGCGATTGTCGTGTGGAAGGGTCGGCGCGAATGGATCTACGGCTTCGGCGCGTCGCGGCCTGAGGCGCTGGAGCTGCGGCCGAACCACGCGCTTCTGTGGCGCGCCGTGCGGGATGCCGCCGCGGCCGGGGTGGTGTTCGACCTGGGGCGCGCCGCGCCCGAGCAGGAAGGTCTCGTACAGTTCAAGCGCCGCTGGGGAGGGGAGGAGGTCCCGCTGGCGTACGACTACTGGCCGAACGCCGGCGGCCTGAACGTCAGCAGGCGCGACAAGGGGCCTCTGGCGTTGGCGGCGGCCGCCTGGTCGCGCCTTCCCGCCCCGGTCGCTCGGCTGGGTGCCTACGTGTACCGCTACCTCGGCTGACGGTGAGCTTCTGGCGCCGGGTTCGTAAAAAGGTGTTCAAGCGCTGGGCGCGCGACGCGTTCTTTCCAGCCGTGCGGATCAGTCTGCTGCGCGCCTGCGGATTCCGCATTGGACAGGACGTGTACATCGCCGACGGCTTGATGATCGTCGAGGAGCTCTCGGGCGACGACGCGATCGTCATCGGAGACCGGGTGAGCATCGCGCCGCGCGTGACGCTCGTAACTTCCAGCCACCCGAACAACTCGCGGATCCGGGACTACGCGCCCGTCTCGCGCGGGCCGGTGATCATCGAGGAAGACGCCTGGATCGGCGCCGGCGCCGTCGTCCTGCCGAACGTGCGGGTCGGTCGCGGGGCCGTGGTGGGCGCGCTGAGCGTCGTGACTCGCGACGTGCCGCCGCTCCACGTGGTCGCCGGACAGCCCGCTCGAACCGTGCGCGTGCTGACTCCCGCCGAGCCCGGTAGGTAGCTCCAACCGCCGTGATCGCGATCCCGTCGGGTCGAGCGCTGAGCGCGCGCGAACGGTTCGCTCTCGAGACGTTGATTGATCTCTCGCGGCTGCTGTGGCTGGAGGGCGACGCCGACGATGTGGTCCGGCTGACCGTGGACGATGCCGCAGTCCCGCAGCCAGACGTAGCCCGATGCTCGGCCGCCCGCTGGCATCTGCGCGTCGCGGACGGGGAAGTGCGCATCCCGCGCACGGTGCTGACGGTAGTCACGGACGTGGCCGGGGCCGGATCGGAGCAGCGCGCGACCGGTGTGGACCGCTACGAGCGCGTGCCGTCGTCCCAGAATCCGCTCGTCGCCGCCGGCCTCGAGCGCCAGCCAGTAATCTCCCTCGCCGCAGCCGAGCTCCGCCGCGCCGCCATTGCCGCCGCTGCCGGCCGCCGGCCTGTTCGTCTACTCCAGCCATGGCCGGAGGGCAGGCGGTGGGCGGCGGCACTCACGCACGATGTGGACGTCATGCGGTGGTGGCCGCTCTTCCTCGGTCTGCGATTGGCGGAGCTGCTGAAGAAGGGCGAGCTGCGCCGGGCGGCGGCCGCGATCGCCGCGGGGGCGCTGGCCGTCGGTCGTTCGCCTGTACGCCGCGCTCTGGCCGCGCTGCTCGATCTCGAGGAGTCCCGGCGGATCGCGGCGACCTGGTTCTTCATCTGCGGGACGCCCACGCTGCGAAGCGTTCGGGCCGGCGACGTGACCTACGTGCCCGAGTCGCGTGCCGTCCGCGAGCTGCTGGCGTCGCTCGCGAAGCACGGCCACGAGGTCGGTCTGCACGGAAGCTTCGCGACGATGCGCAGCGCGGTCGCCTTCGGCGAGCAGCGCTCCAGACTCGCCAGGCTGAGCGGTTCCGCTGTGTCGGGCGTGCGGCAGCACTACCTGCGAATGCGGCCGGGCGCCACCCAGCGCGAGATGGTCGCGGCGGGCTTCTCGTACGACGCGACGTGGGGCTTTCCCGACCGAAACGGCTTCCGGTTGGGAACCGCGGACGTGCTCGGGGCCTGGGACGAGTCCGCCGGGCAGCCGCTGGAGCTGGACCTGATGCCACTCATCTGGATGGACCGTGCGCAGAGCAAGTACGCCGGCATCGAGCGACCCGAGGCTTGGATCGACGACGCCGTGGAGCTCGCCTCCCGATGCCGAGACGTCGAGGGACTCTGGGTCGGCCTGTGGCATCCGAACCTGACGGCTGCGCTCGGATACCCGGGAGCCGCGGCCGCTTACAGGGATCTTCTCGCGCGTCTGTCGACGATGGACCCGTGGGTGGCTCCGCTCGGGCAGATCCGCGATTGGCGGAGGGTTCGGCGCTCGACGCGTGCGCTCGGCGTTCGTCCGGACGGCAGCGTGGACGCTCGCTGCTCCGGACGCTCTGCGGTCGGCTTTCCGCGTCTGGAGGATCACGCGGGAACGACGCGTGAAGCGGTCGTCGGGAGATGAACCCCTCCGTCGGTCGATCACTCCGCACGGTCCTGGCCCTCGTCTGCCTCGCCGCGCTCGCGCGCCGCTCGGACGCGCAGCGGTCCCCCTCGGCGGAAGTGGCCGCCGGCGGATCGATCCGCGAGCTTCTGATGGCGGTGGGGGAGTCGAGATCGCTGTTCGAGCTCTCCGGGAGTGGCGCTGGAAAGAGCTCGGCCGTCCAGGGGATCCAATTCGAGAGCTCGAATGAGGCGGTCGTGGCCGTCGGCACCGACGGCGTCATGCACGCCATGCGCGTCGGCCGCGCTAGCATCACCGCGGTCGCCCCTGGCTTTGACGGGCGTCTCGTCACCCGGGGCGTCGATGTTCGGGTGCTAGGCCGGCGAGGGGAGCTCATCGGCTCGGTGGTGGTCGGCGGACGCCCGTTCGGCGTCGCCGTCCGCGCGGACGGACTGGCCCTCGTCGGCCGACAGGATGCGGACTCCCTGTCGCGGATCCGCCTGCCGAGACTGGCCGTGGCCGGGAGCATTGGGGTCGGCCGGGATCCCGGCGACATCGCGTTCGGGCCGGACGGGTGCCGCGCGTACGTGACAAACGTCCTCGGCAGCTCGGTCAGTGTCGTGGACGTTGCGACCGGAACGGAGCTGGGCCGCTTCCGGGTGCCCGGAAGTCCGCTGCGGGTGCTGCTGTCGCCGGACGGATCGCGAGTCTTCGCGACTTCCTCGTCCGGGATTCTGACCGTCATCAGCTCGGCGAGGGACAGCGTTCTGGAGACGTTTCGGGTCGGAGGGGTCCTGAACGGCATCGCGGCCCGCTCGGACCGTGCGATCGTCTATCTGAGCTCTACGGCGGGCGATCTGGTCGAGCTGGACCTCGAGCGCCGGCGAATGGCGGTGATCGGGCGGGGGATGGGCCGGCTCCAGGACATCGCGCTCGCCCCCGACGGCCAAACGCTTTACGCGGCGGACGAGGGCGGCCGGCTGCACGCCCTTGATCTGTCGACCCGGCAAAGCCGGAGCGTCAGGCTGGAGGCCGGGGCGTTCGGACTTCGGCTCCACCCGGGCGGATCGCTCCTGTACGTGTCGCAGCCGGGCGCCGGGCGTGTGCTGATCGTATCGCGACTCACCCTCCAGACGCTCGCCACGGTCGAAGTCGGCGGTCAGCCTCGTCGCATCGCTTTCGCCCCGGACGGATCCTTCGCCCTGGTGCCGAATGAGCGGGATCGCTTGGATGTGGTGTTCTGAGAGGAGGTTCCGGAGGCCGGCGGCCCCAATTAACTTCCTGCCTGGCGCGCGGGAAGTTCGCGCCGCGCGGCCACTTGCGGGCCGCGACCGCGAGCCCCTGTAGCTCAGGTGGATAGAGCAGCGGTTTCCTAAACCGTTGGCCGGGTGTTCGAGTCACCCCAGGGGCACTGCAGGAACCTCGTCTCGGACCACCGAAGCAGACCACTCCCAAGAGAAACGATGACCAAGACTGGTGAAGCCGCTCGGCCGACGGTCGCTGACGAGGATCGCTCCGTCGCCGACCTCGCGCGCGACTACGGCCGCAACATCGCGATCGGGCTGATCGCCCTCGCCGCGGCCGCGGGCATATACATCGCCTACGCCAAGGCAAAGGCGTCCAAGGCGGACAAGGCGGAGAGCGCCTACGCCTCGGCGCAGCGGTCGGCGATGACCGGCAATCCGGCGCTGGCGCAGTCGGATCTGAAGAAGGTCGTCGGGCGGTACGAGGGCACCGCGGCCGCTACCCGGGCGCAGATCCTCATGGCCGAACTGTTGTTCGACGAGGGGAAGTTCGCCGAGGGAATGGCCGAGCTCGACAGAGCGAGCAAATCCGGCCCGCCGGACGAGCTCAAGCCTACGATCGAGATTCTCAGGGCGGCCGGGCTCGAGGAGCAGCAGAAGTTCGCCGACGCGGCGGCCAGCTACCTGAAGGCCGCCGAGGCCAGCCGATTCGAGAACGACAAGCTCAAGCTGCGCGCGGACGCGGCTCGCGCGTACACGGAGGCCGGCAACAAGGCCGAAGCGCGGAAGATCTGGGAAGAGCTAGCGAAGGATCAGAACAGTCCAGTCGCCGGCGAGGCGCGTGTCAGACTCGGTGAGCTGACCGCTACGCCGAGCGCCCGCGGGTGAAGACCGACAGGCCTCCTCGGAAGGCGGGCCGGACGGGGGCGGCGCTGTCGCCGCCCCCTCTTTCCGCAGCCGAGCACTACTACTTATAATATGTATTATGTAAACCACGCCACGTTGAAAAGTGTGGAGAAGTCCGATCGACTTCTCCACGTGTGGCTTCTAAGAGCTGCCCCTGTCTGAACTTGTGCCGCGCCGGGCTTGGCGAGCGGGCCTGCCGGGCCCTACAGGTCGCCGAGCATGCCCTCGAACACCACTCGGCCCTCGCCGCGGAGCGCGGGCAGCCAGCGATCTCCATCGCGGTCAAGGCTCACGACGAGCGGTCGGCCGCTGGCGGTCTCGAGCGCGATGTCGGCGTCAGCTGCCGTGGCGTTCCAGGCTGTCAGCAGGATCGCCGTGGCGACCGCGCCGGTCCCGCACGCCAGCGTCTCGCCTTCCACCCCACGCTCGAAGGTGCGAATGCGCCAGCGCCCGCCCTCGAGCCGGGAGACGAAGTTCACGTTCGCGCCGTCCGGGAGCGTCGAGGGGTGACGGCGGAGGTCGGCCCCTCGCTGATCGACGTCAACCTGGGATACGTCCTGGCAGAGCACGACCAGGTGCGGCACTCCGACCTTCGCGTAGCCGATCCGCTCCTCCCCTGGCTCTGTCGTCGCGGCGGTCTCGAGCTCCACTGCCGTCACCGGCTGAAGATCGATCTCGGGTAGACCGTCGCGAAGGCGCGCGTCGACCTGGCCAGAGTCCGTCAAAAAGCTCAGCCCTCCGGCCCTGGCGGCTCCAATTCGCACCGCGAGCGCCGTGCTGCAGAGTGCGGCATTTCCACAGAGCGCGGCTCGAGAGCCGTCGCTGTTGAAGTAGCGCATCCCGAAGTCCAGGCCGTCCGTCGACTCGAGCAGCACCAGGCCATCGGCGCCGACCCCGGTGCCCCGGGCGCAGATCGCCCGGATCCAGCGAGGGTCCGCGAGCTCGTCGGCCGGCTCCGCGCGCGCGTCGAAGACGACGAAGTCGTTGCCGGAACCGCTCATCTTGAAGAAACGGCGGCCCGCCAGCGCCTTCGACGCGCCGGTCAGATCCTGCCGAGTATCGCCCACCACCGGAGCCGCCATACCATCCATACCGCCTCCCGAACGATCCGCTTGGACATCTTGCTCTGCCCTTCCGTCCGGTCCACGAACAGGATCGGAATCTCGACGATGCGGAAGCCGCGCTTCCAGGCCCGGAAGCTCATCTCGATCTGGAACGCGTAGCCGTTCGAGCGCACGTCCTTCAGGTCGATCGCGGCCAGGACCCCTCGTCGGAAGCATTTGAACCCGCCGGTGGAGTCGAAGAGTGGCAGCCCGGTGACGAAGCGCGCGTAGATGTTGGCCGAGTACGAGAGCATTAGTCGCGACATCGGCCAGTTCACCACCGTCACCTTGCCGTTCCGGTAGCGCGACCCCAGCACGACGTCCGCGTCCTTGATGGCCTCCAGGAACTGCGGCAAGTGCGACGGCGGGTGGGAGAAGTCCGCGTCCATCTCGAACACGTAGTCGTACGGCCGCGCGAGCGCCCAGCCGAAGCCGGCCACGTACGCCGTGCCCAGGCCGAGCTTCTTCTCCCGCTTCAGGAGGTGGACCCGCACGTTCTGGCCCGAGAGGGTCTCGACGATCTCGCCGGTGCCGTCCGGCGAGTTGTCATCGACTACCAGAACCTCGAGCCGAGGATCCTGCGCCAGCACCTCCGAGATGAGTCGCCCGATGTTCTCCCGCTCGTTGTAGGTGGGTACGATGATGAGCGCCCGCTCAGCCACGTCGTCCCCGCCCGTCCGCAACCAGCCCTACGATCGACGCCAGCACGGCCAGCGCGACGGCGACCAGCGTCACCACTCTTCCCCGCTCGTACGTCCGACTCTCGAAGGTGAGCTCGATCTGACGCGCGCCGGCCGGCAGCTCGACGCCGATCAGCGTGTAGTCGGCCCGGCCGATGGGGGCCGGGCGGCCGTCCACGCTGGCGCGCCAGCCCGGGTAGTAATTCTCCGAAACCAGGAGCGCGGACCCCTGCGGCGCCGGGCCGTCGAGGGTGACGCTGATTCGCCCGGGCTCGAAGCGCGTCGTCCGCGCGCTCAAGGCGAGCGCGGCGGGCAGCTGGGACGGCGTCTGACCGGCGGTCACCCGGGCCGCAGTATCGAACAGCGCTGCCCGTCGGACGTCGAATCTCGCGTCGAGCACGGTGGCGAGGACCGGGTCGTCGGCGGCCTTGATGATGACCGGCGCCACCCAGGCGGCCGGACTGTCGCCCGGCACGCTGAACAGATACACGGTCGAGCCCGATGCGGACTTGGCAGGGCCGGCGAGCCGCGTGGACCCCGGGAACGGCGGCTGGTCGATGCCGCTGAGGAAGTACCGGGTGTTGGAGAGCTTGAGAAAGTTCGGGTTGACGAGGTGCTGAAGCACGTCGTTCGAGTTCGACCCGGCGAGTGTCTGGTATCTGCCGAGCTCGTTGCCGTGATAGCCGAGCACCTGGCGAACGTGGTGCACCATGAGTCCGCTGCCGCGGAGCATCACGTCCCGTCCCACCACGCCGTCTCCGATGGGGAGCGCCAGTACGCGCCCCGGTTCGCGCTGCGCCTTCAGGTAGTCGATCGTCGCGTCGCTCGCGTACAGCTCGGCCGCGGGCGGGGCGAAGGTCCAGTACTGTCGAAGAATGGTCCAGAGGTCTGCCGAGAGCGCCGCGACCAGCGCCCAGCCGGCGAGGCGCGGGTCGAGCTTCGCGCGTCGGACCCCGTAGACGAGACCGGCCCCGATCGCCAGGAAGAGCAGCGAACGCCAGGCACCGAGGATGACGCTGCCGTTGTTCGCGATCACGGCGTCGTACCGCTCGTCTCCGACGAGACCGAGGGCGATGCCGCGCAGCCCACCGGCGGAGGCCAGCAGCGCGATCAGCCCCCCCCCGATCAGCCAGCCCACGATGTACCGCGGCCCCACCTCTCGCGCCAGCGCGCGTTCGGTGCCCAGCGCGGCGAGCACGGCCACGGCCAGTGTGAGCGCGAAGAGCATGGTGCTCGGCGCCCGGAAGAACTTTGTCCCTGGCACGAGCGCATACACGAGATGGTAGAAGGGCGTGAAGCCGCCCAGCGCCCAGAGGAGCGCCACGACGAACGCGGCGATCCAGAACCAGGCGAAGCGGCGCCGACGTCCCCCTGCCCCGCCGGAGAGCCCGGCTCCGGCGAGAAACAGGACGATCGCGCCGAGGTACTCACTGTGAAAGTGAATGCCGTTGCGGCCCCAGTAGCTGTCGAGAATTCCGGAGAACTGCGGGAGGTAGCTGTTGAGCAGCTCCTCGGGCGGCATCGAGTAGGAGATGGCGTGCTCATAGCCGCCAGTCATGCCGCCCGACCGAGGTGACCAGGCCACGTATTCCGCGACCGGCAAGAACTGGATGGCTCCCATTGCCCCGCCCACGATCACGGCGGCCAGCGCCAGGCCCAGGCGCCGGAGTGCGACCTCTCTCGGAAGCCGGAGGCCGTCCCAGGCAGCGAAGGCCACGAAGAGCGCGAAGGCGCCCGAGCCGAGCAGCATGTACTGGAACAGCTGCGGGTGCGGCGTGAGCACTCCGAGTCCAATCGTCAACGCCAGGACGCCCCAGCTCCACGCGCGGCCGTCCCGGACTCCGCGGACGATCATCCAGAGCGCGAGCGGAAAGAGCGCGCTGACGTAGAGCTTGCCGTCGTGCCCGGGGGAGACGAGGCCGGCGATGTTGCCGCTCATCATGTACGCGGCCCCGCCGACGAGCGACGGGAAGAACGAGAGGCGCGCGGCCCGGAGAAATCCGAACGTGAAGAGCCCCGCGAGCACCAGGTGAATCACGAACGACCAGGTCATCGCCTGATCGGTCGGCATCACCATTCGCAGAAGGAACGTCGGATAGAAGATGTCCCCGGCCATGCCGGCGACGTACGGCACTCCGCCCTGGAGGTACGGGTTCCAGAGCGGGAAGCCGCCGGTCGCGCGGAGCGTTTCCGCGGCGTACTCCCGAAACGCGTATCCCGCCAGGAACTGGTCGCTTCGCGGATTGAGGATCGTGCGGCCGGCGAGCGCCGGGAACGCGAGCGACATCGCCAGCACCGCGTAGACCAGCGCGGCGATTCCGGACGCGAAGCGCGGTGCGTGTGAAACGGCGTCTTCGGTCTCGGCGGCGAGCGAACGTGATCGTTGCATTCTGTCAGTGGCGTTGCGCGCGCCCGCGGAGCGCGTCGCGCGCGATGAAGAGCAGGCCGGGCAGCACCTCGAGCACCGTCAGCCAGAGCCGCGAGGCGACGGCGATCACCCATGCGTCCGCGTCGCTCCCGAGGCCCAGCGCAACGAAGCCGGCCTTGAGCGCCCACTCGCGGACGCCCACGCCGGCCGGAGCGGGCAGAAAGAGATAACCCACTAGATAGGAACTGGTGTAAACTGAAATGTACGCGGCGGATGCGCCAGGCGCTCGACCCAGGACGCCCGCCGCCAGCTGCTCGAATGCGAGCCCGTACAGGACCCACGCCACACCGGTGCCGAGCGCGGCCATCCAGAGCGTGCGACCCGGAATTCGTGGGATCGGCGCATCCAGCCGGGCGACGCGGGCCGCGAGAGATACGGCGGGCGGGAGCAGCACGGGCAGCAGCAGGAAGCTCAGCCCGAGCAGGGCCACGAGCAGAATGGCGTTCTGGCGCGCTCCCGGGTGCAGCACGTCCAAGACGCGGGCGCCCGTGGCCAACACCACGAGGCCGCCCGTGATGACGTTCACGATGTTCACGACCAGCGCCGATCCGATCGAGGCGACCGGCGAGGCTCCTCGTTCGCGGGCCATCGCCGCCATCGCCCCGATCTGCCAGAGCTTTCCCGGGACGTATCGACCCAGGTTCGAGACCGACCAGATCCGGGCCGCGTCCCAGAAGCCGATCCGCGCTTCCCAGGCGCCGACGACCGCGCGCCACGTCTGAATCAGGACGCCGTAGCTCGCGAGGACGATGGCGCCGGAGAGCGCGATCGGCGCCCATCGCGGGTCGACTTCGGCGAGGCGCGTTCGGATGTCGCCGGCCTGGCGGTAGATCGCGACGGCGATGCCGGCGAGCACCGCGAGCACGAACACGACCTGGATGACACGCCAGAGCCTTCGCCGTCCGCCGGGTGCGGCGCTCGGGCCCGGCTCACTCTCCATTCGCGACGGGGCCGCCGTCGTCGCCGGGCTCCGCTTCGTCGCCGGCCCCACTCAGCTCGTCCACGCGTCGCCTCAGCTCGCGCATCTCGGCGCGCTGACCGGCGATCTGCTCGCCCAGCAGTCCGGTGGAGAACATGAGGAAGCCAAGGATCACGCAGGTCTGGATGATGGTCCAGACCCAGCGCTGACCGACGCCCTCGAGCCAGAGCCGGCCGAGCGCCAACACCCCGGCCAGGACGCCGAAGAGGCCGACGAGCGCGCCGAGCATCCCGAACAGCAGCAGCGGCTTCTTGCCGAAGCGCAGCTCGAACCACACCGACAGCATGTCGAGCACGCCGATCGGAATGCGGTGCCAGGTGGCGAACTTCGACTTGCCGGCGTGCCGCGGGTAGAGCGGGACCGGGATCTCGTCGACCTGATATCCCTGCGCATGCGCGAGCACGACCATGTAGCGGTGCCAGTCCGGGCGCACGGGGAGCTGGTCCATGATCTCGCGCCGGTACGCCTTGACGGAGTTCAGATCCTTCACCCGCACGTCGAACAGCGTGCGGCTCAGCCAGTTGTAGATGTTCGAAACGAACGCCTTCTCGTAGACGCCTTCTTTGAACCCCGTGACCATGTCCGCCTGGTCCGCCAGAATTGGCCTGACCAGACGCGGGATGTCCTCCGGCTTGAACTGGAGGTCGGCCGGGTAGAAGACGAGCACGTTGCCGCGTGCGGTGAGGTAGCCCGTCCGCAGTGCGTCGGCGATGCCGCGGCGCGAGCGGTGGCGCGCGAGCCGGAGGAACGGGTACCGCGCGACGAGCTCCTGGAGCACCGACCAGGTCGCATCCTCCGAGCCGTCGTCGATGACGACGACCTCGAAGCGGACGTCGGGCGTGGCGCGGAAGACGGCGTCCGCCTGCTCCATGAAGAGCGGCAGGTTCTCCGCCTCGTCCTTGGCGGGCACCAGCACGCTCACGTCCACCTTCTCGCGCGGTTGGCGCCGCCGGGATCTGGCGAGAGACGCCACCGGAACGGCGCCGACGGTCATACCCGCTTGCGCATCCGGGCCGAGAGGACGCCGAGCTGGTCGCGGTACTTCGCGACGGTACGCCTCGCGATCTGCACGCCGCTCTCCTTCAGGATGTTCACGATTGCCTGGTCGGTGAGCGGGTGCTTCGGGTCCTCGTTCTCGACCAGCTTCTGGATCTGGTCCTTGATGCCTCGCGCCGACACGTCCTCGCCGGCGGTGGTGCTCAGTCCGGACGAGAAGAAGAACTTGAGCGGGAGCACGCCCCGCGGCGTCTGGACGAACTTCTCGTTCGTCACGCGGCTCACCGTGGACTCGTGCATGTTGATTACCTCGGCCACCTCGCGCAGGGTGAGCGGCTTGAGGTGCTGCACGCCCTTCTCGAAGAAGTCGCGCTGCCGGTCCACGATGTAGTTCATCACCTTGAGCATCGTCTGGCGGCGCTGCTCGATGGCCTGGATCATCCAGTTCGCGGAATTGAGCTTGTTCGAGATGAACTCCTTGCTCTCCCCCTCGAACTTCTTCTTGTCGCGCGCGATCTCCTGGTAGGCGCGGCTCAGCTTGAGGCGCGGGAGGTTCGCGTCGTTCAGGAAGATGTGATACTTGCCGTCGATCTTCTCGACGATCAGGTCGGGGATGATGTAGTTGTCGCTGGCGGCGCTGAATTTGAGCCCGGGCTTGGGCTCCAGCTTCGAGATCTCGTCCGCCGCCTTCTGGACGTCGCTCGGGCTGATGCCGAAGCGCTTGGAGATCTCGCTCCAGCGGTGGTTGATCAGCTCCTCGAAACAATCTCGAACCAGGCGATACGGAACTGACTGGCTCATTCCTGCCTCATCGAGCTGAAGCATCAGGCACTCTCGAAGATCGCGGGCACCTACGCCGGGCGGATCGAGCTCCTGCACCTTCTTGAGCATCGCTTCCCCTTCCTCGACGGTATAAAGCGGCAAATCGCCAAAATCGCGATCCTCCGCTTCGGCGGCCTGCGTGATCATCTCGTTCACTGATGCGATGATCTCGGTGACAGGGGTCGCGAG
>DATFPD010000381.1:0-4873 GCA_035265005.1 Gemmatimonadaceae bacterium | reverse complement strand
GCGGCGAGCCGGCGTGCGTCTGGCACCGGCTGATGCTCGACGCCTGCATCCCGCCGGGCGCGGCGGTGGACGTGTACACGCGCGCCGCGGACGACTGGCGCGAGCTGACGCTCGTCGACTGGCTGAGCGCGCCCGAGCTGGACGCCTTCGGCATCCGCGACGCGGCGGCGGCCGCCGAGGCCGCGGCGGCGAGCGCGGCACGCGACGAGCGCGAGCTGGCCGAGTGGCGGCCGGAGCCGGCGCCGTACCTGCGGGGTGACGGGCCCGAGCTGCCCTACCTGCCGCGCGAGAGCGGCGCCGCCGCCGCCGCGGGGCGCGGCACCTGGGAGCTGCTCTTCCAGCGCGCGCGCGGGCGCTACCTCCAGATTCGGCTGGTGCTGCGCGGCAACGGCCGCGTGACGCCGCGGGTGCGCGCGCTCCGCGCCTGGTACCCGCGCTTCTCGTACCTCGACCAGTACCTGCCGGCGGTGTACCGCGAGGACCCGCAGTCGGCGAGCTTCCTCGACCGGTTCCTGGCCAACGTCGAGGGGATCTTCACCGCGACCGAGGACCGCATCGCGGCGGCGCAGCTGCTGTTCGACGTGGCGAGCGCGCCGCCGGAGGCGCTGGACTGGCTGGGCGGCTGGTTCGGCGTGGCGATGGACCCGTCGTGGGAGGACGAGCGGCGGCGGCTCTTCCTCCGGCACGCGATGGACTTCTACGCGGCGCGGGGCACGGTGCGCGGCGTCCAGATGGCGCTGCGGCTGGCGCTCGACGAGTGCGTGGACGACCGGCTCTTCGCCGCCCCCGGCGGCGCGGCGCGTCGGGCGTCGCCGGTGCGCGTCGTCGAGCGGTTCCGCGCGCGGCGCACCCCGCGGGCGCTGCTGGGCGACGTGGGGACGGCGGTGCCGGGCCCGCGGCGGGTGGACGCCGCGGCGCGCTGGCGGCCGGCGTTAGGCGGCGCCGAGCTGCTGCGCCGCTTCCGCGAGGCGCTGCCCGGCGAGGCGGAGCTGCCCGTCTCGGCCGCCGCGGCGCCGGCGGGGTGGCGGGCCTTCGCCGAGCGGGAGCTGGGGTTCGTCCCGGGCGCCGGCGCCGCCGAGCGCGGGAGCTGGCGGCGGTTCCTCCAGCGCCGCCACGGCACCGTGGGCGCGGTGAACGTGGCGCACGGCAGCGCGTGGGCGTCGCTCGACGACGTGCGCCTGCCGGCCGACGAGCCCGCGAGCCCCGGCCTGGCCGCCGACTGGCGCGACTTCCTGGCGCACACGCCGGGGTGGGAGCGGCGGCGCTGGCAGGAGTTCCTGGCGCGGCGCTACCGCGGCGCGGCGGCGCTCAACGGGGCCTGGCGCACGCACTGGTCGGCGCTGGCCGCGGTGTCGCTCCCGGACGCGCTGCCGCCCGACGGGGTGCCGCTGGCCGACTGGTTCCAGTTCGAGGGCACCGTGCTCGCCATGCACGCGGCCGCGCACCGCTTCACGGTGATGCTGCCGGTGCCGCGCGGCGCGCGCGCCGACGCGCCCGCGCAGCGGCGCCGCCTGGCGCTGGCGAGGGCGGTGCTGGATCTGGAGAAGCCGGCGCACACCGTGTACGACGTGCGCTACTACTGGGCGATGTTCCGCCTCGGCGAGGCGCGGCTGGGCGACGACACGCTGATCGACGCCGGCGGCCGCTCGCCGGCGCTGATGCCGCCGATGGTGCTCGGCGAGGGCTACCTGGCCGAGGCACACCTCGCGGCGCGGCCGGGCGACGACGCCCCCGAGCGGGTCCTCCTCGGCCGCGACCGCGTGGGGCGCTCGGGACGCCTCGGCGGACCCTGACGGCCTGCCTGACGACGAACACCGCGGCCGACCGACCACGCCGCCTCCTCACTTCGGGAACGAGACCATGACGAGCCCCGCTGTCCTGATGACATCGCCCACGCCGGAGACGGCCGCCGCCGACCCGACGAAGCACGTCAAGTACTCGCTCGGCATGATCCTGGGGGCGGACGACTTCGACCAGGAGTTCGCCTGGCTCTCGGGGCGCGGCCGCTGGCTGGCGCGCGACGCGCTGGGCTACGGCACGGTGAACGGCCTCCGGGTGACCGTGACGCAGGGCGCGGGCGTCGAGACGCAGGTCCAGGTCTCGTGCGGCTCGGCCATCACCCCGCGCGGGGAGCTGGTGCGGGTGACGCCGGCGCAGTGCGCGCGGCTCGACAGCTGGCTCCAGCGCCGCCGCTCGGACGTGCTGGCGCACGCGAGCTCGTCGCCGCCGTCGGCGCTGCCGCTGTACCTCGTGCTCTGCTACGACACGTGCGAGACCGACGCCCGGCCGATCCCCGGGGAGCCGTGCCGCACCGAGGAGGACGCCATGGAGCCGGCGCGCGTCGCCGACTCCTTCCGGCTCGAGCTGCGCTTCGACGCGCCGGCGCAGGACGAGGAGCTGGCGGTGCGGTCGTTCGTGCGATGGGCGAGCGACACGGTGGAGATCGGCGACGACCCGACCGAGGGGACGGTCGACGACTTCCTCGCGCTGCTGCGCGGCGCCGTGCCGGTCGTCGTCCGCTCCGCGGAGCCGGTGCCGACGCCGCCGGTGTTCGACTCGGTGTCGCCGGCGGAGCGCTTCACGATCAACCGGTTCGAGGCCTGCGACTACCTGCGCGCGGCGCTGCGCGTGTGGGTCACCGAGCTGCGCCCGCTCTGGCACGAGGAGTTCGGCGCCTGCCACGGCTGCAACGGCCAGAGCACGCCGACGCCGGCGGCGCCGGAGGAGTGCGTCCTGCTCGCGCGGCTCGACGTGACGCTGGACGACGACGGCGCCACGGTGCGCGCGTCGAACGTGATAGTGGACGAGGACGACCGACCGACGCTGGCGCACCTGCGCCTGGTGCAGGAGTGGGCGGTGTGCGGTCCCGGCGAGACGGGCATCGGGGGCGCCGGCGCGCCCGGCCCGCGCGGGCCGCGCGGCGAGCCCGGCGAGCAGGGGGAGCCGGGCGTCCGCGGCGACAGGGGCCCGACCGGCGACGCCGGCGCGCCCGGCGCCGTGGGTGACAGGGGCCCCGCCGGAGACAAAGGCCCGGCGGGCGACAAGGGTCCGACGGGTGACAAAGGGCCGGTCGGCGACCAGGGCCCGGCCGGGGACCGCGGCGCGGCCGGCGCGGCCGGCGCGTCAGGCGACAAGGGCCCGCCCGGGGACAAAGGCCCCGCCGGAGACAGGGGACCCGCGGGCGACAGAGGACCGGTCGGGGACAAGGGGCCCGCCGGCGACCGCGGGATCCAGGGCCTCGCGGGCGACCGGGGACCGCTGGGGGACAAGGGCCCGCCTGGCGACAAGGGTTCGTTAGGCGACAAGGGCCCGATCGGGGACAAGGGCGTCCCGGGGGACAAGGGGCCGCCCGGGGACAAGGGCGTCATCGGCGACAAGGGGCCCGTGGGCGACAGGGGTCCGCTCGGCGACAAGGGCCCGGCGGGCGACAAGGGACCGACCGGCGACCCGGGGACCATTCCCGGGCGCGTCGTCGAGCTGCCGGCGAGCGGCCTCACGCGCTACACGATCGTCGCCGCGGGCAAGGTTCACGTGGGGCTCCAGCACACACCGGTGCTGGGCGACCTGGCGGCGCGCATCACGGCGGGGGACGGCCAGATCCTCGTGACGTTCGACGGCTACGTGGTGCCTCAGGAGAAGGCCCACCAGTACATCGTCAAGGTGCTCCCGTCCGTCAGTGTGGAGCTCAAGGCGCCCATGGTCGTGAACTTCACCGAGTTCCGCCCGGACGGCTTCCTGCTCCGCGCGACCCTGCCGAACGGGGCGCCGGTGCCGGACGGGCCGCTGTCGCAGCTGGAGCTGATGATCGAGGTGGGCATGATCGGCCAGCCGGTGCAGCGCACGGTCTCTCCGATCGGGACGATCGGCACCATCGGGACCATCGGGACCATCGGGACGATTGGCACGATCGTCAACCCGCCCTCACCGACGTAACCGGAGCGCGCGATGAGCGTCGTCGACCTCCTGCAGCCGATCCTCGACGGGGGGCTGCAGCGGAACAACTTCTTCAACGGCCGCCTGCTCTCGGCCGAGGACCTGCGCGCCGAGCAGGACGCCACGCGCGCGCAGCTGTCGCGGCTCGCGCGCGGGGCCGGCGACGGCGTGGCGTGGGGCCTCGGCGTCACCGCCGACGGCACCTCGACGGTTGGCCCGCGCGTGCTGGTGCGCCGCGGGCTGGCGCTCAACCGGCTCGGCGCGCTGCTGCACCTGCCGGAGGACGCGCGAGTCGCCCAGGTGCCGACGTCGGTCGCCGCGCAGGCGGAGGCGGGGCTGTTCGCCGAGTGCGAGCCGCCGCGACCCACGGCGTCGCTCTCGGGCGCGGGCGCGTACGTGCTGGCCGCGGCGCCGGCGTCCGGCTTCAGCGGCACCGCGCCGACGAGCGACCCTAACGCGACCGCGGCCGGGCTGGGCAGCTGCGGGTCGCGCTTCCGCGTCGAGGGCGTGCGCTTCCGGCTGGTGCCCGTGCCGCTGGGGCAGATGACGGGCGGCGCGTCCACGCTCCGCGGGCGGGCGGTCGCGCTGCTCCCGCCCGCGAACGCGGCCGCGCGCGAGCGCCTGCGCAACCTGCTCGCTCACCTCTGCTTCGGAACGCAGTCGCTGGACCGCTTCTTCGCCGAGCCGGGTCGCGCGCTGTCGAGCGGCGGCTCGGCGTGGACGGGATGGGGCGCGCTGGACGCGATGCGCGACCGCGGCGACCTCACCGACTGCGACGTGCCGCTCGCCGTGGTGGTGCTCACGAGCGGCGGGATCAGCTTCGTGGACGTCTGGCCGGCGCGCCGCAAGCTGCTCGACGAGCGCGCGGTGGACGCGTGGCAGCCGGTCGCCGGCCCGCGCCGCGTGGCCGAGGGAGAGGCGGCGTTCCTCCAGTTCCAGG
>DATFPD010000380.1:0-2613 GCA_035265005.1 Gemmatimonadaceae bacterium | reverse complement strand
GGGGGAAGGGGGATGGGGGACGGGGGATGAAGTGCTCCGGGATCCTTCGCTTCGCTCAGGACAGGCTACCCCGAGGCACTTCATCCCCCGTCCCCCATCCCCCTTCCCCCATCCCTACCGGAACGTCCCCGGGCTCACGTCGTAGACGAGGTGCGGCTTCCCCGCTTCCTCCTCTGGTGCCCAGAAGCCGAGCTGCTGCGCCCAGCGCACGTTCTGGAGGCGGCGGCCGCCGAGCGTGAGGAAGCCGGCGGCACGCGCCGTCACCACGCCGAACGCGCGCAGGTCGGCGAGCCCGCGGATCGTCGTCGTCGCGCGCTCGCTCACGATCCGGCGCGCCGAGCCCGGCCCGACGCCCGGCACGCGCAGCAGCTCCTCGTACGTCGCCGTGCGCACCTCGACCGGGAAGCGCTCCGGGTGCGCCAGCGCCCACGCACTCTTCGGGTCGAGCGCGAGCGGGAGGTTGCCGCGCTCGTCGTACACCACCTCGTCCGCCTCGAAGCCGTAGCCGCGCAGCAGCCAGTCGGCCTGGTAGAGGCGGTGCTCGCGCATCGCCGGCGCGGCCGGCGCGCCCTCGAGCGGCGTGTCGGCGATCGGGCGGAAGGCGCTGAAGTGCGCGTGGTGGATCCCGCCGCCGGCGTACAGCTCGGTAGTGCGGCCGATGATGTCGCGGTCGGAGTCGGGCGTCGCGCCGACCACGAACTGCATCGTCATCCCGGCCACGCCGCCGGGGTGCGTGCCGTCCCGCGGGCGCCCCGCCGCCTCCTCGGCGCGCGCGCGGACGACCGCCGCGCGGGCGCGCTCCAGCGTCACCAGCGACTCCGACAGCCGCTTCTCCGGCGCGATCCGCGCCAGGTTGTCCCCGCACGGCGCCTCGAGGTTCACCGAGACGCGCGTCGCCAGCTGCGTCAGCCGCTCGACCTGCGCCGGCTCCGCCCCCGCCACCAGCTTCACGTGGACGTAGCCCGCATAACGATGCCGCTCGCGCAGCAGCTCCAGCACCGTGATCAGCTCGTCCGCCACCTTCGACGGACTCGCCGGGATGCCGGTCGTGATGAAGAGGCCGTCGCACCACCCGCGGCGCAGCGCGCCGAGGAAGATCCGTACCAGCTCCTCGGGCTTGAGCAGCGTGCGCGGCAGCGCGCGGTCGCGCCGCATCGGGCAGTAGTGGCAGTTGAGCGCGCAGGCGTTCGTCATCAGGATGCGCAGCACCCGGAACGCCCCGCCCCCCGCCCCGCGCAGCGTCCGGATGTTGAGCGGCCGGAGCACGCCGACGTCCTTCGTGTGCCGCAGCCTCGGCGGCAGCGCGCGCGACCCGGGCAGCCCCTCCTGGTCCTCGGTCGCCAGCGACATCAACAGGTCGATCTTCTGCTCCAGCTCCATGCCCGTCCTCATCGTCCGCCTCGCGTAAAATCCCCCTGGACGATGGCCGAAGAAAGACCGAAACGCAAGCTGTTAGTCCTTCCACCACTCCGGCACCCGCACCCGCTGCTCGTCGGACTCGTCGGCGATGCGGACGGTGCAGTCGTAGTTCACCGCCTCGGGCTCGATCATCGACGCGGCGAAGCTCTGGCGGATGAAGTGGTGCGGGCGCGCGGTGGCGAAGTCGAACTTCACCGTCAGCGTCGCCGAGCGGATCTCGTCAGGCGCGATCCCGAGCGCCAGCAGGCCGTCGCGCAGCTCGTCGCACAGCCGCGAGACCGCGAGCCGCATCGTCGGCGTGCTGAGCGACGCCGGCTCGATGCGGTAGCTCTGGAGGTTGATCATCACCTCCGGGCGGCCGGCCGCGCGCGCGCCCATGAGCAGGTACTGCGCGACGATCGACCGCTCCATGAAGTTCGTCGACGCCATGAAGCGCTGGCCGACCTCGAACGCCAGACCCGCCAGCTCCTCGGCGCGCGTGGGCGGGCCGGGCGGGAAGTCCGCCGGCGGCGGCCCGAACGACTGCCAGCCGCCCTCCTCGTCCTCCGCCTCGTCGTCAGCCACGGAGCGCCTCCAGCACCTGACGGTCGAACGCCACGCTCAGGCTCTCGCGCCGGGAGTACGGCCCCGGGCGGTAGGCCCGCGACGAGACGCCCCGCTGGCTCAGCTCGCAGACGTGCCAGTCCTGGCGGTTCGTCGCGTCCCAGAAGCGCACGCCGTCGTCCGGGTCGAAGCCTGACGAGGGGTCGAGCGTGTCCGGGTGGAAGAGCCACTCGCAGACGATGCGCGTGCGCGCCGGCCCCTGCGGCCAGAGCGTGTGACACATCACGTAGTCCGGGTGGAGGCTCAGCAGCACGTTCGGGAAGAGCGAGTAGTAGTAGACGCGGCGGTGGTCCTCCGCCGGCAGCTCGCCCACCGGCGCCCCGCACGCGCGCCCGCTCTCGGTCAGGCTCCCGCCTTCCTGCGCGATCGTCATGAAGCCGCCGAGGAAGGGGCCGGACACCAGGTCGTTCTCGCCGCTCGTCGCCGGGGAGAGCTTCACCAGCTCCGGATGCACCGGCGCGCAGTGGTAGCACTCCGAGTAGTTCTGCACGACCAGCTTCCAGTTCGCCGCCACGTCGTACTCGATGCGGCGCGCGGCGACCAGCGCCGGCAGGTTGAACCGCGCGAACTTCCCGACGAGCGGCGCCCACG
>DATFPD010000379.1:0-9524 GCA_035265005.1 Gemmatimonadaceae bacterium | reverse complement strand
GCTGGGCCCGGCGCTGTCGTTCGCGGGGCTCGTCCTCGCCCTCGTGCTGCTGGCCGCGGAGGCGTGGGCGCGGGACGTGAGCCTCGCGCTCGCCGCGGCGCCGCTCGCCGCGCTCGTGACGACCGTCGGCAACATCCTGGGTCTCCGCACGCTCGAGGCGCCGGAGGGGACGCGCGGCGCGTTCCTCGTGGCGCACATCGCCCTCAGCTTCGTCGGCATCGCGGCGTTCGCGACGGCGGCGGCCGCCGGCGCGATGTATCTGGTGCAGCGGCACGAGCTCAAGTCGCGCCGGTTCGAGGCGGTGTTTCGCTTCTTTCCGCCGCTCGACACGCTGGACCGCGTAAACCACCTGGCCGCGGTGGCCGGGTGGCTGGGGCTCACGCTGGGCGTGGTGCTCGCGGTGGCGTACTCGGTCACCTACCACGCGGTGAACGTCCCGCAGATCCTCTGGGGCACCGGGGCGTGGCTGGGCGTGAGCGCGCTCGCGCTCGGCCGGCTGCTGCGCGGGTGGCAGGCGCGCCGGGCGGCGCTCATCTCCAGCGTCAGCTTCGCCGTCGTGGTCGCGCTCTACGTCGCGATGCGCGTCGCCGGCGGCGGGCGCGGCCAGTTCCTGTGAGCGGCTACGCGCTCGTGCTCACCGGCCGCGCGGTCCGCGCGCTGGTGGTGGGCGGCGGCGAGGTCGCGGCGCGCAAGGTGCGCGCGCTGCTCCCCCACGCCGCGCACGTGCGCGTCGTCGCGCCGGAGCCGTGCGCGACGATCGCGCAGCTCGCACTGTCGGACCCCGGGCGCGTCTCGCTGCTGCGCCGGGCGTACGTCGCCGGGGACGTGGACGACGCGGAGCTGGTCTTCGCCGCGACCGACGCGCGGGACGTGAACGCGCGCGTCGCCGCCGACGCGCGGTCGCTGCGCCGCCTGGTGAACGTCGCGGACGACCCCGACGCCGGCAGCTTCGTCACGCCGGCGCAGGACGGGGTCGACCCGCTGCGCTTCGCGGTCACGGCCGGCGTCCCCGACGTCTCCCGGCGGATCCTCGATCAGATCGTGGCGCGATTCGACGCGCGCTACGCGCGCGCGGCCGGCGACCTGTCGCGGCTGCGGCGCCGCCTCCTGCACGCCGGCGCGCGCGGCGACTGGGAGCGCGCGCGCGAGGAGCTGCTGGGGGACGACTTCTGCGCCTCGGTGGAGGACGGGCGGTTCGACGCCCGGCTCGCGGCGTGGCGGTGATCGTCGCCGGAATCAGCCACCGCACGGCGCCGGTCGAGGTGCGCGAGCGGCTCGTCTACTCGGCGCCTGACGCGGACGCCGCGCTGGCCGGGCTGCGCGGCGACGGCGTGGCGCGCGAGGCGGTGCTGCTTTCCACGTGCAACCGCACGGAGCTGTACGCGGTCGAAGCAAGCGACGGGCTGGTGGGGCCGCACGTGCTGCGCGGCTTCTCGGACCGCCTGGGCGCCGACTGCTCGGCGTACGGTTACGTGCTGCGCGACCGCCAGGCGATCGAGCACCTCTTCCGCGTGGCGTCGGGGCTCGACTCGATGATCCTGGGGGAGTCACAGATCCACGGGCAGGTGCGGGACGCGTGGGAGGCGAGCCGCGCCCACGCGGGGGCGGCGCTCAACCGCGCCTTCCAGTCGGCGCTCCAGGTCTCCGGGCGCGTGCGGCACGAGACCGCCCTCGCGCGCGGCGCGGCGTCGGTGAGCTCGGCCGCCGTGCAGCTGTCGAAGCAGATCTTCGGGTCGCTGCGCGGACGGCGGGCGATGGTGCTGGGCGCGGGCGATACCGCCGAGCTGGCGCTGGAGTGCCTGGTCCGCGAGGGCGTGCGGGCGGCGGTGGTGGCCAACCGCACCTTCGAGAACGCCGAGGCGCTCGCGCGTCGGCACGGCGCCGAGGCGGTGCACTTCGACGAGTGCTGGCGCCGCCTCGCCGACGTGGACCTCGTGATCTGCTCGACCTCGGCGCCGCATGCGGTCGTGAGCGTGGCGCGGGTGCGGGACGCGGTCGCGCGGCGCGGCGACCGGCCGCTGTGCGTGCTCGACATCGCACTGCCGCGCGACGTGGAGCCGGCGGTGCGCGAGCTGGACAACGTCTTTCTGTACGACCTCGACGACCTCCAGGCGGTCGTCGCGGCGAGCCTGGAGCGGCGCCAGGGCGAGCTCCCGGTGGCGGAGCAGCTGATCGCCGCCGAGGCCGAGCGCTACTGGCAGTGGCTGGCAGGGCTGGCGGCGGTCCCGTCGCTGACGGAGCTGCGCGCCCGCATGGAGCGCACCCGCGCCGAGGAGCTGGCGCGGGCACTCAGACAGCTCGACGCACTCGGCCCGCTTGCGCCCGCGCAGCGCGAGGCCGTCGAACACCTTTCCCGTACTCTCATGAACAAGTTCCTGCACGAGCCCTCGGTCCGGCTCCGGGAGGCGGCGGCGAACGGCCGCGGCCTCGCGGTGGTGGACGCCGCCCGATTCCTTTTCGCCCTCGACGGCGCGCCGCCGGCGGCCGCGCGGCCCGACGCGCCGGCGGACCCGGACGGCGCGGACGGCGCGGCCGGCGCGGCCGGCGCCGGGGAGCGCTGAGATGGCGACGCGGCGCGCGCTCGTCACCGGCGGGGCCGGCTTCATCGGCTCGCACGTGGCGGACCTCTACCAGGCGCAGGGCTACGACGTGACGGTGCTCGACAACCTGTCGAGCGGGCGGCGGGAGAACGTTCCCTCGGGCCGCACGTTCCACGAGCTGGACATCACGTCGCCCGAGGCGGCGCAGCTGGTGCGGGAGGGGCGGTTCGACGTGATCTCGCACCTGGCCGCGCAGATCGACGTCCGCAAGAGCACGGTCGACCCAACCTACGACGCGCGCATCAACATCATCGGGACGCTGAACCTGGTCCAGGCGGTGAAGGAGGCCGGGCGGCCGGCGCGCTTCATCTTCTCGTCCACCGGCGGCGCGATCTACGGCGACTTCGTGACGCCGCCTAACGTGGAGACGATGCCGAAGGACCCCGAGTCGCCGTACGGCATCGCCAAGCTCAGCGCCGAGCTGTACCTGGCGTCGTTCGCGCGGCTTTACAAGGTGGAGGCGGTCGCGCTCCGCTACGCCAACGTCTACGGGCCGCGCCAGGACCCGCACGGCGAGGCGGGCGTGGTGGCGATCTTCTGCAACCGGATCCTCGAGGGGAGGCCGCTGACCGTCTTCGGCGACGGGCGGCAGACGCGCGACTACGTCTTCGTGAAGGACGTCGCGCGGGCGAACCTCGCCGCGGCCGAGCGCGAGCTGCCGCCGATGGCGCAGCTCGACTCGCGGGCGTTCAACGTCGGCACGGCGGTCGAGACGTCGGTGGTCGAGCTGGCCGAGCTGCTGAAGCGGGCCGGCGGATCCGACACGCCGCTGCAGTATGCGCCCGCGCGGCCGGGCGAGCTCCAGCGCTCGGCCGTGAGCATCGACAAGGCGGCGCGCGTGCTCGGCTGGCGCCCGCAGGTGCCGCTCGACGAGGGGCTGCGCGAGACCTACGAGTGGTTCGCGGCGCGGCGGAGCCGGCAGCCGGCATGACCGCGGCGATGATCGCCCAGGTCGGCGGGGCGGTCCCGTCGTCGCCGTGGGAGCTCGTCACCGCGTCGACGTTCGCGACGAAGCTCGTGCTGGCGCTGCTCGCCGGGCTGTCGCTCGTGAGCTGGGCGATCATGATCGCCAAGTGGCGGGAGCTCCGCGCCGTCGGGGAGTCGTCGCGGCAATTCGTCGGCGACTTCGAGCACGCGGCGACGCTGGAAGAGGCATCCGAGCTGGCGCGGCGCTCGCCGCCCAGCCCCGTGACGCGCGTCTTCGAGCGCGCGACGCAGTTCCTCTCCGAGACGCGCCCCGCACTCGGCGCGACCCCCGAGCGGACCGCGCGGCTCAGCGGCTCGCAGGTGGAGGCGCTGCGCCTCGTGCTCGACTCGCACACCAGCGGCGAGCGCGACCGGCTCGGCCGCTTCATTCCGTGGCTGGCGACGATCGGCTCGGTGAGCCCACTGATCGGGCTCCTCGGCACGGTGCTCGGCGTGATCGACGCGTTCGTCGGGATCGCGACCAAGGGGTCGGGGAACATCGGCGCGGTCGCGCCCGGCGTGGCCGAAGCACTGATCGCGACCGCCGCCGCGCTCGCCGTCGCCATCCCGGCCGTGTTCGGCTACAACCTCTTCGCCAACCGCCTCAACCGCCTCGACGGCGAGCTCGAAGGCTTCGGCTCGGAGCTGATCGCGCTGATGGTGAGGGAGGGGAGAATTTAGGTGCGAGTTGCGGGTTGCGAGTTGCGAGAGGTACGACCTCGGGCGGTACTAGCGTCCCGAGGTCGTACCTCTCGCAACTCGCGTCTCGCAACTCGCAACCACCTTGAAGTGTCCAACCCGTAGAGATCCTATCGCATGGCCCGCCGCCGCGGCGAGAAGATGCCGCTCAACGCCGAGATCAACGTGGTGAGCCTCATCGACGTGATGATGCTCCTCATGGTGATCTTCATGATCACCGCGCCGATCATGCAGGGCGGCGTGGACGTGGCGCTGCCGAAGGCGCAGGCGCGGCCGCTCGAGCCCAAGAGCGGGCTGATCGTCACCGTGAACCGGCAGGGACGCATCTTCGTGGACGACGCGCCGCTGAGCTACGAGGAGTTCCGCGCGAGCTTCCGCGCACTGGCCGCGCAGCGCGGGCGCCAGGGCGTGTACCTGCGCGCCGACCAGGGCGTGCCGTACGGCACCGTCGTGCGGGTGCTGGCGGTGATGCGGACGAGCGGGGTGGGGGACGTGGGGCTGGTGGCCGAGCCGGAGGAGATCCGCTAGTGCCGGACGCGGAGGCAAGCGAGCGCTCGCCGCTGCTCGGCGTCCCGCTTGGCGTCTCGGCCGCGCTGCACGTCGCGATCGCGGCGGCGGTCTTCCTGCTCCGGCCGGACGCGCCGCCGACCCTGCCGCCAGTCTACCGGGTGGACATCGTGGCGGCGCCGCCGGGCCCTCGTCAGGCAGGCGTGGTTCGGCCGCCGGAGTCCGCCCCGCCCACGGCCACACCCACGCCGCCGCGGCCGCCGAAGTCCGAGGCGCCGACGCGCGAGCCCGCGGTGCCGATCAAGGCCCCGCAGCCGACGCGCACGTCCACGCCGCCCGCGACGCCGCTGCCGCCGCGCCCCGCCGACCGCGCGCCGACGACGCCCGCGCCGACGGCCGGCGGCGGGCCCACCGGCGGGCGCGGCACCGACGTGGCGACGGTCCGCACGGAGGGGATCGAGTTCCCGTATCCCGGGTACCTGAACAACATCGTGCGGCAGATCGCGCTCCACTTCACGCCGCCGAACCCGAACGCGCCCCTGAGGGCCGAGGTGTTCTTCTTGATTCACCGCGACGGCACCGTCACCGGCGTGCGATTCATCACGCGCTCCGGCAACTACCAGTTCGACCTCGAGGCGCAGGGCGCGATCGAAGCGGCGTCGCCGCAGTTCGGCGCGCTCCCGTCCGGGTTCACCGAGGACGCGCTGCCCGTCGTGTTCACCTTCGACCCGCGGGTGCTCCGGTGATGCGGCGCCGCACCGCGCGGATGCTGCGCGTCGGCGCGCTCGCGCTGGTCGCGCTAGGCGGGGCCTCGGCCGCGCGCGCGCAGGACACCACGCAGCGCGGGGTGCGCATCGGGCTCACCTACGCACCCGGGACGAAGCCCGGCGTGCTGGTGCTTCCGGCGAGCGGTGGGCTGTGGGGAGACTCGGTGCGCGCCATCCTCCAGCGCGACCTGGACTACGGAGACAGGGTCACCGTGGTTGGCGCGGACAGCGCCGGCAGGGCGGTCGTGCCGCCGGCGTCGGGCGTCCTCAACTACCAGCTGTACGCGAAGCTCGGCGCGGCGGCCGTGGTGCAGCCGTCGGTGGCCAACGGGACACTGCACGTCGCGGTGCACGACGTGGCGGCGGCGCGCGTGGCGCAGGTCTTCAACTCGTCGATGCCGGGCAGCGCCTTCGGCAGCCCGGAGTGGCGCATGGTCGTGCACGGCGCGGCGGACGAGATCGAGCGCGCGATCACGGGCGTGCGCGGGATCGCCGGCACGCGGATCCTGTTCGTGCAGGGCAACCGCGTCTACGTGGTGGACAGCGACGGCGCGAACCTGCGCGCACTCTCCGAGGGCGGCCGCGTGCTCTCGCCGGCGTGGCACCCCTCGGGCGCGCAGATCGCGTACAGCACGCTGGGCGGATCGGGGTGGAGCATCGTCATGCGCGACGCCGGCGGCGGCGGGCGGACGCGCACCCTGCCGACCGGCGGCGGGCTCAACGTCACGCCCGCCTTCTCGCCGGACGGGCGCACGCTGGTCTACTCGCACGCCGACGAGCAGGGGAGCGACCTCGTGGCGCTGAGCGTCGAGGGGGACGGCAGCAGCCGTCGGGTGACGGTCGGGCGCGGCACCGACAACGTGTCGCCGACCTTCAGCCCGGACGGGCGCCGGATCGCGTTCACGTCGAGCCGCTCCGGGCACCCGGAGGTATATATTACGGACGTCGACGGCACCAACGCCGAACTGTTGACTCCGTTTCTCGCGGGCGACCGTTCGTACCGGTCGAATCCCGACTGGTCGCCCGACGGGCGGACGATCGCGTTCCAGTCGCAGCTCGACGGGCGCTTTCAGATCATGACGATCACCCTTCGGGACAGGCGGATCAAGCAGCACACGAGCGAGGGTGTGAACGAGGACGCATCGTGGGCGCCGGACAGCCGGCACCTGGTGTTCACGTCGACGAGGACGGGCACGAAGCAGCTGCACGTGCTCGACACGGAATCCGGCCGCGTGCGACAGCTCACGCGCGGCGGCGGCGGACCGCGCCTGGCGGCGTGGTCGCCGCCGCTCGTGCGCGCGCCGTAGCGCCCAGCAGCGGATACAGAGTTCCCCCCCCAGCAGGACCGTACCAAGAGACCACTCGGAGATGAACGACATGACCCGCGTTGCGCGCAATGCCTCGCTGTTGGTCCTCACCCTGGCCGCCGGCCTCGCGTGCCCGCGCCGACGGCCGGCGCCGGCGCCCACCACCACGCAGCCCGTCGTCAACACGGACAGCATCAACGCCGCGGCGCGCGCCCGGCAGGACTCGATCGACGCCGCGAACGCAGCGCGCATGCGCGCCGACTCGATCGCGCGCGCGAACCAGGCGCGCATCGACAACGAGCGCATGGATCGCGAGCGGATGATGACCGAGGCTCGCAACGCGGTCACCGCCCGGATCTACTTCGACTACGACCAGGCCGAGCTGAGCGACCAGGCGCGCGCGACGCTCGACTCCAAGGTGCCCCTCCTGAACGCCAATACCGGGATGCGCATCCGCATCGCCGGCCACACCGACGACCGCGGCTCCGACGAATACAACCTCGCGCTCGGGCAGCGCCGCGCCGCCGCGGCGAAGCGCTACCTCGTGCAGCGGGGGATCGACGCCGGGCGGATCGACGTGATCAGCCTGGGCGAGGAGCAGCCGGCGTCGTCGGGCTCGGACGAGAGCGCGTGGTCCCAGAACCGCCGCGCCGAGTTCGAGATCACCGCAGGCGGTGAGAGCATCGTCCTGCCTAACCGCTAACCGACCCGTGACCGCGAGCCCCATCTCCGCCCCGCGCCCCCCCAAGACGCAGACGATCCGGCGCCGCCTCGCGCGGCGCCTCCTGGCCCCGGCCGCGCTCGTCGCGGCCGCGGGCTGCGTGGCCACCCGCAACGACATCCGGCTGCTCCAGAACGACCTGCGGGTGATGCGCGCCGAGGCGGCGATCGCCGATACCGCGCGCCGCCGCGACCTGGAACAGCTCGAGCGGGTGCTGGGTACTCTCCAGGACTCGATGCGCTTGGTCACGGCGCGGATGGCCAAGTCGCAGGGGGACGTGCGGGAGGACCTGTACGGGCTGCAGCAGCAGCTCGTGCAGATCCAGGAGCTGACGGGGCAGAGCCAGCGCCGGCTGCAGGAGCTGCGGGCGGAGATGGAGCAGCGGAGCCGCGAGCTGCAGGCGGCGTCGACCGGCGCCCCCGACTCGGCCGGGGCGCCGGCCGGGGCGGCGGGCGCCGCCGGCGCGACGCCTCCGCAGCCGGGCCCGAACCAGCTCTTCCAGCTGGCGCTCGACCAGCTGCGCCGCGGCAGCACGGGCGCGGCGCGCACCGGAATGCAGGAGCTGCTGCGGCTCTATCCGACGTCCGACGTGGCTGCCGAGGCGCAGTTCTACATCGGCGAGAGCTACGCGGCGGAAGGGAAGACGGCGCAGGCCGACTCCGCGTACGCGGCGGTGGCGCAGCGCTACCCCGAATCGAGCCGCGCGCCGACGGCGCTGTACAAGTACGCGCTGTCGCTGGAGAAGGGCGGCCGGAAGCGCGAGGCGCGGCAAGTGCTGGACGACGTGGTCCGCAAGTACCCGCGCTCGGACGAGGCGGTGCTGGCACGCGACCGGTTACGTACGCTGCGGTAGCCGCTGCAGCAGCCGGGCGACGACGCACGAAGCGAGGACGGACGGAGGCAGAGCGCCGGAATGGCGGAGAAGACGGGTAAGGGCGGCGCGACCGAGATGCCGTTCCTCGACCACCTCGAGGAGCTGCGCTGGCGCATCCTCTGGTCGCTCTCGGCGCTCATCGTCGGCATGATCGTCGGCTTCGTCGTCGTGTTGAAGTTCGACGTCGTGGCGCTGCTCCTCCGGCCCGTGAAGCCGTTCCTGGCCGGCGGGAAGCTGGTCTACACCCACCCGGCTGACCCGTTCAACATCACGCTCACCACCGCCCTGGCGCTCGGCATCGTGCTGGCGCTGCCGGTGATCATCTACCAGCTGTGGGCGTTCGTCTCGCCGGCGCTCTACCGGCACGAGAAGCGGGTGGTCATCCCCATCCTCGCGGGGGCGACGCTGCTCTTTCTGGCAGGGGTGGCGCTCGCCTTCGCGGTCGTGCTGCCGTTCACGTTGAGCTTCCTCTCGGGCTTCGGGAGCGCCTCGCTCCAGCCGATGATCACGGCGTCCGAGTACTTCGGCTTCGCGCTCGGCATGTCGCTCGCCTTCGGCGCGGTGTTCGAGCTGCCGATCGTCATCCTGCTCCTGACCGCGCTCGGCATCGTGAACCCGGAGACGTTGGCGCGCTTCCGCCGCCACGCGTTCGTGGCGTGCTTCCTCGTCGCCGCGGTCATCACTCCGGGCGACGTGTTGAGCGCCACGCTGGTGCTCGTCGGCCCGCTCTACGGGCTGTACGAGGTGGGGATCCTGCTCTCGCGGATAGTGCACCGGCGCCGGCTCGCGAAGGAGCAGGCCGCGGCCGCCGAGTCCGACGCCGCGACGCAGCCCGGCTACCAGGGGGCGACGTGAGGGATCGGGCCGGCCGCTGGCTCGCCAGTGCGGGGGTCGTCGCGCTCGCGCTGGGGACGCTGCTCGCAGATCCGTCCCTCGCGCAGCGTCCCACCACTCCGCCTCCGCGCCGCCCGACGACGCCGACGACCCCGACCGCGGCGGCCGACTCGGCGCGGGCGCGCGCGAGAGCCGACTCGAGGTCGGCCGGAAGCGGCGACGCCGCCTCGACCGGCTCCCCCGTCATCG
>DATFPD010000378.1:0-9492 GCA_035265005.1 Gemmatimonadaceae bacterium | reverse complement strand
GCGGCGCTCATCATCACGACGCACACGCGCCGCAGCGGCGCGCGGAGGGCGGTCGTCTCGCTCACCGGCGGCCGCCCGCCCGGGCGCGGTAGCGCGCTTCCCAGAGCGCGACCTTGGCCATCACGTCCTCGACCGTGATCGTGTCCATCCGCCCCGGGCGCCACGCCGCCGACACCGGCGAGCGCTCCCCGGGCTCGTGGTAGACGTCGATCATGAGGTCGTGGAAGCGGCGGTACGGGCCGGTGCGGAACGGGTCCAGTCCGCCCATCAGCGTCACCACCGGCCGGTCGAGCGCGACCGCGATGTGCATCGGCCCCGTGTTGGGCGTGAACACCAGCTCGCAGCCGTCCAGGATGCCGACGAGGTTGCGGAAGCTCTCGCCGAGCGTCGACACGGGCGCGTGGGTCGCGCGCTCGACGATGATCCGTTCGGCGTCCAGCTCGCGCGGCGAGCGCCCGCCGACGAGGATGCTCCGGAGCCCGTGGCGCTCGTGCAGTGCGTCCACCACCTCCGCCCAGCGCTCCGGAAACCAGTCGCGCTCGACGCGGCTCGACGCGACGACGATCGCCGCCGCCGGCCGGTCGACGCGCGTCGCGAAGAACTCGCGCTGCCAGGCGCGCTCGTGCGGCCACGGCCCGAGGTCCCAGGCGATGGGCTCGTACGGCACGCCGAGCGCGTCCAGGAACTCGAAGTACTGGTCCTGCACGTGCTGCGGCTCGCGCGCGGGGATCCGGCGGTTGGTGAAGAGCCAGTTCAGGTCGCGGGCGCGGGCGCGGTCGAAGCCGAGCTTCACCGGCGCGCGGGCGAGCAGCGTCACCAGCCCGGCCTTGAACGCCACCTGGAAGTCCAGCACCAGGTCGAACGCGCGCGCGCGCAGCTCGCGCCGCACCTCCGCGAACGCGCGCCACCCGCGCTTCGGGTCGAAGACGACGATCTCGTCCACGCCGGGATGCCCGCGCACGAGCGACGCGGGCCCCGGTTGAAGCACCCAGGTGATGCGCGAGGCCGGCGCGTGCCGCTTGAGGGCCGTGATCACCGGCAGCACGTGCACCGCGTCCCCCACCGCGCTCATCATCACGATGCAGATGCGGCCCAGGCGCACGCCGTCGATCGCGGCGGCGGCGGCGGCGCGGTCTGCGGTGGCGGCGTGAGTGGTCGGCGGCGCGGCGTCGGCGGTCAACGGTCGGTCATCGGGTGGGCACGGCGGGCGGAAGATAACGGGCCCCGACGGCCCGTGGCTATCCGGGTGCGGGCGGTGCGCGCCGCCGCTAGCTTCCGCCGAATGTCAGCCATCAAGCGCCGGCTCCGGCGTCTGGAGGGCGCACTCCGCACCCGCTCCCTGCGCCTCCTGGGCGCGCTCGTCCCCCCGCGATCCGCGGCCAGCGCCGACCCGAGCCGCCCGCGGCGCGTCCTCTTCGTCCGCTACGACGCGATTGGAGACATGGTGCTCTCCACCGGCTTCCTGCGCCGGCTGAAGGAAGCCCACCCGGCGGCGGAGATCGACGTCGTCGCGTCGCCAATGAACGCGGTCGTGCTCGAGGGGAACCCGCACGTGAGCCGCGTGTTCATTCATCGCCGCGGCTCGGTCTCCGATCTCGTGCGCGCCTTCCGGCGGCTCCCCGCTCGGCGCTACGAGGCCGCGGTGGACGGGCTCGCGTTACTCCCGCGCGTGAACGTCGACACGGCGGTGCTGATGATCGCCAGCCGGGCGCCGCGGCGGGTCGGCGCCGGCGGCCGGGTGGACGACTTCATCTTCACGGACCGCGAGCGCCCGCCGGCGCGCCCCGGCGCGCACTTCATCGACGTGCTGGCCACGCTCGCGCGCCCGTTCGGGATCGACCCGGAGGTGGGGGACTGGCGGCCGTCGCTCGCGCTCACGGGGGCCGAGCGCGAGCGCGCGGCCGCGATCTGGGGCGAGGCCGGCGCGGCGCGCGCCGCGATGGGGCGGGGCGATGGCGAGGTGAGGCTCCTGGTGAATCTCTCCGCCGCGCATCCGCGCCGCCGCTGGCCTGACGAGCGCTTCGCCGCGGTGATCGACCGCGCCCGCCGCGCCGACGAGCGCCTGCGGGTCGTCGTCCTCGGCGCGCCGTCGGAGTGGGACAGCGTGCGGCGCGTGGCCGCGGACACGGGTGCGCTGGCGGCACGCACGCCCGGGGTCCGCGACGCATTCGCGCTGGTCGCCGAGTCCGACGCCGTGCTGACGCCCGACACCAGCATCACGCACGCCGCGTCCGCGTTCGCCAGGCCGTCCGTCGTGCTGCTCCCCTTCGACCAGGCGCCGTTCGGCCCGTACGGCACGCCGTCGTACAGCGTCTTCAGCCCCGACCGCCTCCTGGAGAGCATCCCGGCGGAGGCGGTGGCCGAGGCGGTCGAGCGGATGCTGCGAGACCTGGCCGCGAATCGCGTCGGCGCGGCGACGTGACGGCGGGGTGATGCCATCGCTCGAGCCACTGCGCCGCATCGAGCACGTCCTCCAGTCCGGCCTGCTGCGCCTGCTCCACGCACTGCTCGGCCGGCGGCGGGCCGCGGGCGTCCCCGACCTCCGCCGGCCGGCGCGGCTGCTGGTGATCCGCAACGACGGGATCGGGGATCTGATCATGACCACCGGCCTGCTGCGCCGGCTGCGGGAAGCGCATCCGGCTGCCCGGATCGACGTCGTCGCGTCGCCGTCCAACGCGCCGGTGCTGGAGGGGAATCCGCACGTCCGCCGCGTCTACACGCACCGCCGCGGCAACGCGCTCCGCGTCCTGCGGCTCGCGCGCACGCTGCGCGCGGAACGCTACGACGCCGTGCTCGACGCGCGCGTGCTGCTGGACCGGGTGCCCACCGACCCCGCGCTGCTGATGCTGGCGAGCGGCGCGCCGCACCGGATCGGCGTCGGCGGACGCGCGAACGATTTCATCTACACCGAGCGCGTGACGCGCATCTCGTACGACGTGCATTACGTGGAGCTCGTCGCGCGCCTGGCCGCTCCCCTGGGCCTCGACCCGGCGGCGGGGGATTGGCGGCCGGAGCTGTCCGTGAGCCCGGCCGAGCGCGCGGCGGCGGCCCGGCTCTGGGGCGAGGCGGCGGGGGGCGGGCGGCGGCTGCTGGTCAACATCTCCGCCGGGCAGCCGCGCCGCCGCTGGCCTGACGAGCGCTTCGCGGCCGCGCTGCGTCACGTCCGCGAGCGCGCGCCCGACACGCGCATGCTCGTGCTCGCGCCGCCCTGGGAGCTCGACAGCGCCCGCGCGATCGCCGCCGCGGCCGGCGCCACCGCCGCCGCGCCGGCGCTCCGCGATGCGTTCGCGCTCGTCCCCGACGCCGACGTGGTCTTCACCCCCGACACGAGCATCGCCCACGTCGCCTCGGCGTTCGTCACGCCGTGCGTGGTGATGCTCCTCGCCGGGATGGGCAACTTCGTCCCCTACCGCACGCCCGGCCGCTGCGTCTACGCCCAGGGCCCGACGCTCGACGCGCTCCCCGTCGAACCGGTGACGGCCGCGCTCGACGAGGTGCTGGCGCGTGGACGGGCGATGGAGCGCGAGTGCCGGTGAGGGGGCGGCTCGCACCGCCTTCGCATCTCGATTAACCTTCGCACCAACACCACCAGGACCGGACTCATGCCCGACACCATCGGCCAGCTCGTCGCGCAGCTCGCGCAGACGAACATCGAGCTGTGGCACGAGGAGGACAAGGCGCGGGTGGACGACGACCGGCAGGTCGCGGCCGCCAAGCGCAGCGTCGACAAGCTGAACCAGCGGCGCAACGACCTGATCGAGCGGATCGACGAGACGTTCCGCGGCCTGGTGCGCGAGGCGCGCGATGGCTGAGACGCTCGGCTCGCTGGTCGACAAGATCACGATCATCGAGCTCAAGATCTACCACATGCGCGAGCAGGCCGAGCGGACCGACCGCGGGCCGGACTTCCGCGCGCAGTGCGACTCGAAGCTCGAGGTGATGCGCGAGCAGCGCGACGACCTGGCGGCCGAGCTGACCGCGCTGGTCGGCGACATCGCGGCCGGGCGCGTGGTGCCGAAGGTGTACCGGCAGTTCAAGATGTACAACGACCCACAATACCGGTCCGGCGGTGCGGTAGGCGCCAACCCCTAGGGGCGACGCCTGCGTCGCCCCGCCGTCTCCCGGGCCGCCGTACCCGTGTCCCCCCTCACCGTCGTTCACGTCGACCCCGAGCGCGGCTGGCGGGGCGGGCAGCGGCAGACGCTCTGGCTCGCCGCCGAGCTGGCCCGGCGCGGCCACCGGTCGATCGTCGCCGCGCGGCCCGGGGAGCCGCTGCACGAGAGAGCGCGCGCGGCCGGGCTCGAGGTCGTCGGCGCGGCGCCGTTCGGCGAGCTGGACCTGCTCGCCGCGCTGCGGCTGCGGCGCGTCATCCGCCGCGAGCGTGCCGACATCGTCCACGCGCACTCGGGGCACTCGGTCGCCCTGGCGGCGCTCGCCACGTTAGGCACGCGGGCGCGCGTGGTCGTCACCCGCCGCGTGGACTTCCGCCTGCGGAACAACCCCGGCACCCGCTGGAAGTACGGCCGCGCCGCCTGCGTCGTCGCCATCTCCCGCGCCGTCGCCGACGTCCTGCGCGCGAGCGGGCTGCGGCGCCCCGCGGCCGTCATCCCGGACGGGATCGACCTCGGGCGGCGCGTGACGCCGGCGGCCCCGGAGACGCTCGAGTCGCTCGGCGTGCCGCGGGGCGCGCCGCTCGTCGTCATGGTCGCCGCGCTCGTCGGCCACAAGGACCCGCTCAACTTCGTGGCCGCCGTGGACGCCGCCCGCCGGCGCGTGCCGGCGCTGCACGCGCTGCTCGTCGGGGACGGCTACCTCCGCCCGCAAGTCGAGTCCGCGGTGGCCGAGCGCGGGCTGGCCGGCGTGCTGCACGTCGCCGGCTACCGCACCGACGCCGACGAGCTGCTGGCCGCGGCGTCGGTGGCGACGCTCAGCTCGCGCGAGGAGGGGATGGGGAGCGTCCTGCTCGACGCGCTGGCGTTCGGCGTACCGGTCGCCGCCACCCGCGCGGGCGGGATCCCCGACGTGATCGTCGACGGGGCGTCCGGCCTCCTCGTGCCGCCCCGCGACGGCGACGCGCTGGGGGGCGCGATCGCCCGCATCCTGCTCGATCCGGCGCTCGCCGCGCGACTCGCCGCCGCCGGCCGCGCCCGCGTCAGGCGCTTCTCGGTCGAGCGAATGGCCAGGCGCTACGAGGTCATCTACCGCCGCGTCCTCGCCCGCTGACCGGCGCCGGCTCCCGCTCGGCCGACGCGCCTCCCGCCAGCGCCTCACTCCGCGCCAGCAGCCACGTCAGGTCCTCCTCGGTCGCGCGGGCGCCGTACAGGTCGCGCCACTTCCGCGCCGAGCGGGCCAGGCGGTCGAAGTTGGCGCGCGCCGCGCGCGGGTCGCCCGGGGCGCCGAGCGTGACGCGGTCCACGTCGAGCACGTGGGCGCGGCAGCCGCCGCCCTCGTCAGGCGCCAGCAGCACGTTCTTGAGGTTCAGGTCGGCGTGCCGCGCGCCGGCGGCGCGGAGCTGCGCCAGCAGGCGCGCGGTCGCCTCCAGCCAGCCGCGCTTCGTGCGCTCGTCGGCCGTCCCCAGCAGCGACACCGCCAGGTCGCGCGCGCGCGGCACCTCGCGCGTGGCCACGTCGGCGCGGCGGAGGAACGGGCCGGCGGGGTAGGTGAGGTAGGCCACCAGCTCCGGCGTCGGCACGCCGAGCGCGCGCAGCCGGAGCGACACGTCCAGCTCGTACGGGGCGCGCGTGGGGGCGAGGAAGCGCTCGCCGGTGAGCGGCGCCAGCAGCCCGCCGTGGCGGGAGCGCCTGACGACGACGCCGGTCGCGCCGTCCGGGAGCGGGACCGCGTAGGCCACGCCGCGCCCGCTCATCGCCCGCGCCCGCGGGTGCCGCGCCGCGTACTCGTAGAGCGTCCCCACCGCGCCCGCCGGCGCGCCGTCGGGGAGCGTCAGCGCCTCGAACACCGCGTCCGCCAGCGACGCCAGCGCCGCGCCCTCCACCCCCTCGACCGAGACGCGCTCGTACCCGGCCGGCGGAGCCGGGACGCGTCCCCGGCTCACCGCCGGATGACGCGGTAGATCTTCACCGGCTGCGTCTTGTTCTTGAGCTCCATCGGCGGGCGCTCCTCCAGCGGCGGCGGGTCGTGCAGCGCCCGGCGCATGTCGTCCGACGCGAGGATCTCGCCGCCGTCGGCCGCCGAGCAGAGCCGGCTCGCGGTGTTCACGGTGTCGCCGATGATGGTGAACTCCAGCCGCCGCTCCGAGCCGATGTTCCCGGCGAACGCCTCGCCGAAGTTGAGCCCGATCCCGATCTGGAGCTCCGGGCGCCCGACGCCGCGCCACTTCGCGTTCAGCTTGTCCAGCTCGTCCATCATCTCGAGCGCCGCGCGCATGGCCGCGTCGGCGTCGTCAGGCGACCCGATCGGCGCGCCCCACTGCGCCATCACCGCGTCGCCGATGAACTTGTCGAGGTTGCCGCCGTTGCGGAACACGCACTCGACCATCTCGGTGAAGTACTCGGTGAGCAGGCTCGCCATGTCGTCCGGGCGCATCGTCTCCGAGAGCGCGGTGAACCCCCGGATGTCGCTGAACAGCACCGCCACCGGGCGCTTCTCCCCGCCCAGCCGCACGGCGTCCGGCGAGTCGGCGATTCGGGCCGCCAGGCTCGGCGCGAAGTAGCGCTCGAAGTTGCTGCGCGCCATCGTCTCGCGGCGGATGCGGTCGGCGAACTGGCTGTTCTCGATCGCCACGCCCGCGATCCCGGCGAACGCGATCAGGAAGTTCAGGTCCTCGTCGCCGAAGCGCTGCGTCGCCGTGACGTTGTCCACGTAGAGCACGCCGAGCACGCGGTCCTCGCTGCCGATCAGCGGCGCGCACATCGTCGAGCGCACGCGCTGCATCAGCACCGACTGGCCGCCGAAGCGCAGGTCGCCGCCGGCGTCGTTCGACACGATCCCCGAGCGCTGCTCCACCGCCGTTCGCGCGATCGAGCGCGGGATGCGGCGCGCCGTCTCGGTGCCGCGCCGGTCGCGCGAGATCCGGGGCACCAGCTCGCCGCGCTCGTCCGCCAGCTCCACCGCGACGCCGTCCACCTCGAACGTCTTGAAGCACTGGTCGACCACCGTCGCGAGGAGCTGGTCCACGTCCGCGGCGCGCGACAGCTCCATCGACACCTTGAGCAGCGTCTCCAGCTTCTGCTGGTTGCGGTCGTACTGCGCGACCGCGGCCGGGGTGACCTCCGCCGGCGTGGCGGCGCCCGGGGTGCCGACGCGGAGCACGCTGGTGAAGCCGCCGCGCTGCTGGAGCAGCTCCTTCGGCACCACCGGGCGCATGATCGTCCCCGCCGCGGGGAGCGGCTCCTCGACGCCGGGCACCCCCGCGACCGCCCCGGACGGCCGGCGCTCGGGCGCGCCCACGCCGCCGTCCGGGCCGGCGGCGCGGGCCGCGACGGGGGTGGGCGTGGGCGAGACCTCCTTCAGCCGGAAGGCGACTTTGCCGAAGGTGACCACGTCGCCCGGCGACACGCGCGCCGTCTCGATCCGCGCGCCGTTGAGGTAGGTCCCGTTGCTCGACCCCAGGTCGCGCACGTGGACGCCCGTGTCGTCCAGCGTCAGCTCGGCGTGCCGGCGCGAGATCGTCGGATCGAAGACCGGGATGTCGCTGTTCAGCGCCCGCCCCACCACGAGCGGGGCGTCGCCCTTGATCTCGAACGACTGGTCGGTCTCCGCGGAGACGAGCTTGTAGAGCACGCCTAAATATGCGCTGCGCAATGCATCAGAAACCAGGGAAGGGGGATGGCTGTCAGCGGTAGCAGCTCATCCCCCATCCCCCGTCCCCCTTCCCAGCTTGTCGACCTGTCCGATCGCCCGGAGCAGCGCGCGCGCCTTGTTCTCCGTCTCGTCCCACTCCCGCTCGGGCACCGAGTCGTAGACGATCCCGCCGCCCGCCTGCACCGAAGCCTCCCCGCCCGCGATCACGCAGGTGCGGATCGTGATCGCGAGGTCCATGCGCGCGTCGCCCGCCGAGATGTAGCCGACCGCGCCCGCGTAGTGGCCGCGCCGCTCGGGCTCCAGCTCGTCGATGATCTCCATCGCGCGCACCTTCGGGGCGCCGGACATCGTGCCGGCGGGGAAGGTCGCGCGGAACGCGTCGAGCGCGCTGATCCCCTCCCGCAGCTCCCCGTCCACCTGGCTCACAATGTGGAGCACGTGCGAGTACTTCTCCACCTGCATCAGCTCCGAGACCTGCACCGTGCCGAAGCGCGCGATCCGGCCGACGTCGTTGCGCCCGAGGTCCACCAGCATCACGTGCTCGGCGCGCTCCTTCTCGTCCGCCAGCAGCTCCGCCGAGAGGCGCGCATCGTCCTCGGGCGTCGGGCCGCGCGGGCGGGTGCCGGCGATCGGACGCACCGTCACCCGCCCGTCCGCCACGCGCACCAGCAGCTCGGGCGAGCTCCCCACCAGCTCCATCCCGTCGAGCACCAGGTGGTACATGTACGGCGATGGGTTGATCGCCCGCAGCGCTCGGTAGAGGTCCGCCGACTCCCAGCGCTGCGGCACCGTGATCCGGCGGGCGAGCAGCACCTGGAAGCAGTCCCCGGCGCGGATGTACTCCTTGATCCGCTCGACGTCGCGCAGGTAGCGCCCGCGCTCGTACCGCGAGCTCCCCTCGGCGGCCGGCGCGTTGGGGTCGAGGTCGAGCGGGCGCAGCGCGGACGGCGCGCGCAGCCGGGCGATCACGTCGGCGATCTCCCGCTCGGCTTCCGCGTGCAGGCGCTCGAGCTCCGCGTCGCCGACGCCCGCGGGCACGGGGACGCTCACGACCACCCGCGCCTGCGCGCGAAGGTTGTCGATCACGACCACGGCGCGCGTGAGCACGAACAGCGCGTCCGGCACGTCCGCCCCGCGCGGCGGCGCGTGTGGGAGCCGCTCGATGAAGCGCACGACGTCGTACGAGAAGAAGCCGACCGCGCCGCCCCAGAACCCGGCGAGCTCCGGCGCCTGCACGGGCCGGTGCTCGGTGAGCTTCGCGCGCAGGTCCTCGATCGGGTCGGCGGGACGCCTCGCCCCGTGCCAGCCGCGCGCCTCGCTCCAGTCCTCGACCGTCCCGTCCCGCAGCCGCCACGCCGCGCGCGGCTCGGTCCCCATGAACGTGTAGCGCGCCCACGTCTCGCTCCCGGCGGGCGCGGACTCCAGGAGGAACGCGAACGGTCCGCGCCGCAGCTTGGCGAACGCCGAAACCGCCGTGTCGGTGTCGAGCAGACAGTCGCGCCACACCGGAACCAGCCCGCCAGACGCGGCGAGCCGGCGAAAACGTTCGAAGGACATGATGAGGGACGGGGAGTCGGGATTCCGCGGGAACGGAACGCTACAGTCTGCGCTCGTTTGGTGACAGCCCCGCCGCGGGCCCGTGCATCATTCTCGTACCTCGGAACGGCTTACCACGGATGAACACGGACAGGGGCACGGATGGACACGGATCTTTCCACGCGCAAAGAG
>DATFPD010000377.1:0-6155 GCA_035265005.1 Gemmatimonadaceae bacterium | reverse complement strand
CGGGCGGGTGTCATCCTGACCCTGAGCGCAGCGAAGGGGAAGGACCTGCTGTCACCGGTCTGGGGTCGGCCCAGGGCGAGTGGGTCCTTCCCCTTCGCTGCGCTCAGGGTCAGGATGACACCGCCCGGGACGCCCCTCCCTCAGTCCCTCAGTCCCTGCCCTATCTCATCCTCGCCGGCGCCGGTGCCACCACCATCGTGTCACCCTCGACGCGGAACTTCGCTTCGAGCGTCGCCGCGGAGCTGCCGCCGGCCCAGACCGTGAACGTGCCCGGCTCGACGATCCGCCGCATGTCGAGGGCGTAGAGCGCCAGGTCGTCGGGGCCGAGGGTGAAGCGCACCGTCTGCGTCTGGCCCGGGGTCAGCGACAGCCGGCGGAAGCCGCGCAGCGAGCGGACCGGGCGCGTGACGCTCGCCGCGTCGTCGCGCACGTAGAGCTGCACCACCTCGTCCCCCGCGCGGGCGCCGCTGTTGGTGACGTCGACGCTCACGTCGACCGCCCCCGGCATGCGCACGCGGTCGGCCGAGACGCGGAGGTTGGCGTAGGAGAACGTCGTGTAGCTCAGCCCGTGGCCGAACGGCCAGAGGGGCGTCCACGGCACGTCGAGGTACTTCGACGTGTAGTGGTTCGCCGGGTCGGGCGGGCGGCCGGTGTTCTTGTGGTTGTAGTAGAGCGGGAGCTGGCCCGTCGCGCGCGGGAAGGTCACCGGCAGCTTCCCGCTCGGGTTGGCGTCGCCGAACAGCACGTCCGCCACCGCGTTGCCGTGCTCGCTGCCGAGGAACCAGCTCTCGACCACCGCCGGCACGCTGTCGGCCAGCCACGGCACCGCGAGCGGGCGGCCGTTCATGAGCAGCGCGACGACCGGCTTGCCCGCGCCGGACGCGCGCGCCGCGCGCACCACCGCCTGCGCGAGCGCGAGCTGCGACCCCGGCAGCTCGACCGAGGCGCGGCTGGACGCCTCGCCGCTCATGTCCTCGCGCTCGCCGAGCACCAGGAGCACGGCGTCGGCGGCGCGCGCCGCCTGGACCGCCTCGTCGATGCCGCCCGCGCTCGCGGTGTCCACCGGCGCGCCGCGCGCGTACGTCACGCGCGTGCCGCCGGCCTCGACCGCGCGGCGGATGCCGGCGAGCACGGTGACCGCGTCCTCCGGGCGCGCCGCGCCGTTCCAGCTCCCGTTCACCGCGCGCGCGTCGTCGGCCAGCGGGCCGATCACGGCGAGCGAGCGCAGCCCCTTCCGCAGCGGGAGCGCGCCGCCGCGGTTCTCGAGCAGCACGATCGACTCGCGCCCGAGCTGGCGGGCCGCGGCGCGGTGCTCGGGGGTCAGGATGTCGGTGCGCTCGCGGGTGGTGTCGCCGTACCGGTACGGGTCGTCGAACAGGCCTAACGCGAACTTCGCCCGCAGCACGCGGTGGACGGCGGCGTCCACCGCCGCCATCGGCACGCGGCCGGCGCGCACCAGCGCCGCCAGGCTGTCGTGGAACGTCGGGCTCGACATCTCGACGTCCACCCCCGCCGTGATCCCGCGGACGGCCGCCTCGCCCGGGCCGGCGGCGACGCCGTGCGGGATCAGCTCCCCGATCCCGCCCCAGTCGCTCACCACGAGCCCGGCGAACCCCCACCGCTCCCGCAGCACGTCCTGGAGCAGCCACCGGCTGGCGTGCGCCGGCGTGCCGCCGATCTCGTTGAAGGAGGCCATGACCGTGGCCGCGCCGGCGCGGACCGCCGCCTCGTACGGCGGCAGGTACGTCTCCCACAGCGACCGCTCGGAGACGTCGGCGGGGTTGTAGTCGCGCCCCGCCTCGGCGGCGCCGTACGCGGCGAAGTGCTTGGCCGTGGCGAGGATCGTCGTCGGCGACGAGAGCGCCTGCCCCGAGCCTGGCGAAGGGTCGGTGCCCTGGAAGCCGCGCACGCGCGCGGCGGCGACCGCGGCCCCGAGGTACGGGTCCTCCCCCGCGCCCTCGACGATCCGCCCCCAGCGCGCGTCGCGCGCGATGTCCACCATCGGCGCGAAGGTCCAGTGGATGCCGAACGCGCTCGCCTCCGTCGCGGCGATCCGCTCCGAGCGCTCGATCAGCGTGGTGTCCCAGCTCGCCGCGCCGCCGAGCGGGACGGGGAAGATCGTGCGCCAGCCGTGGATCACGTCCATCCCGAACAGCAGCGGGATGTGGAGCCGCGACTCCTCGACCGCGATCCGCTGGAGGCGGCGCGTGGGGGCCGCGCCCCAGAACCCGAGCATCGAGCCGAGCCGCCCCTCGCGGATCTGCTGCTCGCCGCCGGCGGGCGCGGAGGGGCCGGTCTGGTTCCAGTCGGCGGGCGACATCACGAGCTGCCCCACCTTCTCGTCGAGCGTCATCAGCGCGAGCAGCGAGTCGGCGACGCGGTTCGCGCGCGCCGAGTGGAGCGCGGCCGACCCGGCGCCGGTGGGCGCGGGCGCGGCGCCGGTCGGCGCGGCGGCCGCCGCCGGCCGGTCCACCGGGACCGGGGGCGGCGTGCGTCCGGTGCAGCCTAACGTCGCCGCGGTGGCGGCCAGCGCGAGCAGGCAAGGTCTTCGCATCGTCCTCGTCGTCGTCGTGAAGACAGAATCCGCGGCCATTCCGGCAGTGCCCGCCTTCATCCGCGGGAGGCGCCTTCCCGCGCGGCGGGAAGCCCCGCCTCGGCGGGGGCGCGCACGGAGGGCACGCCGCCCGAGGCGCGGTTGCGGCGGAGCTGCTCGCGCTCGGAGGCCAGGTCCACCTTCGTGATGTCCGGGCGGAAGAGGAGCGCGACCGTCCAGTCGAGCACCATCCGCAGCCGGCGGTCCCAGCGCGGCATCTGGAACAGGTAGTAGGTGCGCCGGAACCACCAGGCGGGGAAGCCGGTGAAGCGCATCCCCATCACCTCGGCCACCGCGCTGGTGTGGCCGAGCGCGGCCATCGTGCCGAGCGTGCGGAAGACGAACGGGCGCAGCTCGCGCCCCTCGACCGCGGCGTGCACGTTCCGCGCGAGCAGCTTCGCCTCGCGCACCGCGTGCTGCGCCAGGGCCGGGTACGGCTTCCCGTCCGGCCCGGGGATCAGCGCGCAGTCGCCTAACGCCCACACCTCGGGGTGGCTGACGCTCCGCATCGTCGGCGCGGTGACGATCCGCCCCCGCCGGTCGCGCTCGACCGCCACCGCCGCCGCGGCGTCGCTCGGCACGATCCCGGCCGTGAGCACCACCGTGTCGGCGTCGACCGTCGTCCCGTCGGGCAGCCGCACGCCGCCGGACTCGACCGCCTGCACCGGCGTGCGCGTGTGCACCTGGGCGCCCCGCCGGGCGAGCACGCGCGTGGCGTAGGCCGCCATCTCGGGCGAGGCCTCGGGGAGCAGCCGCTCGCCGACCTCGAACAGGTGGAAGCGCAGCTCGTCGCGGCGGATGTGGGGGTAGTAGCGGAGCGTCTCGTCGGCGAACGCGGTCAGCTCGCCGGTGAGCTCGGTGCCGACGAGCCCGCCGCCGATGACGACCACGGTGAGCTGGCGGCGCCGGCGCTCGGGGTCCGACTCGGCGTCGGCGCGCTCCAGGCGCTCGATGAGATGGTTCCGCAGCAGCAGCGCGTCGGCCATCGTCTTGAAGGTGCGCGCGCCGTCGGCGCCGGGGATGAGGCGCACGTTCGTCGCGGCGCCGAGCGCGACGACCAGGTGGTCGTAGGGCAGCTCGTACGGCTCGCCCTCGGACGGGGCCGCGCGCACCATCCGCCGCTCGACGTCCACCGCCTCCACGGCCGCCTCCACGAATCGCGCGTGGCGCAAGCAGGGGCGGATCGGCTGTGCGCAGTGGCGCAGCTCCAGCACGCCGGAGCAGGCCTCGAAGAGCAGCGGCGGGAGGAGGAAGAAGTTGTCGCGGCTGACGAGCGTGACCTCCACGTCGCGACGCACGCCGAAAAGCCGCTCGAGGTGCCGCGCCACCGTGAGCCCGCCGACGCCGCCGCCGAGCACCACGACGCGCGTGGGCGCCCGCGGTGCCCGGGCCGGCGCCGCAGATGAGGCAGACATGGCCGATCTCCTGTGCGAGTCGGGCGAATGTTATCCCGCGGCCGGAGGAACGGCAAAGCTGAGCCGGGCGGGCCGGGCCCTTGACAATGCGTGTTATAACACATATAATACGTCCATGCCCACGCGCCTTCAGGACGAGATCAAGCAGACGAAGCCGTTCAGCTCGCTGGAGGAGGAGGCGGCGCTGAGCATCGAGCGGACGGCGGCGGTGGTGGGGCACCGGATCGCCGAGATGCTGCGGCCGTACAACGTGACGGCCACGCAGTACAACGTGCTGCGGATCCTGCGCGGCGCGGGCGAGCGCGGGCTCTGCCGCCACGAGGTGCGCGACCGGCTGATCGCGCAGGTGCCGGACGTGACGCGCCTGCTCGACCGGATGGAGGACGCCGGCCTGGTCGAGCGCGAGCGCGACGAGACGGACCGGCGGCTCGTGAACACGCGCATCACGCGGGCGGGGCTGCGGCTGCTCGACGAGCTCGACGCGCCGATCACGGAGTTCCAGCGCCGCGAGCTCGGCCACCTGAGCCGGGAGAAGCTGCGGACGCTGATCGACCTCCTGGCCGAGGCGCGCAACAGGGCTTGATCTTCGGTCAGAATATGTGTTATAACATAGATAGTTGAAACACGAAATTGACACCCTTCACCGAGCACACCACCATGTCTATCACCACTCCGACCATCTCCGCCCAGCGCCTGAACGTCGCCCTCGCCGCGCTCCGCGTCGTTACCGGCGCCGTCTTCATGGCGCACGGCGCCCAGAAGCTGTTCGTCTACGGGTTCGGCGGCGTCAGCGGCGCCTTCGCCCAGATGGGCATCCCGATGCCTGGGCTGATGGGGCCGTTCATCGCCCTGCTCGAGTTCTTCGGCGGCCTGGCGCTGATCTTCGGCCTGCTGACGCGGCTCGCCGCGCTCGGCCTCACCTTCAACATGCTCGGCGCGATCCTGCTCGTGCACCTGAAGGGCGGCTTCTTCCTCCCCAGCGGCATCGAGTTCGCGCTCTCGCTCCTCGGCCCCTCGCTCGCCCTCGCCCTCACCGGCGCCGGCGCCTACTCGCTCGACGGCGTGATCGCGTCGCGGCGCCAGGGCACGGCCGCGGCCGGGACGCAGCAGCGCGACGTCGCGCGGCAGGCGGCCTAACGGCAGCCGTGAACGGCGAGTTGCCAGTTGGCAGTTCAAGCTCTCAGTTGCCAGTAGCGCCAGGCATCCGGGATGCGCAGGGGGCGAGGCACGCCGCCTCGCCCCTACCGGCAACTCACAACTTCAACTGACGACTGAGAACTCCACTACTGACCACTGACCACTCGCCGTTCCGAGTACTGCTCTCAGTACCCCCCGAGCCATCCACGGAGACCGTCACCATGCAGTCCACCACGAACACCGCCGACTACGGCATCGCGCCCGCCGGCTACCGCCTGCCGGCCGCGCTCCGGCTCGGCCGCGTGCGGCTCCAGGTCGCGGATCTCGAGCGGTCGCTGGCGTACTACGAGGGCGTGCTCGGCCTCCGCGTGCTCGACCGCGCGGACGGGCGCGCGTCGCTCGGGGCGCACGCCGGAGCCGGCACTGGGCGAAGCGAACGTGACGCGGTGCTCGTCGAGCTGCACGAGCGGCCGGGCGCCACGCCGGTGCCGCGGCGCGGGCGGCTCGGGCTGTACCACTTCGCGATCCTGCTCCCGGACCGCGCGGCGCTGGGGCGGTTCGTCGCCCATCTGGCCGAGATCGGCGCGCGGGCCGGCGCGTCGGACCATCTGGTGAGCGAGGCGCTCTACCTCACCGACCCCGACGGGCTCGGGATCGAGGTGTACGCCGACCGGCCGCGGAGCAGCTGGCGGCACGAGGGGCGGCAGATCCTCATGGCGACCGAGCCGCTCGACCTCCAGGACGTCGCCGCCGCCGCGCGCGGCGAGCCGTGGGCCGGGATGCCCGCGGGGACCGTCGTCGGCCACGTGCACCTGTTCGTCGGCGACCTGGGCGCGGCCGAGTCGTTCTTCCACCAGGCGCTCGGCTTCGACAAGGTCGTGTGGAGCTACCCGGGCGCGCTCTTCCTCTCGGCCGGCGGCTACCACCACCACCTCGGCACGAACACTTGGGCCGCGCACGCGCCGGCCGCCACGGACGAGGACGCGCGGCTGCTCGACTGGGAAGTGGTC
>DATFPD010000376.1:0-5709 GCA_035265005.1 Gemmatimonadaceae bacterium | reverse complement strand
CACCGCCTGCCCGGCGAGCCCCTGGAACGCCTCCCACGGGTCCTGCGCCGGGTCCAGCTTGCGGCCGTTCACGGCGAGCAGGTAGTCCCCCTGCTGCACGTTCACGCCCGAGCGCGCGAGCGGGGAGCGCATCTCGCTGTCCCAGAGCGCGCCGTCGATGATGTTCTTGATCCGGTAGGCGCCGTTCTCGAGCGCGAAGTCCACGCCTAACAGGCCGACGCCGCGCCGCTCCGCCTGCTCCAGGTCGCCGCCGCTGCGGTAGGTGTGCGACGAGTTGAGCTCGCCGATCAGCTAGCCCAGGATCCAGTTCACGTCCTCGCGGGTGGCGGCCTGCTCGACCATCGCCCCGTAGTGCTTGCGCATGGCCGGCCAGTCCACGCCGTGCATGTTCGGGTCGTAGAAGTAGTCGCGCTCCAGCCGCCAGGCGTCGGCGAAGATCTGCTTCCACTCCTCGCGCGGGTCCACCATCGACTCGAGCCCCGCCGTGGCGAGCGTCCGCTCGACCTTCTGCGCCGGCTTGATGTCGAGGATGGCGAACTGCGGCCCCTGCGGCTGCGGGCCGGCGGCGAGCACCAGCATCCGCTTGCCGTCCGCGCTCACCACGAAGGTGCGCGCGTCCTCGAGGACGACCTTCTCCTCGCGCTCCTCCAGGTCCCAGTAGGCGATCGCCTGCTTCACCCCCTGCGGGTCGCCGGTGCGGGCGTGCTTGTGGTAGAGGACCTTCCCCTGCACCGCCTGCAGCTCGCCGTAGTTGCCGGCGCTGAGCGGGAGGATCACCATCCGCCGCTCGAAGTCGGCGAGGTCGATCTCCAGCGTGCGCACCGCGGGGACCACGCGCGCCGAGTCGCGGCGGGTGGAGTCGCGCTTCGCCTCCAGCCGCGCCTCCGCCTGCGCCGGCGTCTGCGGCGGCCCCTTCTCCTCGTCGTTGCGCGGCGCGAGCGGCGACGGCACGTCGCGGCGCAGCGGCACCGCGGCGATGACGGTGGAGTTCGCGTAGATCCACGTGTTGTCCATGTTGCTGTACGTGGGCGCGAAGTTCTGCTGCGTGCGGAAGTACAGGTACTTCCCGCCGGGGTCGAACGTCGGGTTCTGCGCGCCGTAGAAGCCCGAGGTCACCTGCGTCGCCTTGGACCCCTGCGTGTCGTAGAGCATGACGACCGCCTGGCCGGCGTCGGTCGCCTTGTCGTACGCCAGCCACCGCCCGTCCGCCGACCAGCTCGGCGTCCACGCGCTGAGCGTGCCGTGGTTGCTGTAGCGCGTCTGGTCCACGTCCACCGTCTTGCCGGTGGCGACGTCGGTCACGTGCATGTACCCCTCCTGGTCGATGAACGCGACCCGCTTGGAGTCGGGGGACCAGTAGGGGTGGTAGCGGAAGCCGCGGCCGAACTTGGTGACCGTGCGCGGCTCGCCGGCGGCGTCGGCCGGCTCCAGCGTCAGCTCGTACTCGCCGGTGCGGTCGCTCCAGTACGCGATCCACTTCCCGTCCGGGCTCCACGCCGGCGAGCGCTCGGCGCTGGCGGAGCTGGTGGTGACGTTGCGCACGACGCCGTTCTTCTCCGGCACCGTGAACAGCTCGCCGCGCGCCTCGAACACCGCGCGCTTGCCGGTGGGCGAGATGTCGAAGCTCTGGACGAGCCGCGACACGTTCGTCACGCGCGGGCGGAGCGAGGCGAGGTCGGTGATGACCTGCACGCCCACCGGGCGCGACTGCTCGGTCTTGAGGTCGAGCAGGTAGAGCTGCCCGCCGTTCTGGAAGACGATGTCCGACGGCCCGATGCCGGGGAAGTAGACGTCGTCGTCGGTGAACTTCGTGAGCTGGCGGACCTGCCCGCCCTTCACGTCGTAGGCGTAGATGTTGTTGCGCCGGCCCGCGCCGCGGTCGGAGACGAAGTAGATCGTCTTCCCGTCGGGCGCCCACATCGGCTGGATGTCGTTCGCCTCGCTCTCGGCGATCTTCTTCGCCGACTTCCTCTCGAGGTCGAACAGCCAGATGTCCTGCGCCAGCCCGCCGCGGTAGCGCTTCCACGTCCGGAAGTCGATCGCGCCGGTGGTGTAGGCGATCTGCTTGCCGTCGGGCGAGAGCGTGCCGAACTCGCCGTACGGCATCGGCAGCTGCTCCGGGAGCCCGCCGGCGGGCGCGAGGCGGAACAGCTTGTTGAAGCGGTCCTTCTCGCTCGTCATGCTGGACGCGATGAGGAGCGACTTCCCGTCGGGGTACCAGTCGATCATCCGGTCGGGCGCCGGGTGGTGCGTGACGCGCTCGGGGAGCCCGCCGCCGACGGGGATGGTGTAGACGTCCTCGTTCCCGTCGTAGTTGCCGGTGAAGGCAATGGTCTTCCCGTCGGGGGAGAAGCGCGGAAAGGTCTCCTCCCCGCGCGGCGAGCTGAGCCTCTGGGCGACCCCGCCCGTCTTGGGGACGACCCAGATGTCGCCCCCATAAACGAAGGCGATCTGGGTGGCCGAGACGTCGGGGTAGCGCATGAGGCGGGCGTCGACCTGGGCGGCGAGCGGTGCCGCCGCGGACAGAAGGGCGAGCACGCCGGGGGCGGCGCAGCGCGCGAGTCGGGACATGGGTCCTCTAGGGTGGGAAGCTGCGGACTGCGGGGGGGTAGGGACGAAAACGGGCGCCGGAGTACGCGCGGGCGCCCCTGGGATATAGAGGGGAGGGCGCGGCGAATGCAACTCGCCGCTCGCTGGTGCGCGCCCGTCCGCCGTTCCACTCGGCGCCGGCGGCCGCTAAGCTTGGCCCATGACTCCGGGCGACCTCCCGAACGAGCTCGACGTCCTGCGCGACGTGTCGAGCCGGCTCGACGGGGCGGGGATCGCGTACATGCTGACGGGCTCGATGGCGATGAACTTCTACGCGCTGCCACGCATGACGCGCGACATCGACTTCGTCGTCGCGGTCCGGGCCGGCGATGCCGACCGTCTCGTGGAGCTCTTCGAGCCGGACTACTATGTTGCTCGTGAGGCGGTCGACGAGGCGATCCACCACCACTCCTCGTTCAACCTCATCCACCAGACGAGCGTCGTGAAGGTGGACTGCATCCCGAAGAAGGCGGGCGCCTATCACGACGCCGAGTTCGAACGGCGACGCCTGGTGCGCCTCGGCGATTTCTCCGCCTGGATCGCGACGCGCGAAGACCTCGTGCTCTCGAAGCTCCTCTGGGCTCGCGAATCGCGCTCGGACGTACAGTTGCGGGACGTTCGCAACCTGGCGGCCGAGGAGCTGGACGACGGGTACGTCTCCGCGTGGGCCGACCGGCTCGGCGTCCGCGCGCTCTGGGAGGAGGTGCGGCGATGAACGACACGGCCCCCGACGTCGAGGCGCGGTACCGCGCGATGCTCATGGCGCGCTCGCCCGAGGAGCGCTTCCTCATGGGCATCCGGATGTTCGACGCCGCGCGGGCGATGGTGCTGGCATCGCTCCCGCCGGGGCTGACGCCTGACGAGCGCCGGCGCCGGCTGTTCGCGCGCGTCTACCCGGACCTGCCGGCAGAGCAGGTGCCGCCCGCGCTGCGCCGAGGTGGACCTCCATGATTGGGGCGCTGATTCTGGTCCTCGCGCTCGTCCTCGTTTGCTCGTGGACCCTGGCAACCATTAACGCACGCCGTGCCGACGGCCGGCGTCTGAACGTCGAAAACTGGCTGCCTGCACTGGACCGCGAGCGACTCTTTCGGCCTGAGCTCTACACGGTAGAAGGAAACGAGTACCGCCGACGTGCGCTGCGCTACTACGCGATCGGCACGATCGCCCTCGCAGCGATCGTAACCATCGCAATGATCGCGATACATACCACAGGCCGCTACAACTTCTGATCCTGGGCCCGCGAGCTCTGTCGCTCCCCGGATGTTGGCGCCAGCGGCAGCGGGCCTCAGCTCTTCGGCGCCCCGCCGCCCCCGCTCACCGTGCGCACCAGCCGGTCGAGGAACTCAAGCCCCTCGTAGAACGACTTCACCGGCATCTTCTCGTCCAGCCCGTGCGAGTTGTCCTCGCCCGGCTTGAGGAACATCCCCGAGACCCCGAAGGTCGGGATCCCCGCCTGGCGCAGGATGGCGCCGTCGGTTGCCCACATCGACATCATCGGGATCACCGGCACGTTCCCCCACATCGATTTCGAGATCGACGTCACCGCCGAGAGCAGCTCGGGGTCCACCGGGTCCACCGGCCGCCGCGGGCCGGAGTCGTACGAGCTGCGCGGGAAGGTGAACACCACTTTCACCCCCGTGTCGCCGACGACGCGCGCGATCTGGTCGCGCACCTCGTCAGGCGTGGAGGTGGGGACGACGCGGCAATTGACGTTCGCGCTCGCCCGCTGCGGCAGCGCGTTGTACGCGTGCCCGCCCTCGAGCCGCGTCGCCACGCAGGTGGTGCGGATCGCCGTGCGGTAGGTGACGCTCTGCGAGAGCACCGAGAGCGCGGCGGCGTCGGTCGGGTTGGTGAGGACGGTCCGCATCGCCGCCGCCATCGCCGGCGACTCGACCTTCGCCGTCTGCTCCAGGTACGCGCGCGAGACCGGGTTGAGCGCGACCGGGAAGGTGTACGCCTCCAGCCGCTCCAGCGCGTGCGCGAGCTGGTAGATGGCGTTGTCCGGGCGCGGCTGGCTGGAGTGGCCGCCGGGGTTGGTGGCGGTGAGGGTGTAATTGACCGCCAGCTTCTCGGCCGCCTGGAGCCCCAGGTAGAGCGGCTTCCCGTCCGGCCCGCGCGCCTCGTCCGAGCCTTCGTTGATGGCGTAGGCCGCGTCGATCAGGTCGCGGTGCGTCTCCGAGAGGTACGCCGCGCCGTTCCCGTCGCCGCTCTCCTCGTCGGCCGTGAGGGCGAGAATGATGTCGCGGGTGGGGACCCACCCCTCCTGCCGGTAGCGCAGCAGGTTGGCGACGAACACCGCCGCCATCGCCTTGTCGTCGGCCGTGCCGCGCCCCAGGAAGTAGCCGTTCTCCTCGCGCAGCACGAACGGGTCGTACTTCCAGTCCTCGCGCTTCGCGGCGACGACGTCGAGATGCGCCAGGAGGAGAATGGGCCGCGGCGCATTCGGCCCGCCGCGCCCGCGGTAGCGCACCACGAGGTTCCCCTTGGTCGGCTTCCCCGGCGGCACGAGCACCTGCACGTCCGCCGCCGGGAACCCCGCCGCGCGGAACCGCCGCGCCATCGCCTCGGCCGCCTGCGTCACCGACCCCACCGAGTCCACGGTGTTGATCTCGACCAGCTCCTTGTAGATCTCGCGGGCCAGCCGCTGCTGCGGCGTGAGCACGGCGGTGGAGGCCTGGGCAGATGCGCGAGTGGCCTCGGTCAGACCGCCGGCCAGGAGCACGCAGATCGAGATCCTTCGGACGACATCGCGCATATGCAGGCGCCTTCGGACTGTTGAGTGAAGTGAGAACGGCTTTGACAGGATGAACAGGATGAACAGGATCAGAGCGGATGAGTGCCCTGGGACAGCTCGCCTCCCGGGGCACCATCCCGTTTGATCCTGTTCATCCTGTTCATCCTGTCAAAGCCGTGGCCGTTGCCATCACTACCGCGATGCCTGCCCCCGCAGCATCGCCTCGCGGCGGGCGCGGAACTCGGTGCCGGGCTTCCAGGCCGGCCAGTCCTCGCCGTTCGCCACCGCCAGCCCGACGCGGAAGAGCAGCCGCGTGTCGTCCACGATGCCGGCCATGTCCCAGTCGGGCTTCACCTCGTCGCTCGGCTTGTGGTAGTCGCTGGCGA
>DATFPD010000375.1:0-7178 GCA_035265005.1 Gemmatimonadaceae bacterium | reverse complement strand
ATGCAGACGTTAGGCCTCCCGAGCATCCGCGAGGCCACACTCCTGCACCGGAGCCCGAACCGGCTGACGCCTTGAGGGCGGGAAGGGGGAGGGGGGACGGGGGATGAACTGCCTGGGGATCCTTCTTCGCTCAGGACAGGCTATCCCGGGGCACTTCATCCCCCGTCCCCCGTCCCCCTTCCCGCCCTCAGGCCCCGTTCCCGTTCCCCTTCGCAGGCAGCTGGATCAGCGGCGTGACCGACCGCGTCTGGATCTCTTCGCGCAGGCGCGGGATGAACTCCAGCACGGGGACGACGATCGGCTGCGCGCCCTCGGGCATGCCGCGGAGGCGCAGCGCGACGCTGCCTGACGCGGACTCGCGCTTTCCCACCACCGCGATGTAGGGGACCTTCATCAGGATCGCGTCGCGGACCTTGTACTTGAGCGTGTCCGAGCGCAGGTCCACGTGCGCGCGCACGTTCGCCGCGCGCAGCTGCTCGGCGATCTCGCGGCAGGTGTCGAGGTTCTCCTCCGTGAGCGGGATGACGCGCACCTGCTCCGGGGCGAGCCAGAGCGGAAACGCGCCGGCGTAATGCTCCACCAGCCCGCCGACGAACCGCTCCATCGAGCCGACGAGCACGCGGTGGAGCATCACCGGCTGGTGGCGCGCGTTGTCCTCGCCGACGTACTCCAGCTCGAAGCGCCGCGGCAGGTTGAAGTCGAGCTGCACGGTCGGCCCCTGCCACTTGCGGCCGATGGCGTCGATCAGCTTGAAGTCGAGCTTGGGGCCGTAGAAGGCGCCGCCGCCCTCGTCGATCGTGAACTCCTGCCCGCGCTCGCGCAGCACCCGCGACAGCAGCTCCTGCGCCTGGGTCCAGTCCTCCTCGGTGCCGAGCGCCTTATCAGGCCGGGTCGACAGCTCGATCGTGTACGGGTAGCCGAAGACGCCGAGCATCTCGTGCACCAGGTCCAGCAGCCGCGCGATCTCCACGCGCACCTGGTCCGGGGTGCAGAAGACGTGGGCGTCGTCCTGCGTGAAGCCGCGCACGCGCAGCATCCCGTGCAGCACGCCGCTGCGCTCGTACCGGTACACCGTGCCGAACTCGGCGAAGCGGATCGGCAGGTCGCGGTAGGAGCGCTGCTTCGACTGGTAGATGCAGATGTGCCCGGGGCAGTTCATCGGCTTCGGGCGGTACGCCGCGCCCTCCACCTCCATCGCCCCGAACATGTTCTCCTTGAAGTTCTCCAGGTGCCCGGAGATCTGGAACAGCCGCTCGGAGACGATGTGCGGCGTGTACACCAGCTCGTAGCCGTGCCGGATCACCAGGTCGCGCTCGTAGTTCTCGATCTCGTTGCGCACGATCGCGCCGCGCGGATGCCAGAGAATGAGTCCCGCGCCCACGCGCTGGTCGGTCGAGAACAGGTCGAGCGCGTGGCCGAGCGTGCGGTGGTCGCGACGCTTCGCCTCCTCGAGCTGATGGAGGTGCGCCTCCAGCCCCTTCTGCGTGAACCAGGCGGTGCCGTAGATGCGCTGGAGCATCTGCCGCTTCTCGTCGCCGCGCCAGTACGCGCCCGCCGTGTTGAGCAGCTTGAAGTGCTTGATCCAGGAGGTGTCCTGCACGTGCGGCCCGCGGCACAGGTCGACGAACGGGCCGTCGGTGTACGTGGAGATGACCTCGTCGTCCCCCAGCTCGGCCAGGCGCTCGAGCTTGAGCGGGTCGTCCGAGAAGCGCTGCCGCGCCTGCCCGCGGTCCACCTCGGCGCGCTCGAACGGGTACTTCTCGGCGGCGACCTTCCGCATCTCCGCCTCGAAGCGCTCCACGTCGTCCGGGGTGAAGGGCTCCTTCACCTCGAAGTCGTAGTAGAAGCCGTTCTCGATCGCCGGCCCGAAGGCGATGTGCGCGTCCGGGCGCAGCCGCCGGACGGCGGTCGCCAGCACGTGCGCGGCCGAGTGGCGCAGGACGTCGTGCGCCGGCGAGTGCTGCCCCGCCTCCTCGGCCTTGCGCGCCTCCTGCTCGGTGATGACGCGGAACTGCCCGCCGCGGCGCAGCGGCGTCACGAGGTCCTGCACCTCGCCGTCCACCGTCACCGCCACGGCGGCCTTGAGCAGCCGCTCGCCGATCGACCCCACGACCTCTTTCGGAAGTGTCCCCGGCGGCACCTCGCGGGTCGAGCCGTCGGGCAGCGTGAGCGTGAGCGCGGAGTCCTGCGGCAGGCGGCTGGCCGTCATCGTGCTGGATCCAGATGGAGCAGAGGGTTGACCTGACTTGCGAAGCGGAAGTAGAGCGCGAGACCGGCGAGCAGCACCAGCAGCAGCCCCGCCCAGGTGACGAGTCCCCAGAAGGACGGCGCGCTTTCCGGCTGCTCGTTCGCGAACGGTTGCGTCATCGATTCGGTGCTCTGTGGGGGGCCGTAACTGGCCTTTTTCTTGCCTGCCGTAGCCGCGTACTGTCCGCGCGTCGTCCTTCCGCGTAAGTTACTTTTCGGCAATACCCTCCGCCACAGGTTCGCTCATGTCACCCATCCGCTATCGCGACGACACCGAGTCCGACTCGCGGGGTTCGCTGTTCCTCGCCGTCGGCGCGCTCGCCGGGCTGGCCGCCGGAGTCCTGATCGCGCAGAGGTTCGGCGGCTTCTCCGGGCTGTCGGCGCGGGTGCGCGGGCGCTTCGCGCGCCGGCCGGACGAGGTCGAGGATGCGGAGGGCGAGACCCGGCAGCGGCTGAGCGCCAGCGAGTTCGAGGGCGCGTACGCCGAGGAAGAGGACGAGCTGGACGACGCCGAGGCGTCGCCTGACGCGGTGCTCGAGGAGCGCGTGCTGGAAGCGTTCCGGAACGACCCGATCCTGAGCGAGCGCGCGGTGGACATCGGCGCGGTCGGCGACGGGATCATCGAGCTGACCGGGTGGGTGCACGCCGAAGAAGAGGCCGCGCACGCCGTCACGTTGACGCGCGGCGTGCCCGGAGTCGACACCGTCGTGAATCGCCTCGCCGTGCGCGAGGAGGAGGAGCAGTTGGACGACAACGCTCGTCGCTTCCAGGACGGCGACCCCGCCCTCACCGAAGCGCGCTGGGAGGGTCAGCGCGTCGGCACCGGCCGGCGCCGCCAGGGCACGTCCGCCGAGGCCGACCGCCACGCGGACCCGAAGCCGAATCTCGAGGACCGCTGGCTGAGCGAGCGCGAGGCGCTCCAGGCGGCCGCCGAGGAGACCGAGAACATCGCCGAGCGCCGCCGCCGCAAGGCCGCCCCGAAGGGCGGCCGCACCGACGGCTCGCCCGTCGCGCCCACCGGCGTACCGAAGACCGACCACGTAGCCGAGCCGGATTCCGAGGAGGCGCGGCAGGTCATGCGCGAGCAGACGGGGCGGGACACTCTCAGAGCCGACTGAGCTCACCGAGTTTCCAGCTCCGTCTCCGAGCGGGCCGCCGGGCTTCCCGGCGGCCCGCTCGTTTTGTCATCCGCTCCCCCAAGCTTTCACCCGGTCATTAACTTTGGGCCACATATGACTGCGTCCCAGACCCCGATGACGGACATTCCCGCGCAGTACGACGCCGCGGCGACCGAGCGCGCCATCTACGAGATGTGGACGGACGCCGGCGTCTACGTCGCGCGCGGCGAGCGCTCCACCCGCGCCGGCGGCGAGCGCGTGCCGTTCGTCATCGTCATGCCGCCGCCGAACGTCACGGCGATCCTCCACGTCGGCCACGGGCTGAACAACACCGTCCAGGACGTCCTCACCCGCTGGCGCCGCATGGCGGGCGACGAAGCGCTCTGGCTGCCGGGGATGGACCACGCCGGCATCGCGACGCAGAACGTCGTCGAGCGGATCATCCGCGACGAGGAGGGGAAGACGCGCTTCGACTACGGGCGCGAGGCGTTCGTCGCGAAGACGACGTGCTTCGTCGAGGAGACCGGCGGCGCCATCATCGGCCAGCTCAAGGCCATCGGCGCCTCCGCCGACTGGTCGCGCACGGCGTACACGCTCTCGCCCGAGCTCTCGCGCGCGGTCCGCGAGGCGTTCGTCCGGCTGTTCGAGAAGGGGCTCATCTACCGCGGCCACCGCGTCATTCACTGGTGCCCGCGCTGCATGACCTCGCTCAGCGACGAGGAGGCCGAGTTCAACGACGAGACCGGGAAGCTGTACCACATCAGCTACCCGGTCGCCGGCGATCCGCAGGGACGCGCGCTCACCATCGCCACCACGCGCCCGGAGACGATGCTGGCCGACGTCGCCGTCGCCGTGAACCCGGAGGACGATCGCTACCGCGACCTCGTCGGCAAGAGCGTCGTCCTGCCGATCGTCGGGATCGAGATCCCCGTCATCGCCGACGCGTACGCGGACCCCAAGTTCGGCACCGGCGTCGTCAAGATCACGCCGGCGCACGACACCAACGACTTCGAGGTCGGGCGCCGGCACAACTTGCCGATGCCGATCGTCATCTCGCCCACTGCCACGATGGAGGCGGCGGGTGCCCGCGAGCCGAGCGAAGCCGGCGCGCGGGCGGATGACGCCGCCGGCCGCGTCCCCGCCGAGCTGCGCGGCCTCGACCGATTCGAGGCGCGCGAGCGCATCGTCGACCAGCTGCGCGCCGACGGTCGGCTGGAGAAGGTCGAGACGCACCAGCACGCGGTCCGGCACTGCTACCGCTGCAACACGGTCGTCGAGCCGCGGCTCTCCGACCAGTGGTTCGTCAAGATGGAGCCGCTCGCCCGGCCGGCGCTCGACGCCGTCCGCACGGGGAAGCTGCGCATCCTCCCCGAGCGGTGGGAGGCGGTCTACGTCGACTGGATGGAGAAGATCCGCGACTGGAACATCTCGCGGCAGATCTGGTGGGGGCACCGCGTCCCGGTCTGGTACTGCGACGCCTGCGGCCACACCGCCGCCTACCGCGAGGACCCGACCGCGTGCCCGCAGTGCGGCGGCACGTCGCTGCGCCAGGACGAGGACGTCCTGGACACCTGGTTCTCCTCCTGGCTCTGGCCCATCTCGACCCTCGGCTGGCCTGACGAGGAGTCGCCGGACCTCAAGGCGTTCTACCCGACCGACGTCCTCGTCACGGCCCCGGAGATCCTCTTCTTCTGGGTCGCGCGGATGGTCATGTCGGGCTACGAGTTCATGGGGCGCACGCCGTTCCACACGGTCCTGCTCCACGGCACGGTCCGCGACACGCAGCACCGCAAGATGTCGAAGTCGCTCGGCAACGGCATCGACCCGCTCGACGTCGTCGACCGCTACGGCGCCGACGCGCTCCGCTTCACGCTGATCTCCGGGATGGGGCTCGGCGCCGACGTGATCCTCGACCCGAGCGACATCGAGAAGTCGTTCGCCGTCGGACGCAACTTCGCGACGAAGCTCTGGAACATCGGCCGGTTCCTGCTGACCAACGTCGGCGGCGACCCGGTCCGCCCGGTCGCCGAGCTGGACCCGGAGCGCCTGACGTTGGCCGACCGCTGGATCCTCGGCCGGCTCGACGCCGCCGTCTACGAGTGCGACTGCGCGCTCGGCCCTCCTCGCCCGTCGGTCGAGAACGACACCTGGAAGCTGTTCGAGCTGCGCGATGGGCTCCGGCTCAACGAGTACGCGGAGGCGGCGCGCCGCTTCGTCTGGAGCGAGCTCGCCGACTGGTACCTGGAGTCGGTCAAGCACCGCCTCGGCGCGAGCGCGGACGCCGAGGACCGCGAGGTCGCGCGTGCAGTTCTGGTCCACGCCTTCGACCAGGCGCTCCGCCTGTTGCACCCGATCATCCCGTTCATCACCGAGGCGCTCTGGCAGCGGCTCCCCGGCAGAGAGCCGGGGCAGTTCGTCACCTGCGCCCGCTGGCCGGAGCGCCGCGACGCCGACGCGGCGGCGGCGGCCGGCGGCGCCGGCGAGTCGTTCGAGCTCGTGAGGCAGGCGGTCAACGGCATCCGCACGCTGCGCGGCGAGTACAACGTCCCGCCGGCCAGGCAGATCGAGGCCGTCGTCCGCGCCCCCGCCGACGCCCGGCGGGTTTTCGAGGACGAGACGGCGACGGTCGGCCGCCTGACGCGAGCCGCGCTCCGCTTCGCGGACGAGGCGCCGCACGAGGCGGCCGGGCACGTCGTCCTCCCGGGCGGCACCGAGATCATCATCCCGCTCGCCGGGCTGGTCGACGTCGACAAGGAGTGCAAGCGGCTCCGCGGAGAGCTGGAGCAGCTCGGCAAGCAGCTCGCGTCGCTGCGACAGCGGCTGGCGAACGAGAACTTCGTCTCGCGCGCCAAGCCGGAGATCGTCGAGGCCGAGCGGAAGAAGGAGGGCGAGTGGGCGCAGCGCCACGAGCAGCTCGCCGCGAAGGTGCGCGGCCTGTGCGGAGAATGAGCCGCCGCGCACGCGCGTCCGCCGCCACGCTGCTCCTCGGCGTGGCGGCCGGCTGCGCGAAGATGCAGGCGCCGCCCGGAGGACCGCCCGACCCCAAGCCGCCCGAGCTGGTCCGCATCGTCCCGGAGACGGGCTCGGTGAACGTCCGGCCGCCGCGCGTGGTCTTCCAGTTCGACGAGACCATCCAGCAGCAGCTCCAGGGCGCGGCGTCGCTCAACCGAATGTTCCTCATCTCCCCGGCGGACGGCGAGCCGCGGGTGGACTGGGACCGCAGCACGCTCACGGTTCGCCCGCGGCGCGGCTTCCGGCCGAACACGGTCTACGTGATCACCATGCTCCCGGGGATCTCGGACATTCGCGGCAACGCGCGCAAGGACGGCGCGACGGCGATCTTCTCCACCGGCCCCACGATTCCGAACACGACGCTCGCCGGCATCGTCTTCGACTGGCCCGCCGGCCGCCCGGCGGTCCGACCGTACGTGGAAGCAATCGGCCTTCCGGACAGCACGGTGTACGTCACGATCGGCGATTCCGTCGGCGGCTTCGCCATCCGGCATCTGCCGCCCGGCCGCTACGCCGTGCGCGGCACCATCGACCAGAACAACAACCGCGCGCGCGATGCCCGCGAGCTCTACGACAGCCTGGACGTCGCGCTGGGCGACAGCGCCCGCCTCGAGCTGCTGGCGTTCGTCCACGACACGATCGGGCCGCGCATCAACGAGGTCGCGATCCGCGACAGCCTCACGCTGCGCGTGCAGCTCGACAAGCCGCTCGACCCGGCGGCGCCGCTCGGGCCGGAGCTCTTCAGCCTGCGGGCCGCCGACTCGTCCGTGGTGCCGATCGCGGCCGCGCTGACGCCGCGCC
>DATFPD010000374.1:0-18529 GCA_035265005.1 Gemmatimonadaceae bacterium | reverse complement strand
GTACCTCGGCTGGGGATTCGCCTGGCCGAACAACGTCAGGGTGCTCTACAACCGGGCCTCGGCCGACCCGGAGGGGCGCCCCTGGTCGGACAGGAAGCGGTACGTCTGGTGGGACGAGGGGGCCGGGCGCTGGACCGGGCTCGACACGCCGGATTTCCCGCCCACCACCGCCCCGAGCTACCAGCCGCCCGAGGGTGCGACGGGGCTGGAAGGGCTCTCCGGCACCCAGCCGTTCGTGATGCTGGCCGAGGGGCTCGGCCGGCTGTTCGTGCCGAAGGGCCTGAAGGACGGGCCGCTGCCGACCCATTACGAGCCGTTCGAGTCGCCGATCCTCAATCCGCTCTACTCCCAGCAGACCAGCCCGACCGCCCTCGATCACCCGCGCGGCGACAACGTGTACCACGACGTGGCCGATGCCCAGTATCCGCACGTGCTGACGACCTACCGCCTGACCGAGCACCACACGGCCGGCGCGATGAGCCGCTGGGTGCCCTGGCTGGCCGAGCTCCAGCCGGAGCTGTTCGTGGAGCTCTCCCCCGAGCTGGCGCGGGAGCGCGGGATCGAGAACGCCGGCTGGGCGACGGTCGTCACGCCGCGCGGGGCGATCGAGTGCAAGGCGCTGGTGACGCGGCGCATCCGCCCCTTCCAGGTGAACGGCCGCACGGTGCATCAGGTCGGGATGCCCTGGCACTGGGGCTACCGCGGCGTGGTCACCGGCGACGTGGTGAACGCGCTCTCGGCGCTCGTCGGCGACCCGAACGTCACGATCCACGAGTCGAAGGCGTTCATGTGCGACGTGCGCGCCGGCCGCCGGCGGACCGAGCTCGCCGCGCTCTACAGGGACGCCGCGACGCCCCTCCCGCGCGCCGGCCGCCGCGAGCGCCAGGCCGCCGAGGCGAACATCGACTTCGGCATCGAGCTGGCGGCGAAGGCCGAGTCGCTCGACGAGCTGGTGGTGCGCGAGCCGCGGTACACGCTGGACCAGCCGGAAGGGGTGTACCATGGGTGAAGTGGGGACGGGGGACGGGGGAAGGGGGATGCACTGCGCTCGGGATCCTTCGCTTCGCTCAGGACAGGCTCTTCCGAGGCACCGCATCCCCCATCCCCCGTCCCCCTTCCCTCTCGCCGCCACCAGGCGTTAGGGAGCGTGCGATGGCCAAGGGCTTCTACACCGACACCACGATCTGCATCGGCTGCAAGGCCTGCCAGGTCGCGTGCCACCAGTGGAACCAGCTGCCGGCCGAGGAGGGCGGGCACCGCGAGCTGACCGGGGACTCGTACGACAACACCGGGCGGATGAGCGCCTTGAACTGGCGGCACGTGAAGTTCATCGAGCAGTTCCCGGAGGACCGCGCGCAGCAGGGGTTCCTCCAGGGGTCGCGCTGGCTGATGATGTCGGACGTCTGCAAGCACTGCGTCCACGCCGCGTGCCTCGAGGTGTGCCCCACCGGCGCCATCATCCGCACCGAGTTCGACAGCGTCTACATCCAGCAGGACGTCTGCAACGGCTGCCGCGCCTGCATCACCGCGTGCCCGTTCGGCGTCCCGGACATCGGGGACGACGGCAAGGCGCACAAGTGCACGCTCTGCTACGACCGGCTCCAGCACGGCATGGAGCCCGCGTGCGCGCAGGCCTGCCCCACCGACTCGATCCGCTTCGGCGAGGTGTCGGAGCTGATGGCGCTCGCCGACCAGCGCGTGGCGGCGCTGCGGGCGCAGGGCGTGGACGCGTACGTCTACGGCAAGGAGGACATCGTCGGGGGGCTCAACTGCTTCTACCTCCTGGTGGACCGCCCCGAGGTCTACGGGCTGCCGGCGCACCCGGAGGTGGGCTCGGCCAACGTCCCCGAGGGGTTCGCCTTCAGCGCCCTCGGCGCGGCGGCGCTCGCCGTCACCGGGCTGGTGAGCTTCCGCAAGGAGCGGATGGATGGCGGGGCCGACCCGGAGCGGGCGGCGGCGGCGGCGCCCGAACCGCCGCCGCCCCCGGCCCCGCTTCCGCCTAACGCCGAGCCGCGGTCGCTGTTCGACGCCGTGCACCTGGCCAACGAGGCGATGCAGCGCCAGCATCGCCGCCGCAGTCTGCCCATCCTGGGCCAGCGCGGCCTCGTGTGAGCGAGCGCATGAGCACCCTTGCGCAGCTCGCCGCGAATCCGCAGTCCGGGGTCCCCAACGCCCCGCACTGGGGGTGGTACGTCATCCTCTACTTCTTCCTCGGCGGGCTGGCGGCGGGGAGCTACTTCATCGCGACGCTGCTCGACGCGGCCGACGACCCGCGCGACCGCGAGGCGGTGCGGCTCGGCTACCTGATCGCCTTCCCGCTGCTCCTCGTCTGCGGCCTGCTGCTGGTAGTGGACCTCGGGAAGCCGCTCCGCTTCTGGCACATGCTCGTCGAGAGCGAGCGCCCGCCGATGCCGATGTTCAAGCCATGGTCGCCGATCTCGGTGGGGTCGTGGGTGCTCACCGGCTTCGGCTTCTTCTCGTTCGTGTCGTTCGTCGGCGCGCTGATCGAGTCGGGGCGCATCCGGTGGGCGCCGCTAGTGCGGGTCGACCGGTGGGCGCGCGAGCGGCCGCGCCCGGTCGCGCTGCTGTGGGCCGTGTTCGGCGCGTTCTTCGGCTTCTTCCTCGCCGGCTACACCGGCGTGCTGCTGACGTCCTCCACGCAGCCGTTCTGGCACAACGCGCGGCTGCTCGGCGCGCTCTTCCTGGCCTCGGCGGCGTCCACGTCGTACGCGCTGCTCATGCTGATCCTCCTCCGCCGCGGCCGCTCGCACCACGACGTGACGCTGCGCAAGCTGGCGGCCGCCGACCGGTGGGCGATCGGCATCGAGCTGCTGCTCATCGCCGCGATGCTCCTCCTGCTCGGCGGCGTCGCCCGCCCGGTGATCGCCGGCGGCTTCGGCGTGCTGTTCTGGCTCCTCGTCGTGCTCGTCGGCCTCGTCGCGCCGCTCGTGCTGCACCGCTGGCGCGGTGGCGACCCCGCGGGCTCCCCCTGGGCCGACGAGCGCCGGCGGCAGATGGTGGCGGCGGGCTGCGCCCTGCTCGGCGGGCTCGCCTTACGATTCGTCATCGTCATGGCGCCCCAGTGGCCCCACGTCCCGCTCTGGTACCTGTGATGAAGAAATCGACCACAGAGACGCAGAGACACGGAGGACGTGCACACGGAAGAGGGAACCCTCCGCCGGGACACTTTGCGAAGCGTCCTGGCAGGGGGCTTCTCTTCCGTGTGCCCCTCCTCTGTGTCTCTCTGTCTCTGTGGTCGATCTCCTGTTCGCCCGAGGTGCAGCGCGAACGCGACGGCGGCCCGGGCGCCGACGTTGGCAACAAGCCGATCGTCGCGACGGCGAAGCAACCGGACCCGCGCGCTGCCGACACCACGCTCTGGCCGGGGCGCGCGCCCGCGCCGGTGGAGCGGCTGGCCGCCGGGACCATGACGCCGCCGCGGACCGGGGCGGCGGCGGCCCAGGCGACGCCGCAGGGCGACCGCCGGAGCTTCGACCAAGGGACGGCCGCCGACCCGCGGCAGCAATCGGGCGGCGGCGCCAGGCGGCCGTAGCGTGACCCGCGAGCTGGACGCCCTCGCGGCGCGCGACCCCGACGCCGGCGCCGCGGCCGCGCTGCTGCGCGCGGTGCTCGCCGCCGCGGCGGCGCTGCCGCCGTCGCTCCCCGCCGGCGTGCCGGACCTCGAGGCGGCGCGGGCGCGGCTGGCGGCCGGCGTGCCGGCGCTCGCCGGCGAGCCGCTGGCCGACGGCGCGGCGCTCCGCCTCAACGTCGCCGCGCTCGCCAGATCGTTAGGCTCGGACCCGGTGGCCGGGGAGACCGTGTCCGAGGTCGCCGCCCGGCTGCTCGACGCCGTCCCGCCGGACGCCGCCGACGCCCTGGCCGAGGCGGCGCTGGCCGGCGCCTGGGACGCCGTTGCCGAGCTGGCGCGCGGGCTCGACCTGGACGAGCACCTGGTGCGGCTGGTCGTGGACCTCGCGGTGCAGCCGCCGCTCCGCACCGCCTCGGCGCTGGTCCTGCCTGACGCGGCGGCGGCCGACGCCGCCGGGTGGCGCCGAGGCGTCTGCCCGGCGTGCGGCGCCCCGCCGCTGCTGGCCGAGCTGCGCGGGGCGCAGCGGGAGCGCGTCCTGCGCTGCGGGCGCTGCGCCGCGGCGTGGGCGTTCCCGCGGGGCGCCTGCCCGGCGTGCGGCGAGCGCGACCACCGTCGGCTCCGGCTGCTGCACGCGCGGGGCGAGGAGGAATTCCGGCGCGTGAGCTGCTGCGAGAGCTGCCGCGCCGCGCTCAAGGAGGTGGCGGCGCTCGCCCCGCTCGACGCCGCGGCGCTCGCCGAGACGGACCTCGCCACCGCGGCGCTCGACTTCCTGATCCTCGAGCGCGGCTACCACCGGTGATGATGACGAACGACGTGTTGGCCGCGGATGAACGCGGATGAGCGCGGATCTCTCCGTGCGCAGTCCAGCGTTCCTCTCGCTGCTCGCCGCCCTCGCCCTGGCCGCGTGCGGCGGCGGCCGCGCGCCCGTGAGCCGCGGGCCCTCGCCCGGGGAGGGCTACGTCGTCACCTCCGACTCGGCGCGGCTGTTCTATCGCGTCGCCGGCCGCGGCCCGGACACGCTGATCGCCATCCACGGCGGCCCGGGCGTGGACCTCGAGAGCATCGCCGGCGACTTCGCGCCGCTCGAGGCGCGGCACGTCGTGATCTACTACGACCAGCGCGGCGCCGGCCGCTCCGAGCTGCCGGCCGACACCACGCGACTCTTTGCGCCGCGCCAGGTGGCCGACCTGGACGAGCTTCGCCGCCACTTCAAGCTCGGCCGGGTGACGCTGGTGGCGCACTCGTACGGCCCGCTGCTGGCGGCCTCGTACGCGCTCGCGCATCCGGAAGCCGTGCGCCGGATGGTGTTCTTCGGCCCGGTGCCGCCGCGGCGCGGCGACTTCTGGCAGCGCTTCGGCGCCGAGATGCAGCGCCGGCTGGACAGCGCCTCGGTGGCGCGGCTGTTCGACGCCAACCGCCGCCTCGGCGCGGCGGGCGGCGACGTCAGGCAGGCCTGCCGCGACTTCTGGGCGGTCGCGCTGCGGCCAAGGCTCGCCGAGCCGGATCGCACGCAGCGGCTGCTCCGGTCGGACCTCTGCGCCTCCGACCCCGCCGGGATCCGCTACGGCCTAACGACCACCAACCGCGTGGTGATGAACTCCTACGGCGACTGGGACCTGCGCGACCGCCTGCGCCGGCTCGACGTGCCGACGCTGGTGGTCCACGGCGAGGCCGAGGCGATCCCGATGGACCTGGTGGAGGAGTGGGTGCAGGCGCTTCCCCGCGCCACGCTCCTCCGCGTGCCAAACGCCGCGCACTTCACCTACGCCGAGCGGCCCGATCTCGTGTGGCCGGCAGTGGAGCGGTTCCTCGCCGGGAGCTAGCGCGGTTGCCGCCTGGCTGTCTTCGTCATTCACGTGGACGACGTGCCCAGCGATCCCGAAGCCCGCGGGCGGGACAGCCACGCGGCGACCGGCACCACGATGGCAATCGTCGCGACCAGCTCGATGCCGACGCTCCCGGCATCCGCGGCGCCCGTCGGCAGCACGCGCAGCGGACCGGCCGCGAGCTGTACGGTGCCCTGCCCGGCGATCAGCCAGACCGTGAAGTTCTTCGCCGCGTGCCACGCGATGGGCGCGCGCAGCGACCGGGTCGAGGCGTACGCGACGGCGAAGCCCACGCCGTCCACGAAGAGCACGGCGGTGGCGGCGGCGCCGCGTCCGTGGGCGGCGGCGAATGCGAATGCGCCGAGCACGATCGCCCCAGCCAGACCGAGCCGCGGAGCGAAGGCGCGCATCACGCCCGCGCGAAAGGCCAGCTCCTCGAACACCACGAGCAGCAGCTTCAGCACGGCTGTGCCCAGGAGCGCGAGCGCGGTCACATCCACCCACCGGGGGTCGACGGCCAGCGTCGCGTCGCCCGCCCGGAGCGACCAGCCCACCGGCGCGGCGACGAGCGCCACGCCGCCGGCGATACACACGGGCACCGCGCCGCGCCGTCCGCGTCCCCGCCCCAGCTCGGCGCGGACCATCGCCGCCAGCGGGAACCGTCCGTCGCCCCGCAGCGCCCACGTGGCACGCACGAGCGCGCCCGTTCCGACGGCGAGCCCCGCCAGGCGGAGGAGCGACGCCGCCATCATTCCCGCGCGATGCCGCCGGGTTCCCGATCCGGCGGTGGCGGCCCGAGCTCGGCGATCTGGTAGCCGTTAGGCCAGGATCGAGTCGGCGTCCCGGTGAAGAAGCTCTTGGTGCGGCGCGCCGGGAAGAGGCGCAGCAGGCGCCCCCGCGCTCGCAGCGCGCCCGTGACGAGCGCGCGCACCGCGCGCGGCGCCCGCGGGAAGCCGAACGACTCGAGCATCACGTCGTCGAGCATCGCGTGGATCCCCACCCGCACCAGCGGCCGCAGCGGGCGCGGCGCCCAGCCCACGAACAGCTCGCGCGTGGACACGGCGACGCGGTGGTTGGCGTCGTCGTACCGAAAGTGCGTCCGCTCGTAGTCGAGGCTCCACCGCTCGAACGCCTCGTGGTCCGGCGGGATGTCGCGGATCGCCATCCGCCGCCCCACCTCCCGCCAGAAGACGTAGCTCGCCCGGACCTCGGCGTCGGTCATGCGGCGCCAGCCGTAGCGGTTGATCCAGCGGATGGGCTCGAGGTGGAACGTCGAGAGGACGTAGAGGAAATCCTCGTTAGGGATCGCGTACCGCCCGTGGAAGCGGTTGATCCGGCGCAGCGCCTCCCGCCCGCGCTCGCTGTCGTACCCCCACTCCGCGAGCTCGGCCATCAGGAGGGCGGTGTCGTCGTAGCGCCGCTGCGGCCGCTGGTGGAACTCCCCGGTCCGGTCGAGCAGTCGCGAGATGGACGGCGAGCAGAACGTCCGGTAGAGCGCCAGCTCCAGCGAGCGCACGAAGTCCCAGGGGAACTCGTAGCCGCCCAGGTAGTGCACGATCAGCGCGTGATCCCGCTCGGGATCGAGGCGCGCGATCCGCCGGGTGATGTCGAAGCGGCCCATGGCGCAACAGTCTACCGCGGACCGGCCAGGCCGGTAAGCGTCAGGCGACGGCTGAGTAGTGGGTCACTTCGAGGGCGATGGCAACGACTTTGACAGGACGAACGACTTTGACAGGACGAACGGCGACAGGATGCACAGGATGGTGAACAGGATGCGGGCCGCTCGGGACGCGAGACGTCCCGGGGCCCTCATCCTGTGTTCATCCTGTTCATCCTGTCGCCGTTCGTCCTGTCAAAGCCGCTGCAGTTGCGGTTGCTCTCGAACTGACCCACTACCCACATGGAGCACACGGAGGCGGCAGGGAGGGCCACGGAGACGGAGCCCCTCAGCCCGTCATCCCCGCGAAGGCGGGGACCCAGGGCTCGTCATCCCCGCGCAAGCGGGACCGGCTTCTCCCCATACTCCCGCTCGTACAAAGGTTCGGACGCCCGGGCGCGCCGGGGCGTCGGGCGCGTGACCGTACCGCCAACGGCGATTCCCCTACCGCGAACCCGGCTGGCCCCGACAGACGCGCGCCCGCCGCGGCGGCATCGTCCGATTGCCTGACGACGATTGGCATCGCCGCGGGCATCGCCACGGGCATCGCCCGGGAGGAACCATGCTCACCCGATCCGCACCCTCGGCGCGCCCGGCCGGCGCGACCGGACCGGCGCCCAGCGGCCGGAGCCTGACGAGGATCCTCGCGGCCACCGACGGCGCGCCCGACTCCGAGGCGGCGCTCGTCCTCGGCTGGACCGTCGCCCGGCGCGCACGCGCGCGGCTGGACGTGCTGACGGTCCACCAGCCGCTGCCCGCGGCCGGCGCGGAGTTCGCCCCGCCCGCCGACGAGCCCGAGCTCGAGCGCGCGCTGCGACAGGACCTCCGCGAGCGCGTCGAACGCCAGATGCGCCACGCCGGCGTCGCGCCGCCGCCCGAGGGGCTGCTGGTGCGCACGGGCTGGCCCGGCAAGATGATCGTCAGCGCCGCCGAGGAGACCGGCGCGGGGCTGATCGTGATGGGACTGCGCCCGCACGGCATCGTGCAGCGACTGCTCGGGCCCGAGACGGCGCTGGAGGTGGCCCGCTCGGCGCGCGTCCCGGTGCTCGCGGTGGCGAACGGGCTGCGGTGGCTCCCGCCGCGCGCGGTGGTCGCGGTCGACTTCAGCGACTCGAGCGCGCGGGCGGCGCAGGCCGCGATCGACCTGCTGGGCGGCGGCGGGGCCGTGGTGCTGGCGCACGTGACGCCGCGGGCGAGCATCCCGTTCGCGGCGCCGTCGAGCTGGGAGGAGACGATCCCGGGCGGGACCGCCGGCCGTCTGCAGGAGTTCGCGCGGCGGCTCGCCATCCCGGCCGGCGTGACCGTGCAGGCGGTGACGCTGCGCGGGAGCCCGGCGCAGGAGATCCTGTCGCTCGCCGAGCGCACGCGCGCCGAGCTGATCGCCGCCGGGAGCCACGGCCGCTCGGCGGCCGGCCGGATGCTGCTGGGGAGCGTCTCCACCGCGCTGCTGCGCGGGGCGGGCTGCTCGGTGCTGGTCGCACCGGAGGGCGGGAGGTAGGAGTCGCGGCACACGCGGCACACGCGGAGCGCGGGGAGGACTCGCCATGCGTACGACATTCGACAGTGAGCAGCAATCACCCACCGTCGGCGGGCTGGAGCCCGAGGTGCAGCCGGCGGAGCGCGCCGTGCGCGTCACCCCCACGCCGTTGCGAAGCATCCTCCTGCCGCTCGACGGCTCGCCGCTGAGCGAGGAGGCGGTGCCCGTCGCGCTCGCCATCGCGCGGGCGAGCGGCGCCAGGGTGCACGCGGTCCACCTTTACATCCCGCTGCCGAAGGGGGCGCACGTCCCCGGGCTCTTCACGACGCCCGACCGGCTGGAGGGCGAGCTCGCGGCGTCGTCGCGCGAGTACGCGGCGCGGTGGTCGCGCCGCCTCCTGTCCGAGGCCGGCGTTACCGCCGCCTGCGAGGTGATGTACGGGGCGAGGCCCTCCTCGCTGCTCCGGGAGAGCGTCCCCGTCACCGACGGGCTGCTCGACGCCGCGGCGAACCACCGCGCCGACCTGATCGTGATGACGAGCCACGGACTCGGCGGGCTGAGTCGCGCCTGGCTGGGAAGCACGGCCGACGGCGTGATCCGCCGCGCGCGGGCGCCGGTGCTGGTGGTCCACCCCTCCGGGCGGCTGGCGGCGCCGGCGCAGGGGCTGCCCAAGCACGTCCTGGTGCCGCTCGACGGGTCGGCGTTAGGCGACCAGGCGCTCGGCGACGCCCTGGCGCTGGCGCGGCTGGGCGGGGCCCGGGTGACGCTGCTCGCCGTGGTCGCGCCGCGCCTCGCCATCGCCCGGCCGGCGCCGGTCACCCGCGTGGACGGGGCGGAGCTGGCGCGGCAGCGGGCGGAGGCCGAGCGGCACCTCGCGGCCGCGGCGGCGGCCTGCCGCGAGCACGGCGTGGCGGCGGACACCGCGGTCGTCGTCGGACGGCAGGCGGCGGCGGCGATCCTCGAGTACGCCTGCGAGCGCGGCACCGACCTGATCGCGATGGCGACGCACGGCCGCGGCGGCGGCCGGCGCCTGCTGCTGGGGAGCGTGGCCGACAAGGTGCTGCGCGCCTCGCCGGTGCCCGTGCTCGTCAGGCGCCCGGCCCGCCCGGACGAGGACGCGGGCCCCCCGCCCGAGTAGCGCGCCAGGTCGAGGGCCTCGGCGCCGACGGTAGTGGGTCAGTTTGAGGTAACAGCAACGGCGACGGCAACGGCAACGGCAATTTGACAGGATGCACAGGATGGTGAACAGGATGACGGCCCCGGGACGCGAAGACTCCCGGGGCCGTCATCCTGTTCACCATCCTGTTCATCCTGTCAAAGCTGTTGCTGTTGCCGTTGCCGTCGCCGTTGCCGTCGCCGTCGCAAGGCCGGCGCCCGACCGGCGGCCGTCGTCGCCCATCGGCACGAACATGACGTTGTAGCCCTCGTTCGGCAGCGGCGCGCGGTCGAAGCCGCCGTGGAAGGCGATGAACGCCCCGCCGCGGTAGCGCTCCGGGAACTGGTTGCCCGTGTAGAAGTGCAGCCCGTTCGGCGCCCAGTGCGCCCCGAACGTCGCCAGCGGCTGGTTGTAGGCCGCGCAGTCGTAGCCGGCGCCGCTGGTCGCCTGGCCGTTCCCGCCGTACTCCGGCCTGCTGGCGGCAGCGGACGTTCGACAGTCGAGACCGCCCCGCGCTCCGGCCCGCGCCGGCCCGCGACGCGTGCGCGGAGCCTAGCGAGTGGTGCGAACGCGCGACAACGAAGTTGAGCCGGAGAGCATTCCAGGCGTGACGAAAGGGTCCGCGCGCGCGGCTAGCGTCGGGCCGGCGGCGCGGCGCCGGTGATTGCGCGAAGCGGACCGGGGCGGAGATTTGTGGGTCGGCCAGCGCCGCCGCGCCCAACCCTTTCACGACGAGCCCGCCGTGCCCACCGAGCACCCTCTGTCCCGCCGGTCGTTCCTCGCCGCCGCCGCCGCCGCCGCCGCCGCCTCGAGCCTCGCGGTCTCGGGGCTCGCGTCGTGCGCCCACCTCGGCCGCCGCCGCGACGAGGGGATGCTGGTCTACGTCGGCACCTACACCGACGCCGGGCGCGCCGAGGGCGTCTACCTGTTCCGCCTGGACGCGGAGGCGGGCACGCTGCGCCCGGCCGGCGCGGCGGCGGTCGGCCCGAACCCGTCGTTCCTCGCGCTGCATCCCACGCGCCGCGTGCTGCTCGCGGTGAACGAGGTCACCGAGTGGGAGGGGCAGCGGACGGGCGCCGTGAGCTCGTTCGCCGAGGCCCCGGAGACGGGCGCGCTCACGCCGGCCGGCCGGCGCGTCTCGCACGGCGGCGCGCCCTGCTACATCTCGGTGGACCGTACGGGCCGCTTCGCGCTCGTCGCGAACTACGTCGGCGGGAGCGTCGCCGTGCTGCCGATCGCCGGCGACGCGCTGGGCGAGGCGACGGCGGTGGTGCAACACGCCGGGCCGGCCGGGCCTAACGCGGCCCGGCAGGAGGCGCCGCACGCGCACTGCATCATCCCGGACCCCACCAACCGCTTCGCGCTGGCGGCGGACCTCGGGCTGGACCGCATCTTCGTCTACGCCCTCGACGACGCGGGCCGGCTCGCCCCCGCCGCCACGCCCTTCGCCGCGCTGCCGGCCGGCGCCGGCCCGCGCCATCTGGCCTTCCACCCGTCGGGGCGGTTCCTGTACGTCGTGAACGAGCTGGACCTCACGCTGGGCGCGTTCCGCTGGGACGCCGCGGCGGGCACCCTCGCGCCGCTGGCGATGGTCCCGCTCCTCGCGCAGCGCCCCGCGGGCGAGGCGACGGCCGCCGACCTGCACGTCGCGCCGTCGGGGCGCTTCCTGTACGCGTCGGTGCGCGGCGACGACAGCGTCGTCGTCTTCGCCGTCGACCCCGCCTCGGGCGCGCCGGCGCCGGTGCAGCGCGTGTCGACCGAGGGGCTCTGGCCGCGCAACTTCGGCCTCGACCCGTCGGGGCGCTTCCTCTTCGTCGCCAACCAGCGCTCGGGCTCGATCGTCGGCTTCCGCGTCGACGCGGACACCGGCCGCCTGACGCCGACCGGCCAGCGCGTCGAGGTGCCGTCGCCGGTGTGCATCCGCTTCGCCGAGGGCCGCCCCGCCTGACACCGTCGCCACTGCCGTTGCCGTCCGACTCTTGCCGACGGCTGCGCTGGTAAATACTCTTGCGGAGCAATTGTCACCTTCGGCGGACGGGCAGCGACGCTATGGCGAGCCGCGGCGAGAGCGGGATGAGCAACCTCGAGTTCCACGTGCTGCTGGCGCTCGCCGGCGGTCCGCTCTACGGGCTCGCCGTCAGAGACGCGGTCGCCGCGGAGTCCGGCGGCTCGCTCGCGCCGCGCGCCGGCTCGCTCTACCGGGTGCTCGCGCGGCTGATGGCCGACGGCCTGGTCAGGGAAGTCGCGCCCGCCGAGGAGCTCCCGCCGCACCCGGGGCTGGCGCGGCGGTACTACGCCCTCACGTCCGCGGCGCGCGGCGAGCTGCTGGCCGAGACGCGCCGCCGCAAGCACGCGGCCGCCATGGCCGAGAAGCGCCTGGGCGTCGCGCCGGGCCGATCGTGAAGCGCGCACTGCTGTCCCTCGTGCGGCTGTTCCCGCCCGCGTTCCGGGAGCAGTTCGCGGCCGACATGGCCGAGCAGGTGGAGCGCGACTACGACGCCGCCCGCGCGCGCGGCCATCCCGCGCTGCTCTGGTTCGCGCTCGCCACGGCGTTCGACCTGGCGAAGTCCGCCGCCGTGGAGCGCTGGAGCCCAACGTGGGTCCACACGCCGACGACCTCCACCGAGGAGCAGGCAATGCGTTCGACCTTTCACGGGTGGTCCACGGACCTCCGGCTCGCCGCCCGCGCCCTGCGGCGCTCCCCCGGCTTCACCGCGGTGGCCGCCGGAACGCTGGGGCTGGCGATCGGCGCGAACGCGGCGATGTTCGACGTCGTGGACACGGTGCTCCTGCGCCCCCTGCCCTTCGCCCACGCGGACCGGCTGGTGCACGTCGCGGCGTCGGCGCCGGGGACCGAGATGCCGGCGGAGTTCGGCGTCTCGCTCGAGTTCTACCTCCAGTACCGCGAGCAGTCGAAGCTGCTCGAGGACGTGTCGACGTACAACTCCTTCACGTCGACGCTGCGCACCGAGGACCGCGTCGAGCGCGTGCGGATGTCCTCGCCCACGAACTCGCTCTACTCCACGCTCGGCGCGCTCCCGATTCTCGGGCGCCTGCCCGTCGCCGCCGACGAGGACCGCGTGGTCGTCATCAGCCACGCGCTGTGGGCCACCTGGTTCGGCAGCGACCCCGCGGTCGTCGGCCGCGTCTACGACATCGCCGGCCGGCGCCGCGAGGTCGTCGGCGTCATGGGGCCCGAGTTCCGGTTCCCCGAGGACGGGACGCTGCTCTGGATCGCGGGCGAGATCCGGCCCGAGCGGATCGAGCCGGGGCGCTTCTGGATGCCGCTGGTGGCCCGCATGAAGCCGGGCACGACGCCGGAGGCGGTGGCGCGGGAGCTGACGCTGCTGGCGAAGCGGCTGCCCGAGCGCTTCGGCGGGTCGGCGAACTACGTCCGCATCATGGAGCGGCACCGCGCGGTCGTCCGCCCGCTCACGGAGCAGATGCTCGGCGCCATCTCCCGCCCGCTCTGGGTGCTGTTCGGCGCCGCCTCGATCGTGCTGCTCATCGCGTGCGCCAACGTCGCCAACCTGTTCACCGTCCGCACCGAAGGGCGCCAGCGCGAGCTGGCCGTCCGGCGGGCGATCGGCGCCGCGCGCGGCCAGCTCGTCCGGCTCCAGATGGCCGAGACGCTCGTCGTCGCCGGGGCGGCCGCCGCCATTGCGTTAGGCATCGCCTGGGCGGGGCTGCCGCTCTTCCTCCGGGCCGCGCCGGCCGAGGTGCCCCGCATCGGCGACGTCCGCATCGGCGCCGCCATGGTGCTGTACACGCTCGGCGCGGCGGCGCTGTCGGCGCTGGCGTGCGGGCTCGTGCCGGCCGTCCGCGCCTCCGCCCCGGATCTGGCGCGCCTGCGCGAGGGCGGCCGCGGCTCGACGCGCGGGCGCCACTGGGGGCGCAACGGACTCGTCGTCGGCCAGACCGCGCTGGCGCTCGTGCTGCTCATCGGGTCGGGGCTGCTGATCCGCAGCTTCGACAAGCTGCGCCACGTGGACCCGGGCTACGAGACGCAGGACGTCTTCACCTTCCAGATCGCGCCCGAGGGCGAGGCGCTGCACGACGGCCCGTCGTTCGCGCGCTTCGACATGGACTTCATGGCGCGCCTCCGCGCGCTGCCCGGCGTGCAGTCCGTCGGCCTCGTGGAGAACGTCCCGCTCAACGAGGGGACCGACGTCGGGCGCTTCCGGACCGAGGACATGGCGGGCGATCCGGCGGCCGCCGTGCGGCTGGACTTCACCTTCGCCGCCGGCGACTACTTCAAGACGATGGGCATCGACGTGATCGCCGGCGAGCCGTTCTCGAGCACCGACCTCCCGTCGACGCTGGGCAAGGTGGTCGTCAGCCGGTCGGCGGCGGGCCGCCTGTGGCCCGGCGGGGGCGCCGTCGGGCGGCGGCTGCAGCTCCAGGGCGACTCCACGTGGTCGACGGTGATCGGCGTGGTCGAGGACGTGATGCAGTACGGCTTCCGCGACACGGCGCAGGCCACGGTCTACTTCCCGCTCGTGGGCCCGACGCCGACGAGCTGGATGATCTCCTCGCCGGCGTACGTCGTCAGGACGCCGCGCGCCGAGTCGATCGCCCCCGAGGTGCGGGCGCTGGTGCGCGAGGTCGCGCCGAACGCGCCGATGTACCGCGTGTTCACGATGGCCGGGCTGGCGCGGGACTCGATGGTGCGGCTGTCGTTCACGATGCTGACGCTCGGCATCGCGTCGGCGCTGGCGCTCGTCCTCGGCGCGGTGGGGCTGTACGGCGTGCTCTCCTACGTGGTGGCCCAGCGCACGCGCGAGATCGGCGTGCGCATCGCGCTTGGTGCGGACGTCGCGCAGGTCAGGCGGATGGTAGTGGCGCAGGGCACGCGCGTGGTCGCCGTCGGCGTCGCGACGGGGCTCGCGGCCGCGCTCGCCTCCACGCGCGCGCTGGGGAACCTGCTGTTCGGCGTGGCGGCGGTGGACGTCGCGACGTTCGTGGGGATGTCCACGTTCATGATCGCGGTGGGGCTGCTGGCGAGCTACCTGCCGGCGCGCCGGGCGTCGAGCGTCGACCCGATGGTGTCGCTGCGGGGGGAGTGACCGGACGCCCGCGTGCCGGTCCGGGGGGCCGAGGTGCGCGTCGATGAGCGCCACCGCGCGCAGGCTCCCCTGCCTCCGGCTCCAAGCCGAAAACGGCCGAATCGCGCAAACACATGTAGCGACTGGGTTTGCCGCCCGCCGCGGCACTCGGCTTGCTTATTCGTCCGGGCAGGCGGCCGGCGGCGGGGCCGGGGCGAAGCCGTTAGGCCGTCGGATCGCGGCCGCGCCGGACCAGGAGAGAGCGCCAGATGGAGTTCCGGGATTCGAACGGGGTGGAGTGGTCGGTCTCGGAGGTCTCGCCGGCGGGCGCGACCGCGGGCAGCTTCGCGCTGCTGCCCAGCGACTACCGGACGGGGTGGCTCGCGTTCAAGTCCACCGGGGAGCGGCGGCGCCTGATGCCCTACCCCGCCGACTGGCGCGAGCGCTCGGTGGAGGAGCTCGCGGAGCTCTGCCGCCGGGCCAGACCGGTCCCGGTCTCTGGCGAGCACGTCCGCATCGGACCGGCGCCGTAGGCCGGCGGCCGGGCTCCGGGTGTTCTGGTTCACCCCCCTCCGACGCATCTGAGGGCACGACTCACCGGCGCGCCGGACCGCGCCGCAGGTAGTAGCTCCCGGGAGTAGCGTGGCGACGTTCACAGACAGCGACGGCGTGCAGTGGCTCGTGTCCGAGGTGGTGGACCCGCCCCGGTACATGGTGCCGCGCGAGCTGCTCGTCCACCCCGAGTTCGCCCGCGGCTGGCTGCACTTCCGCTGCGCCGCCACCACCCGCCGGCTCGCGCCCTACCCCTCGAGCTGGCGGCTGCTCTCGCCGGTCGAGCTCGAGGGGCTGTGCCGCTGCGCCCGGCCCGAGGTCGACCCCGCGCGCGTCGAGAACAGCGGCGTGTTCCGCGCCTGGCGCTCCGTCACGTTAGGCAGGCGCTGAGCCCGCCGGGCGTCGGCCGCCGGCCCCGCACCCGGCCCGCGTCGTGCGGACGTTCCGTCCTCGGGGATGCACCGCCGGCAGTGATGAGGTAGCTTGCTGCACGCGGCATCGACCGCGATCGCGGAGGCGGATGACCCGAAGGAGCGTGGTGCGCGCATCCAGGCCCTACAACGAGAGCGGCGGGGGGACCGTCCCGCCCGCTCCGATCAGCATTTTGCTGGTCGACGACAAGCCCGCCAACCTCATCGCGCTCGAAGAGCTCCTCGCGCCCCTCGGCCAGCGGCTGGTGAGCGTGACGTCCGGCGCCGAGGCGCTGCGCCGCGTGCTGTCCGAGGACTTCGACCTGATCGTGCTCGACGTCCGCATGCCCGAGATGGACGGCTTCGAGACCGCCGCGCTCATCCGCCAGCGGGCGCGGACGTGGGGCGTGCCGATCATCTTCCTCACCGCGCAGGGCGACGATCCCGTGCTCGCCCTCCGCGGCTACGGCCTCGGCGCCGTGGACTGGATCGGCAAGCCCTGCGACCCGAACGTGCTCCGCGCCCGGGTCGCCGTCTTCGTCCGGCTGGCGCAGGCCGAGCGGGCCCGCGTGATCGCCGAGCAGCAGTCGCGGGAGACGCACCGGCTCTCGGGCGACCTCCAGGCGCAGGCGGTGGAGCTCGAGGAGCACGTCAGCGAGGCGCAGCAGCTGGCGAAGCGTCTGGAGCGCGCGAACGAGCAGCTTCGCGACGCGGTGGCCGAGGCGGAGCGCGCGCGGGGGGACGCCGAGCGGGCGCGCGACGAGGCCGAGCGGTACGCGCAGGACGCCGAAGACGCCCGCGTCGCCGCCGAGCGGGCGAATCGCGCGAAGTCCGACTTCCTCGCCGTCGTCTCGCACGAGCTGCGCACGCCGCTCAACGCGATCCTCGGCTACGCCGACCTGCTGGAGATGGAGCTGGCGGGGCCGCTCACCGAGCAGCAGCGCGACTACGTCGTGCGGTCGCGCGGCAGTGCGCGGCATCTGCTCGGCGTGGTGGACGACGTCCTGGACCTGGCGAAGGTCGAGGCTGGCGAGATGCGGGCCGCGCACGAGGTCGTGCCCGCCTCCACCACCATCGCCGAGGCGCTCGCGCTGGTCGCCCCGCAGGCGGCCGCGCGCGGCATCGCGTGGGAGGGCCCGCGGCCCGACAGGGACTGCAGCGACGTCCATTACACGGGCGACGCGCACCACGTGCGGCACATCCTCGTGAACCTGCTCGCCAACGCGGTCAAGTTCACGCACGCTGGCGGCCGCGTGTCCGTCGCGTGCGGCGTCACGGACGCCCCGCCCTCCGCGCTGGCGGCCCGGAGCGCGGGGGCGGAGGGACGCTGGGCCTTTCTGAGGGTCGAGGACACTGGCATCGGCATCGCCGAGGACCAGCTCGAGCACATCTTCGAGCCGTTCGTGCAGGCGAGTCAGGGGCTGTCCCGCCAGACGGGCGGCACCGGGCTCGGGCTCGCGATCAGCCGGCGCCTGGCGCAGCTCATGGACGGGGAGCTGACGGTGCGGAGCCGGGTCGGCGCGGGGTCGACGTTCACGCTCTGGCTGCCCGCCAGTCCGGTCCCGGGCGCCGCCGCGCCGGTCGGCGCGCCGCCGATGGCCGCCCGGGCGGCCATCGGCGCCCTGCTCGCGACCAGCGTGCCGGGCATCGTCAACGCGCTGACGGAACAGCTCCGCGCCGACCCCGAGACGGCGGGGGCGCGCTCGGCGGCGCCCATCGACCTCGAGGACCACACCGCGACGTTTCTGGCGGACATCGCGCAGAGCTTCGCCATTCTCGACGACCACGGGGCGCACCGGGTGCCGCTGATCCAGGACGGGACCGAGATCCAGCGGCTCATCGCGCAGAAGCACGGCGCGCAGCGGCGGCGCCTCGGCTGGTCCGAGGCGGCCGTCCATCGCGAGTTCGCCATCCTCCGGCGCGAGGTCGAGTCCGCACTCCTCCGCGGGACGGCGGCGTCCCCGAACGCGCCGATCGAGGAATCGATGGCGCTCCTGTCGCTCTTTCTTCGCGAGGCCGAGGAGATCAGCCTGAGCGGCTTTCGAGGGCAGCGCTGAGCGGCGTCACCTGACGTCGCCCGTGCGCTTGTAGGACCGCGCCTGCGCGCGGAGCGCCTCGAGCTCGCCGTCGCTCATCGTCTCCCACCCCTCGGGGATCGGCGCCAGGCGGCGGCGGTCGTTGACTTCATCGGCGTGGAAGGCGAGCCAGCCGCGCTCGAAGCCCTGCGTGACCGGCCGGCGCCGGCTGCGCGGCCCACGTCGGCGGTCCGGGAAATCGATCGGGCGCGCGGCGACGCGCCGGTCGGCGACCTCCGCCCGCCGCCGCTCCACGCTCGCCGCCGCGCCCATCGCGCCGCCCATCGCGTCGCCGCGGAACCCGCTCGGCACCACCGGGAAGACCGTCCACCGCTGCCCGTCCGAGTCGGTGAATGTGCGAATCGCCATGGATCAGCACGTCGGAGCATGGCTCGTACCGCGGGCATGCGCGGCCGCCCGTAGCCCGGCGGATTCGAGGCGAGCGGCACGCGCGCCGTGCAGACGACCGCGCCCCCATTCCGGGGGAGGAGGCCCGGTGGGGGCACGGACCCGGCGGTCAGCCTTCGACGCTGGGATGCGGCGCAGGGCTGGGCCGAAGTGCGCGGCGGGCCCGCACTAAGCACGCCGCTGTGGCGCCGAGGACGGGTATACGGGCCGCGGGCGAACGAACACGCCCCCGCTCCGGGACGAGGCCTGGAACGGGGGCGTGTGTCGTACGAGCAGTCGCGAGTCGCTGGTGTTGACCGCGCTGCACCGCTCATCTGTTTGCATCGCCCATGCC